>JAPUEF010000314.1:0-22907 GCA_027492655.1 Alphaproteobacteria bacterium | reverse complement strand
CAGCGATCGCAAACCTGATCGCAAATGCCGATAGGTGCTTGATTTACACGAGCTTTTGATTATAGATGGCGAGGCCGCGAGGGGCCGCGCGCGGCGCGGCCTGCCGGCCCGCTACTCGTCGTACGCGGCGGCGGGCGCCGGCGTTCAGGCATGCCACAATGCGGCGCTGCTGCTGCTCGCCGGACGCGCCGAGGACGACCATCCCTTCGCGCTCAAATACCGCTTGTTCGAGCGCGGCCGCTGGCCGGTCGCGCTCATCGGCTCAAGCCTGCATCTGTTTTAGACGCCGCGCCCTAACCGTAGGCGCGAAACGGGTCGGTCTGTTCACCGCCCAGCTTGAACTGGCTTTCCATCGCGCAGATGTCGGCGGCGACGGTGCAGAAGATTTCAGCCGGCATGCGCTTGTGGTCGAGACCGCGCGTGCGGTAGCTCCAATACGAGAGAATGTGGTCGATCAGTGCGGCGAAGCCGCCGAAGCCGTGCACGTTCTCGGGGAGCTCTTCCAGATAAGTCTTCAGCTCGAGAATCTTGCCGCTCTCGATGATCGAGGCGCGGCGGGCGGAGTTGAAGTCCCGCGCGCTATCGACGCTGCGCTGGAAGGCGCGTTCGGCGAAAGCGCTGAGATTCTCCAGATGGTTGTCCACGAACGAGCGCGGGTAGAGCTCGTTATGGCCGTAGGTGCGCAGCGTGCGCAGATTCTCGAGCATCGCCTCGAAGCGCTTCTGCGTCTGGGCGAACTGGGTTTCGTAGAAGAGAGCCGCCTTCCACGCGAAGACGACGTTCTGCCAGCGGTTCTGGGCGAGGCCCAGCGAGGCGAAGAAGTCGGCCGCCTGCACGCCGATCTCGGCGCCGAAGATCGAATCGACGAACTTATTCACCTTGGCGGAGTTCGCATTCTCGATGGCGATGCGGATCAGCGGCGTCAGCTCGCGCGTAATGTAGGACTTGATGGCCGAGTCTTCGAGCAGCGAGACCTGGAAGTAATCCTTCGGAATCGCGAAATCGTCGCCGCCCAGAAGCTCGCGCAGCAGGAAGACCTCCAGCGAAGGCGTCTCGTTCAGCTTGGCGAGGATCAGCGCGTCGCGGTCCTGGTTGGCCGCGCCGCCTGCGGTGTTGATGCCGAAGGACTGGCGCATGATGGCGGGATAGCTGCGCTCGCCGACGAAGAACGAGACCGCGCCGGTCGCCATCGAATTCTCGTCGAGCGGCACCAGAACCTTGGTCGCGACGATGGGCGGGTTCTCGAACATCTGGCGTTCGTGATCGCGCAGCGTGTGCTTGATGATGATCGATGTGGCGAGCCGCTTGTTGCGGAAGAACGTACCGATGCCGTCGCCATGCACCTGGCGCAGCATGCGGGTGGTGCGGTTCAGATTCAGAATTCGCCAGTTCGAGGGCGCCGCAGCCAGCTTTTCCATCTGCTGCGCGTCGCGCTGTTTGTTGAACGACATAAGGCCCCCAATTCGGTGATGGACCCTAGCGCCTGTGCCTTTAACGTCGGGTTATCGGTAAATTTCGCGACGGTTAACGTGCAACCAGCGCGCGTGCGGCGCGTGCGATCCCGGCGGCGTCGATTCCGTAATGGGCATAGAGCTCTGCGATCGAGCCGGTCTGGCCGAAATGCTCGACGCCCAGCGAGCGGGTGCGGTGGCCGGCGACTGCGCCAAGCCAGGCGAGCGTCGCCGGATGGCCATCGATCACCGTGACGATGCCGCAATAGCGCGGCAAGGGCTGCAACAGGCGGTCGATATGGCTGCGTGCGGAGGTCTCGCCGCGCTCCCGGGCGCGGGCAGCGGAGGTCCAGCCTGCGTTGAGGCGGTCGGATGAGGTGACGGCGAGGACGCCGATGTCGCGCATCCGCCCGCCGATCATCCCGGCGGCGGCCATGGCTTCGGGGGCAAGCGCGCCGGAGAAGGCGATGACCATCTCGCAATTGGGGCCGGGTTCGCGCAGCCAGTAGGCGCCGTCGATGATGCCCTTGGCGAGGGCTGGCGTCATCTCGCGGATCGGCTGTTCGAGCGGGCGCGTGGTGAGGCGCAGATAGACGCTGCCGCCGGTCTCGTCGCGCAGCCAGGTATGGGTGTCCGGGCCGGCTTCGTCCTTGTCGGCTTCGCGCTGCATGTAGTCGAAGGCGAAGCGCATCATGACGGCGAGTTCGTCGGCGAAGCTCGGCTCGAAATAACAAAGCCCGTCCTGCGCCATGCCGATCAGCGGCGTCGAGATCGACTGGTGCGCACCGCCTTCGGGCGCGAGCGTGACGCCGGAGGGCGTCGCGGCGAGAAGGAAGCGCGCGTCCTGATAGCAGGCATAGTTCAGCGCATCGCCGCCGCGCACGATGAAGGGATCGTAGAGCGTGCCGACGGGCAGCAGGCGTTCGCCGAACAGCGAATGCGAAAGGCCGAGCGCCGAGAGCATCAGGAAGAGGTTCATCTCCGCGATGCCGAGCTCTATGTGCTGGCCCTTCTGGGAGAAATGCCAGTTGAAGGTCGAGGGGATGCGTTCCGACTTGAAGAGGTCGGCCAGTTCGTCGCGCGCGAAGAGGCCGCGGCGGTTCACCCACGGCCCGAGATTGGTCGAGACGGTGACATCGGGCGAGGCGGTGACGATGCGTTCGGCCAGCGCGCTGTCGCCCTTGCCGAGTTCATCGAGGATGAGGCCGAACGCCTGCTGGGTGCTCATTTCCTTCGACGCGCGATAGGTGAGCGCGGCGGGCACCTCGATGGCGGGCGAGGTGTAGCGGCGGCGGCCCTTGGCGAAGAACGGCACGTCTTTCAGGAAGGCGCTCAGCTTCTGTTCGCCGAGCGGCAGGCCTTCGAAGGGATCCCATTCGTGGCCCTCGCGCACGTTCATCGCCGTGCGGAAGGTATCCATCTGCGCCGGCGTCATCAGGCCGGCGTGATTGTCCTTGTGGCCGGCGAAGGGCAGGCCCTGGCCCTTGATCGTGTAGGCGATGAAGCAGACCGGGCGGTCATGATCGATGCCTTCGAAGGCTTTCAGCAATTCGGGCAGGTCGTGGCCGCCGAGATTGCCCATGAGCGCCGCAAGCTCGGCATCGCTCCGCCGTTCGATGAGGGCGCTGACCTCGCCCTGATCGCCCAGATCGTCGGTGAGGCGTTTACGCCAGGCCGCGCCGCCCTGATAGGTGAGCGCGGAATAGAGCTGGTTGGGGCAGGTATCGATCCAGGCCTTGAGCTTGTCGCCGCCGGGTTCCGCGAACGCCGCCTGCTGCAGGCTGCCGTATTTCAGGATGACGACATCCCAGCCGAAATTGCGGAAGAGGCTTTCGAAGCGCTCCCACAAGCCTTCGCGGATGACGGCATCGAGCGACTGGCGGTTGTAGTCGACCACCCACCAGACATTGCGGACGCCGTGCTTCCAGCCCTCCAACAGGGCCTCGAAGATGTTGCCCTCGTCCATCTCGGCATCGCCGATGAGCGAGACCATGCGGCCGGCAGGTTTGTCCTTCGCCCAGCCATGCGCGTGGACGTAATCCTGCACGAGGCTGGCGAAGAGGGTCTGCGCGACGCCGAGGCCGACCGAACCGGTGGAGAAATCGACGTCGTCGCCGTCCTTGGTGCGCGAGGGGTAGGACTGGACGCCCTTGTAGCCGCGGAAATTCCTGAGCTTTTCGAGGGTCTGCTGGCCCATCAGATACTGGATGGCGTGGAAGACCGGCCCCGCATGAGGCTTCACCGCCACCCGGTCCTCGGGTTTCAGCACGGCGAAATAAAGGGCGGTCAGGATCGTCGCCATCGAGGCGCTGGAGGCCTGATGGCCGCCGACCTTCACCTCGGCGTCGTCGTCGCGCAGGTGGTTGGCGTTGTGGATGGTCCAGGCCGACAGCCAGAGCGCCTTGCGTTCCAGCTCTTTCAGAAAGGGAAGTCGGGGGTCCGTCATGCCCGGCTTCTGGGCCGCAGCCGACGTTGCGTCAAGCGGATCCGGCGCGGCGTTCGGACTTTGTTAACCGGCGGCGATGCCCTATGGGGTTAACGAATTTCAACCATTCCAGACGTCATTCATGCGCCTGCTCCGCCTGCGCTCACGCTTTCGCGCTCTCGCAGCAGCCTTTCTCTGCATGGCCGCCGCCGCCTGCGCCACACCGGCGGCCGAGGACGCCAATCAGTGCCAGCCCTATCAGGGGCTGGACCCGACCTGTCTGATCGACCGGGCCCTGCTGAAAGAGGCGGTCGAATCCTACCGGGCGCACTACAACAAGATGAAGGTCGGCGCCTCGATCTCGTACACCGAGGGCGGCGTCGCCATTCCCTTCACGACGCATTGGCTGCGCACCGAGAAGTTCATGGTGGTGGATTTTTCCAAGCCCGCCTATGAGCGCCGCCTCTACATCATCGACTGGAAGACAGGCGCGGTCGAAGCCTATCACGTCAGCCACGGGCGCGGATCGGCTCTGAACGAGCGGTCCTATCACGCCAAGCGTTTCACCAATCTGATCGGCTCGGGGACTTCGTCGGTCGGCGCCTATGTGGGCGGCCAGCAATATACGAGTTCGCGCTGGGGTCTGGCGCTGCGCCTGCAGGGGCTCGACGCGACCAACGACCGGGCGCTGGAGCGCACCATCGTCTTTCACGCCAACGAGACGTTCTTCGACAAGGAGCGCAATATTTTCGGCTGGTCGTGCGGCTGCTTCATGATGGACAGCGCCGACCTGCCGCGCGCCATCCAGGTGCTGCAGGAAGGCGGCTTCATGTATGCCGGCCCGGTCTCGCTGTTCGACCGCACCAGCGCCGACAAGGTGCGCGAGTGCAATCCGTTCTGCGGCGATCAGGATCGCTGCCAGACGAAGCCGGGCTCCAATCCGGTGGGCTCGCTACCCGGCGTGGCGGCGCCGTCGCAGACCAGCAGCTCGAACGGTATCGTGGTGCCCAATCCCCGGCCCGGAGAGATTCCGGTGCCGGTGGCTAAACCAAAGGTAATCCTGAGCATGGGGGCAGGCGGTTGATTCCGGCGGCGGCCTCGCGCTTCATGGCCGGCATGAAACGCGCGGTTCTCGCTGCGGGCGCTGTCCTTGCGCTCGCCCTGTCGCCTATCGCCCTGAAGGCCGCCCATGCCGCCACCGCGCTCAGCGGGGCGAAGATCGATCCGCTGAATCTCATCGACGACGCACTGGAGACCGAGGCGCTGTCGGCCTATGCGCGGCACGCGGCGCAAAAGCCCTTCAAGGGCGACGAGATCGTGATCGTTGATTACGCGCTGCCCTCGACCGCCAAGCGGCTCTACATCGTGAACATCCGCACCGGTCTGGTGGAAGCGCATTACGTGGCCCATGGCCGCGGCTCCGATCCGGGGCATACGAAAATGGCGGTGCGGTTCAGCGACGCCGAAACCTCGGGCATGTCGTCGGTGGGGGCATTTCGCGGGCTGGACCGCTATCGCAGCGGCGCGCACGGTCCGGCGCTCCGGCTGGAGGGGCTGGAAAGCACCAACGCCTCGGCCTATCGCCGCCTCATCGTCTTTCACACGGCCGGCTATTTCGATCCCGCCAAAGGCCGCTTCGGGCGCTCGTGCGGCTGCTTCGTCGTGACCAAAGAGGATATGACGCGCGTTTATGACGTGATCGCGGATGGCGGCTTTCTGTATGCCGGCCCGGCACGGCTGAACGATTCCAGCGCCACGCCGGCGCGCGACTGCAATTCCGAATGCGGCAATACCTGCCCCAACGCACCGCTGATGGCGAAAGCGGCGCCGGCCCGTCCTGCCGCGCCGCCGGTCGTCGTGGCCAAGGCCGAACCGCCGCCCCGACCTGCTAAGCCGGAGGCTACGCCCGCCATCGTCACGCTGGCGGCGCTGACGCCCGAACCCAAGGCCGCACGGCGCGCCGCAGCGCCGGATTTCCGCGCGCCCGTGCCGCGCGCCAAGCCTGAACTGGCGGCGACCGTCGCGATCGCGGCGGCGTTCGATGCGCCGGTGCCGCGCCTGAAGCCGGCGCTGGATGTCGCGGCGATCGACGGCGAGGCCCTGGCCGCGGCCGAGGAAATTCTCAGCGAGCGGGCAAAACCCCGCCTCGTCGCGATGGCGCGCCGATCGACTCCGGTGGTTTTCGTGGAAGCGCCGGTGCCGGCGGCGAAGCCTGCGGCGATCGCCGGGCTTGCAGGGGCTGCCGAGAGCGCCGCTCCGCCGCTGGTCGTGGATGTCGCGCCGGGCGAAACCCCGGTGCCCTCGGCGAAGCCTGCCGCGCTGCGTCAGACCGCCGGAATCGGCGGGCCGACATGAGAGCGCTGGTCCTCGTCGCCGCGCTGGCGCTCGCCGGTTGCGCCTCCGCGCCGCCGCCTCAGCCGCCGGTGATCGACACCGTGGCGCTGACTGTGGACGGCGTGGCGATGGACCCGGCAGGGGTCATCGATCCGGCTTTGCTGGGCGAGGCGCTGGCCTCGTATCAGCGGCACTACGGCACGGTGCGATCCGAAACGCGCATCTTCGATCTGCCCGGACGGCGGATCGAATCCGATCTGTCGCCGATCCGGCGCGACGTGATCAGCGTGGTGGATTTCCGCATTCCGGCGAACCGCCCGCGCTGGTTCGTGGTGAACCTGCGGACCGGCGGAGTCACGGCGTTCCGGGTCGCCCACGGACGCAATTCCGACCGCGCCGGGCCGATGACGCCGCTGCCGGGACGGCTGGCGGCGACCGGCGGTGCGGTGCGCGCGTCGAACCTGCTCGATTCCAACGAAACCGCCGTCGGGGCCTATGTGGCGGCGAACCAGTACGAGGATGGTTTCGCGCCGGGTTCGGTGCGTCTGCACGGGCTGGACGCGACCAATTCCTGCGCCTACTGGCGGGCGTTGGTGATGCATCAGGCGCGTTACATGACGCCCGATCCGGGCAATGGCGAGGTCGGTACATCGGATGGATGTCTGGCGGTCGAGGTGCAGGATCGCCCTGTCGTCGCCGATTTCATCCGTGATGGGGGCTTCATCTATGCCGGGCCGGTTTCGCTGCACGAGCGGAGCGCCGCCGATGGGCTGAACAGCCAGGCGGCCTGCGAGGCGGTGCGGCTGAAGCCGGAAAACGGCCCACAGCCGGTGCTGCCGCCCTCATAGGGCTTCACGACAGCGTCACGGTTGGGCTTTAGTCGCCGGGCATGACCCATTTCACCGACATCGCCGACCGCTTCCTGTCCCGCCGGACGCTGCTGAAGGGCGGCGCGGCCGCCGCCCTGCTGGGACTTACGCCGGTCGGGCGTATAGCCGCCGCGCCGGCGCGCGCCGAAACGCCCGGTCTGTCGTTCGAGGAGCTGGGCCGTATCGGCAAGGACGAGCCGACGCATCACGTCGCGCCGGGGCATCGCGCCGATATCCTGATTTCATGGGGCGATCCGATCATGGCCGGCGGCGAGGCTTTCGATCCGCAAGCCCAGACGGCGGCGAAGCAGCTGAAGCAGTTCGGCTTCAACTGCGACTTCATCGGCTATCTGCCGCTGAAGGAGGGTGCGTCGTCCAAGGCCGAGCATCTGGCGAGCGCCAACTCAGCGCATGGCCTGCTGTGCGTGAACCACGAATACACGACGCCGCGCTATATGTTTCCGAACATGCCCGACAGCGACGCGGCGCGGGCGAATGCGACGGCGGACACCATCGCGGTGGAGAAGGCTTCGGTCGGTCATTCGATCATCGAAGTGCGCAGGACGGACGGCGCGTGGCGCGTGGTGGCCGACAGTCCCTATGGCCGCCGCCTGCACGCCGAATCCGATATCGACATCGCCGGCCCGGCGCGCGGGCACGCCCGCATGAAGACGGCGGCCGATCCCGAAGGCGTGCGCGTGCAGGGCACGTTCCAGAACTGTGCCGGTGGCGTGACGCCCTGGGGCACGATCCTGACGGCGGAAGAAAACATCCAGAACTACTTCACCGGGGTCGCCAGCAAGCTGCCGCCGGAGAATGCGCGCGAGGCCGCGAGCGCGGACTCGTTCGGCGTCGGCGGGCGGCTGTGGATGTGGTCGACCTTCGATAAGCGCTTTGACATCAACGTCACGCCGCACGAGTTCAACCGCTTCGGCTGGATCGTCGAGATCGATCCCTATGATCCGACCGCCGCGCCAAAGAAGCGCACCGCGCTGGGGCGCTTCCGGCACGAGGCGGCGACCATCGTCGCCAGGGACGGCAAGCCTGTCGTCGCCTATATGGGCGACGATCAGAGCTTCGAGTTCATCTATAAATTCGTGTCGGCGAGGCCTTACGTGGCGGCCGATTACGCCGCCAATGCAGACATCCTGGACGAGGGCACGCTGTATGTCGCCCGCTTCAGCGACGACGGCACGGGCGAATGGCTGCCGCTGGTGCACGGCACGGGGCCGCTGACCGCCGAGAACGGCTTCGACGATCAGGGCGATGTGGTGATCGACGCGCGGCGCGCCGCGCGGCTTCTGGGCGCGACCGAAACGGATCGCCCTGAGGATCTGGAGACCGATCCCGTCACCTCGCGCACCTATGTCGCGTTCACCGGCGGCACGGATCGCAAGGAGGCGGCGCCCGCCGCGCCGCGCGCGCCGAACCGCCGCGGCCATATCGTCGAGATCCTGGCGCCCGGCGAAGACGGCGACCGCGATCACGCCGCGACCGCCTTCCGATGGGACATTCTGCTGCTGGCCGGCCATCCCCAGGCCGAGACGAGCGCGCAGGGCAAATACGGACCCGGGATCAGCGATGCGGGTTATTTCGCGCAGCCCGACAATCTTCTGTTCGATCCCAAGGGCCGCCTTTGGATCGCGACCGACGGCGCGGATGAAATCGGCCTCGCAGACGGGCTCTGGGCATGCGCCGTCACCGGGCCGGAGCGCGCGGTGACGCGGCATTTCTTCTCGGTGCCGGTGGGGGCCGAGCTGACCGGCCCCTGCTTCACCCCCGATGGCGAAACGCTGTTCGTGTCGGTGCAGCATCCGGGACAGGGCGGCGACGGGTCTTTCGAGGCTCCGGTCTGCCGCTGGCCGGCGGCGATGGACAGCGCCATGCCGCCGCGCCCCTCAGTGGTGGTGATCACCCGCGACGGCGGCGGCCCGATCGGCGGCTGACGCCGCCGTTCAGCGCGTGATGTCGAGCCAGCGCGAAGGGTGATAGCCGACAGGGTTGCCTTGGTACCCCGTGACCCAGTTCTGCACCAGCGCGCGGTTGACCGGCACATAGACCGGGATCATCGCGGTATCGTCGAGCGCGATCTTTTCGGCGGCGGCGTAGAGTTCGCCGCGCTTCTTGAGGTCGCGCTCGCGATTGGCCTCGGCCGAGAGGCGGTCGTAGCCGGCGTTCGACCAGCCTCCGAAATTCACCTCGGTCGAATCCGTCCGCAGCAGGTAGATGAAATACTCCGCGTCCGGCGGCGCGGAGAAGCCGCCATCGGCGACCTCGAAGGTCTTCTCGCGCAGCTTGGCGTAGTGGATCTTCACTTCGTTGGCTTCCAGCGTCGCCTGCACGCCGACGCTCTTCCACATATCGACCACCGCGAGAGCCACGCGCTTGTTGGCCTCGCCGATGCGGTGCTGGAAGGCGAAGCGCAGCGGGTTGGCGGGGCCGTAGCCCGCCTCTTCCAGCAGGCGGCGCGCCTCGGCCTGACGCGACGCCATGGGCATGGCCGAGAAATCGCCGGCCCCGGACGAGGTAAAATTGTCGGTTCCCGGCGGCACGATGCTCCAGGCCGGCAGCTCGCCATTGTTCAGCACGCGCTTCACGATCGTCTCGCGGTCGATGGCCAGCGACAGCGCGCGGCGCACGCGTGCGTCGGCGAAGCGCGGATCGGACAGGTTGAAGACGATATAGCCGATCCAGGTGGCGGGATCGGTCCTGGTCTCGTTCGGCATGTCGCGCTTCAGAACCGGATACATGCTGGGCGGGAAGCGCAGGTTCATATCGAGTTCGCCGGCGCGGAAGCGCTTCACGGCGGAAGGGTCGTCGTCGGTGGGATAATAGAAGACCTTGTCGATCTTCACGTCCGCCGCATCGAAATAGTTCGCGTTGCGCTCCAGCGTGATGTGATCCTGCGGCACCCATTCGGTCAGGCGGTAGGGCCCGTTGGAGACCATCTTTCCGGGCTGCACCCAGCTGTCGCCATTGGCAGCCAGTGCGTGGGCGGGGGTGGGAAAGAAGCAGGGGTAGCCGGCGAACAGCCAGAGGATCGTCTGGCTCGGCTCGTTCAGCTTCACCTCGAGCGTCAGCGGATCGATGGCCCGCACGCCGAGGTCTTCCACCGCCGCCTTGCCTTCGACGACCTCGCGGGCATTGACGATGACATAGCCGAAATTGGCATAGGCCGACGCCGTTTTGGGGTCGAAGGCGCGGCGGAAGCCCAGCAGGAAATCCTCCGCCGTGACCGGCGCGCCGTCCGACCATTTACCGTCGGCGCGCAGCTTGAAGGTGAGGGTGAGGCCGTCATCAGAGACGGTCCAGCTTTCGGCTGCGCCGGGAATGGCTTTTCCTTCGCCGTCCACCTGAAGCAGGCCGTTGAACAGATCGCGCAGGATTTCGGATTCGTATGTGGTGAACCACTTGGCCGGGTCGAGCGTGTCGGGTTCGGCCATATTGCCGCGATGCAGGTCTTTCGCGGCCGCCGGCGCGGCGAGGATGGCGAGCGCCGCGAGGGCGGCGGCGAAACGTCGGATGAAACTCACTTCTCGATCCTCAAATCGCTGCTGCGATGGCTGTTGGTCGGATTGCCGATAAAGCCTTTGACCCAGTTCTGCACCAGCGCGCGGTGGGCGGAATAGAACAGCGGCACCAGCCCGGTATCGGCCATGGCGATGCGGTCGGCCTCGGCGAACATCGCCATGCGTCTGGCCGGATCGACTTCGATCGCGGCCGCGCGCGTCAGGCGGTCGAACTCGGCATTCGACCAGCCGCCGTAATTGCTGTCGGAGCCGGTCTGCAGCAGCAGCGAGAAGAAGACCGGATCGGGCGTACCCTGCCAGCCGCCGTCCGCCGCCTCGAAATCGTGCTGGCGGAGTTTGGCGTAGTGGACCTTCACCTCGTTCGCCTGCAGATCCCCCGTCACGCCGACCCGCTGCAGCATGGCGGCGATGGCGACGATGACCTTCTTGTTGACGTCGCCGGCGCGATAATCGAGGCGGAAGGTCAGCGGGTTCTGCGGGCCGTATCCGGCGGCGGCGAGCAGCTCGCGCGCTTCCTTCAGACGCGCCTCCAGCGGCGTGGCGCTGAAATCGTTCTCCGGCGGCTGGGGGAAATCCTTCACGACGGCGGGGATCAGGCCATAGGCGACGGTCTGCCCGGTCGCGAGGATGCGGTTCACCAGCGCGTCGCGGTCGATGGCCAGCGAGAGCGCGCGGCGGACGCGGGCGTCGGCGAATTTCGGATTGCGCTGATTGAGCGTCAGGAACGAGATGATCGAGGCGGGCGTGACGTCCACCTGATCGGCCATGTTCCGCTTCAGCCAGTCATACTGGCCGACCGGGAAGCCCAGATTTAGGTCCAGCTCGCCGGCCCGGAACTGGTTCAGCGCCGCCGCGTCGTCGGTGGTGGGAAAGAACAGCACCTCGTCGATCGCGACATGGGCGGCGTTCCAGTAATAGGGGTTCTTCTCGATCCGCACCTGCGCCTGCGGCGTCCATTCGGCCAGCGTGTAAGGCCCGTTGGAGACCATGACCCCGGGCTTCGCCCAGCCGTCGCCCGCCTGTTCATAGAGATGGCGGGGCAGCGGAAAGAACAGCGCATAGCCGGCGATGAGGCGGATGAAGGCCCCGTCGGGGGCTTCCAGCGTCACCTCGAACGTGCGCGCATCGACGGCGCGGACGCCCAACTGATCGGGCGGCAGCTCGCCCGCTGCGACGGCGCGGGCATTCCTGACGGTGTAGGCGAGATCGACCAGCTGCGCCCCGGTCTTGGGATCGAGCGCACGGCGGAAGCCGGCGGCGAAGTCCTCCGCAGTCAGGGCCGCGCCATCCGACCATTTGAGATCGGGCCGGAGATGGAACGTATAGACGCGGCCGTCCGCCGACATGTCCCAGCGCTCCGCCGCGCCGGGAACGGGTTCGCCTCTGGCGTCCGTCACCACGAGGCCGTCGAACAGATCGTTGAGGATGTTGAGCTCGACGGTCAGGCTGTATCGGGGCGGATCGAGCGTATCGGGCTCCGCCTGGTTGCCGCGCTTCAGCGTCGTCGCCCCGGCCGCCGTCAGCGTCAGCCCCGCCGCCAGCATCCCGACGATCAATCCCCTCAATCCCGTCATGCCGCCCCGACAGTTCCGCGCCAGAAGCCCGGGACGATAACGCAAATGCGACCAGCGGCCACCCCGCGATTTCACGCTGACGTGACGTTCGCCGCATTGCACGGCCGCGCATCGTCGGTTCTATGGCGGGTCAGGGGTCTAAATAAGGGGTCATCTTCCGATGCTGCGCCATCTTCGCGCCATTCTGCTCGCCGCTTCCGCCATCACCGCCGTCGCCGCCGCGCCTGCATTGGCGCAGGACGCGCCCGCCGCCGCCACGCCCGCGCCGTCGGCCGAGGCGGGGATCTGGAATCTCGGCGATCTCTACGCCAGCGACGCCGACTGGACGGCCGCGCACGACAAGCTGAAGGCCGAAATTCCCAATATCGAAGCCTGCAAGGACAAGCTGGTCGCAGACAGCGCCACGCTGCTGTCGTGCCTGGAAGCGATGTCGGCCTTCCAGAAGGAGGGCCTGCGGCTCTTTACCTACGCGATGCTGAAGTCGGACGAGAATCTGGGCATCGCCGCGAACACCGAGCGCAAGCAGATGGCGCAGATGCTGTTCGTGCAGTACGGCGCCGCCGTGTCGTGGTTCAGCCCGACCATCCTGGCCGCCGGCAAGGACAAGATCGACCAGTTCCGGAAGGAACAGGCGAAACTGAACGACGTCTTCGGCTTCATGCTGGATAACGTGCTGCGCGGCGCGCCGCATACGCTTTCGCAGGAAAGCGAGACCGTCATGGCGCTGGCCGGCGCCCTCGCCGGCACGGCGGGCGATGTCTATGACATCTTCTCGGCCGCCGAACTGCCGTTCCCGACCGTGAAGCTGGCCTCGGGCGAAGAGGTGAAGGTCGATCAGGCAGCCTACACGAAATACCGTCAGGAGCCGAACCGCGAAGACCGCAAGCAGGTGTTCGAGGCGTTCTGGGGTAAGTGGAAGGAATTCGAAGGCACGCTGGGCGCGAACCTCGCCGCCCATGTCGCCGGTCACATCTTCGACGCCAGGGCGCGCCACTACAAGAACGCGCTGGAGGATGCGCTGTTCGGCGATGCGATGCCGGAGGCGGTGTATCGCCAGCTGGTGACGCAGGTGAACGCGGCGCTGCCCTCGCTCCATCGCTATTTCAAGCTGCGCAAGAAGATGCTGGGGATCGAGGGCGACCTTGAGTACTACGACATCTATCCGGCGCTGGTTCAGCTGGACAAGAAATTCCCGCTGACCGAAGGCAAGGCGCAGTCGCTGGCCGCGCTGGCGCCGCTGGGCGAGGAATATATCGCCGATCTGAAGCAGATGTTCGCCGAGCCGTGGATGCACGTCTATCCGCAGCCGGGCAAGTCGTCGGGCGCCTATATGATGGGCGCGGCCTATGACGTTCATCCCTATCTGCTGATGAACTACAACGACGACTATGAATCGATGTCGACGCTGGCGCACGAGGCCGGCCACGGCGTCCACACTATGCTGGCCAGACGCGCGCAGCCCTTCGAGAAGTCGGACTATTCCACGTTCACGGCCGAGACCGCCTCGATCATGAACGAGATGCTTCTCCAGGACTACATGGTGAAGAACGCCGCGACGAAGGAAGAGAAGCTCTATTATCTGGGCATGGCGCTGGAGACGATGCGCGGCACCTGGTTCCGCCAGACCATGTTCGCCGAGTTCGAACTCAAGATCCACGAAGAGGCCGAAGCCGGCAAACCGCTGTCGGGCGCGCGCATGACCGAGATCTATTGCGATCTCCTCAAGCGCTATCACGGCGAGGCGGAAGGGGTGATGAAGATCGACCCGACCTACTGCATCGAGTGGGCCTACATCCCGCACTTCTATCGCAACTTCTACGTCTATCAGTACGCGACCTCGATCACCGGCGCCGCGCTGCTGGCCGAGCGCATCGAGACGGGCGATCCCAAGCAGCGCGATATCTTCCTCGATCTGCTGAAGGCCGGCGGCTCGGACTATCCCTACGATCTCTACAAGAAGGCCGGGATCGATATGGCGACGCCGGAGCCCTATCAGGCGCTGGTCGCGCGCATGAACAAGATCATGGACGAGATGGAGGCGCTGCTGGCGCAGCCCTGATCCGTCGGATCGCTGAAATCGAAGGGGCGCGGCTTTCCGGCCGCGCCCTTTTCTTTGCGGCGAGGGCGGGCGACAGTCGCGCCGCAGATCGCGGAGCTTTCCCATGTATGTCACCGTCAACGGCGCGCGGATTTTCTTCGACGTTGCGGGTTCGACGCTGGCGGCGACGCCCGAAGGTCCGAAGGCGCGGCCGGCGCTTGTGGTGCTGCATGGCGGGCCAGGCTTCGATCACTGGGGGCTGCGCAGCTATTTCGACCGCTTCGCCGATGTCACGCAGGTGATCTATCTGGATCACCGCGGCAACGGGCGCAGCCGGGGCGGCAACGGGTCCGATCCCACGCACTGGAATCTGGCCCAGTGGGGCGACGATATCGCAGCGTTCTGCGATGCGCTGGGGTTGGATCGCCCGATCGTGCTTGGCCAGTCGTTCGGCGGCTTCGTGGCGCAGTCCTATGCCATCCGTCATCCGGGTCATGCGCGCGGTCTGATCTTCTCGTCCACCGCCGCGACGCTGGATCTGGGGCAGGTCATCGACGGCTTCGTGGCGATCGGCGGTGAAGAGGTACGCGCCGCAGCGACGAGGTTCTGGACCCGCGCCGCCGAAGACGACATCCGCGCCTTCCTCAAACTCTGCACGCCGCTTTACAACACCAGCCCGCGCGACCCGTCGGGCGCGGCCGGTACGATCTATCAATGGGATATGTTCCGGCATTTCAGCCTGCCGGACGGCGAGATCTGGCGCATGGATATGCGCGCCGGCCTTGCAGGCGTTCCGGGGCCGGTTCTGGTGCTGACGGGGACGCGCGACCCGGTGACGCCGCCGGAAAAATCGCGCGAGATCTTCGCGGCGCTGCGGCCGGATGCCGGCATTTATCTGGAAGTGCCGAAGACCGGCCACGGCGCGTTCCGCGACGCGCCGGAGGTCTGTGAAATCGCCTTGCGCGATTTCATCAAGACCTGCGGCTAGACCCGGACATCGACGGCGGTGCCGGCGGCGGCGCCTTCGACGCTTAGGACGCCGTGCGTGAGTTGCACGTTCTGCGCGGCGACGAAGGTGCTGGCCTCGGCGGCGGCTTTGCGTTGCGCCTTCACTTCGCTGGATTGGCCGATGGAGCCGTCGAGCGCAGCGGCGCGCTCACCGGCGAAAGCCGTCACGGACGGCGGCGGCATCCAGCGCAGAATGGCGAGGCCATTGGCGGCATAGATCTCCATGGCGCGAAGGCTGCGCCGCTGGGCGGCGCGCGTCCAATCGCCTTCGATTCAAATACCGATCAGTCCGTGGCGCGCGTGACGGTGGTGACGACGCCGAAATGGTCGCTCAGCGGCTTGGGACGCCCGCGTCCCAGCGGATGGCGCTCGGTCATGGCGATCCTTGCCTCGGTCGCACGCAGGCCGGGGCCGGCGAAGATATAGTCGAGCCGGTTGTCGCCCTCGCGCGGGTCGGCCCAGGGGTTTTGCGTGGCGGTGTAGGTGAGCAGGTCCGCCGCCTCGGGGGCCTCGGCAAAGCCCGGGAGGGCATCGGTGACGCCGCCCGGCCACAAAGCCGGGTCGTGGCTCCAGGCGGGCAGCGGCCCGACGGAGGGCGGCGCGACGTTGAAGTCCCCGCCCACGATCACCGGCGCGCCCTCCAGGCGCTTCACGATCTCGCCCAGTTCCTTCAGATGCGCCGCGCGGGTGGGGGTGTTGGTGGCGTGGGGGTAGGCGGCGCAGAGATGGGTGTTCACCACCCAGACCGGGCCGAGATCGGGGCTGTCGATCAGCGCCGCCAGCGCCGAGCGTTTGGCGGGCGAGCGACCGGCCTTGTAGCGGTAGCGGCGGACGTCCTTCACCGGGTGTTTCGACAGGGTCATCAGCCCGCTGTCGATGGTCAGATAGCGGCCCCGCAGGGTCTCGACCGGCCCGGCCAGCCAGTTCATCGGGTTGCGCCAATAGGTCTCTGCCTCCGCAACATGCGGATAAAGCGGGCGCAGCAGAGGCCGCCGCTGCGCCGACCACACTTCCTGCAGCAGAACGACGTCCGGACCCGCCGGATCGGCGGCCATCGCCTTCAGCGCCTTCGCGATGCGGGGCAGGCGCTGATCACGGGCCAGGGACATCGGAATGTCCCAGATATTCCAGGTCAGAAGTTTCATGGAGCCGTTGCCGTTACGATAGGCGTTCGTTGAGATTTTAAGGTAAAACCGGGCTCAAATCACAGCCCCTTGCGGCTCGGAACGAGCCGGAAACAGGCGGCCCGAGGAGTGCTTATGAGCGAATTCAGCGCTGTCCGCGATGAGGCCATCATCCTTGCGGGCGAGACGGGCGGCCCCGCCGCCGCGACCTTCACCCGCGCCTTCCTGCACACCGCGCCGCCCGAAGATATCGCCGCCTTCCCGCCGCCGACGCTGGCGCGTCTTGCGAACCTGGCGCGCGAATTGTCGGCCTCGCGCGCGGCGGGCGGATCGCTGGTGCGGGTGTTCGCGCCCGAGCCTGCGACCGACGGCTTCGCCTATGACGGCGCGATCCTGGTCGCCATCAACGACGACAAGCCGTTCCTGTTCGATTCGCTCCTGGGTGAGCTGTCGGTTCAGGGCCTGACCGTCGCCGCCGCCTTCCATCCGATCGTGGAGAGCCAGCGGGCGGGCGGCGAGGGCCGGGAGTCGGTCATCGTCATCGCCATCGCGCGCGAACGCGACGCGGCCCGCCTGATGGCGGTGGAGGAGGGCGCGCGCCGCGTCTTCGCCGACGTCGCGGCTGCAGTCAGCGACTGGCGCGCCATGCTGGAGAAGCTGGCGGAATCGACCGAAGAGATGAAGCGCAACCCGCCGCCGATCGAGCCGTCCGAACTGAACGAGGCGGTCGCGTTCCTGAAATGGCTGGCCGACAATCACTTCACGCTGCTGGGCTGCCGCGACTACGCGTTCGACGCCGCTGCGAACAAGCACGCCGCGCTGGAGACGAGCGGCCTGGGCATCCTGCGCGATCCGGCGGCCCGCATCATCCGCAATCCGGAAGACGCGGAAGACCTGACGCCCGAAGTGGTCGGCTTCCTGACCGACCCGCATCCGATCATCGTCACCAAATCGACGGTGCGTTCGCGCGTCCATCGCCCGGCGCAGCAGGACTATATCGGGGTGAAGCGGTTCGACGCGGCGGGCCGTCTGATCGGCGAGCGCCGTTTCGTCGGCCTTTTCACCTCGTCCGCCTATCATCAGCTTCCCGCTGAAATCCCCCTGCTGCGCCGCAAGGTGACGCGGGTGGTGGAGCGCGCCGGCTTCGGGGCGCGCAGCCATGACGGCAAGGCGCTGGCGCATGTGATCGAGACCTTCCCGCGCGACGATCTGTTCCAGATCGGCGAGGACGAGCTGCTGTCGCAGGCGCTCGGCATCATGCATGTGCTGGAGCGGCCGCGCGTGAAGAGCTTCCTGCGCCGCGACCGCTTCGACCGTTTCGTTTCGGCGCTGACCTTCATGCCGCGCGACCGCTATTCGGGCGCGGTTCGCGCGCGGGTGGGCGATATTCTGGCGCAGGCTTTCGGCGGCGAGGTGACGCTGTCGAACCCGACTTTCGACGAAACTCCGGTCGCCCGTATCCACACCATCGTCACGCGCCTGCCCGGCACGCATCTGATGGAAGCCGATAGCGATGCGCTTCAGGCGGCGATCGAGGCCGCGACGGTCACATGGTCGGACCGGCTGGGCGATGCGCTGGCCGCATCGGCCGACAAGCGCCTCAACGATCTCGCCTCGCGCTATGCCGACGCTTTCCCGCTGAACTATCGCGAGCAGGTGACGACGCAAGAGGCGCTGGCCGATATCGTCCGCATCGAACGACTGGCGGAGGGCGGGCTTGAGGACGGCGAGGTGTCGTTCCACGCCTGGCGCGAGGCGGGCGACGCGGCCGGTACGCTGCGTTTGAAGTTACTGCATGCCGGCGGCTCCGCCGAACTCTCCAGCGTGCTGCCGATCCTTGAGAATATGGGCCTGATCGTCGTCGAGGAGACGAACTACCGCGTCACGCCGCGCGGCCTTTCCAACAAGCTGTCGATCCATGCCTTCGCGATGCGCCTGAAGCAGCCGCAGCCGCTGGATCTGGAAACGGTCGGACCGAAGCTGGAAGACGCGCTGCAGATGGTGTGGACTGGCCGCGCCGAGAATGACGGCTTCAACGCGCTGACCATCGCCGCCGATCTGGAATGGCACGCCGTCGTGGTGCTGCGCGGCATCGCGAAATTCCTGCGGCAGGCCGGCATCGCCTTCAGCCAGCCCTATATGGAAGAAGCGCTGGTCCGTAACGCCGACATCGCGCGGCTGATCGTCGAGTTCTTCAAGGCGCGTCTTGCGCCGGAGTCGGCCAGCGATGGCGCTGAAATGCACGAGCGCATCGAGACGGCGCTGCGCGACGTGAAGAGTCTGGACGAAGACCGCATCCTGCGCCGCTTCCGCAATGTGGTCGAAGCGACGCTGCGCACCAATGCCTGGGCGAAGGAGCCGGACGGGCAGGAGCGCCCGGCGCTGGCCTTCAAGTTCGACAGCGCGATCCTGGACGAGTTGCCCGCGCCGCGTCCGTGGGTGGAGATTTTCGTCTACAGCCCGCGCGTCGAGGGCACGCATCTGCGCTTTGGCCGGGTGGCGCGCGGCGGCATCCGCTGGTCGGATCGCCGCGAAGATTTCCGCACCGAGATCCTCGGCCTCGTGAAGGCGCAGCAGGTCAAGAACGCGGTCATCGTGCCGGTCGGCTCGAAGGGCGGTTTCTATCCCAAGCTGCTGCCGAAAGACGCCTCGCGCGAGACGGTGCAAGCCGAAGGCGTCGCCGCCTACACGCTGTTCATCGATTCGCTGCTCGACCTCACCGATACGATCGCCGCCGACGGCGCCATCGTGCCGCCGGCGCTGGTGCGCCGCCGTGACGGCAACGATCCTTATCTTGTGGTCGCCGCCGACAAGGGCACCGCGACCTTCTCCGATACGGCGAATGCGATTTCCGTGCGGCGCGGCTTCTGGCTGGACGATGCCTTCGCATCGGGCGGATCGGCCGGCTACGATCACAAGAAGATGGGCATCACCGCGCGCGGCGCATGGGAAGCGGTGAAGCGGCACTTCCGCGAAATCGGCACCGACATCCAGACGACGCCCTTCACCGTGGCGGGCGTCGGCGACATGTCGGGCGACGTGTTCGGCAACGGCATGCTGCTGTCGAAGGCGATCCGCCTCGTCGCAGCGTTCGACCATCGCGACATCTTCATCGATCCAGATCCCGACCCCGCCCGATCCTGGACGGAGCGTCAGCGCCTGTTCGACCTGCCGCGTTCGTCATGGGCCGATTACGACAAGGCGCTGATCTCGGCGGGCGGCGGCGTGTTCTCCCGCTCGCTGAAATCGATTCCGTTGAGTGCCGAGATCAAGGCGCTGCTGGGCCTCGCGACGGACAGCGTGACGCCGTTCGAGCTGATGACGGCGATCCTGAAGGCGGATGTCGATCTGATGTGGTTCGGCGGCATCGGCACCTACATCAAGGCGTCGGCGCAGTCACACGCGCAGGCCGGCGACCGCGCCAACGACGCTATCCGCATCGACGGGCGCGATCTGCGCGCCAAGGTGGTGGGTGAGGGCGCCAATCTGGGCGCGACGCAGCTCGGCCGTATCGAGGCGGCGCGGGCAGGCGTGCGGCTGAACACCGACGCCATCGACAATTCCGCCGGCGTCGATACCTCGGACCACGAGGTGAACCTGAAGATTCTGTTCGCCGCCGCCGCCGGACGCGGCGCGATCACCCGCGCGGCGCGTGACGCGCTGCTGGTGGAGATGACCGACGATGTCGGCGCGCATGTGCTGCAGGACAATTATCGCCAGACATTGGCGCTTTCGGTCGCGGAGAGCACGGCGGCAGCCGAGATCGACGCGCATCAGCGCCTGATCCGCGCGCTGGAAGCGAAGGGGAAGCTGGATCGTCCGGTGGAATATCTGCCCGACGATGCGGCGATCCAGGCCATGAAGAGCGCCGGCCAGGGCTTCACGCGGCCGGAACTGGCGGTGCTGCTGGCCTATGCCAAGATCGATCTCAATCAGGCGCTGCTCGACAGTCAGGTGCCGGACGATCCGGCTTTCGCCGACGATCTTGCCGGTTACTTCCCGCCGCCGGTGCGCGACCGTTTCGCCGCCGAGATCGGACAGCATCGCCTGAAGCGCGAGCTTGTGGCGACGCTGATCTGCAACGACCTCATCAACCGCGCCGGCCCGGACTTTGCGCAGGGCGTGGCCGAAGCATCCGGCGCGGAGCTGGCGGCGGTGGCGCGGGCTGCGTCCATCGCCAGCGGCGCGTTCCGTCTTTCCGATCTGTACGAGCGCATCAACGCGCTGGACGGCAAGGTAGCGGCGGGCGTTCAGATCGCCATGCACCGTGACGCCATCGAACTGCTGCGGCGCGAGACGCTGTGGATGCTGCGCAATGTGCCGCACGACGCGCCGATCGATCAGACCATCGCGCGCTATCGCGACGGCATCGATGCGCTGAAGGGCACGTTCTCGGGCCTCGTGTCGCCGCTGGAACGCGACGCGGTGACGGCGCGCATCCAGACGCTGCAGAAAGACGGCGTGCCGGATGACATGGCCGACGAGATCGGCGCGTTGCCGCTGTTCGCCACGGTGGCCGACATGGTCAGTCTGGCGGGCGAAACCGGCATCCCGCTGGACGCGGTGGCGGGGGCCTATTTTGCGGCTGGCGCGGCGCTGGGCATCGACAGGCTGCGCGAGCAGGCGGCGCGCATCCAGCCATCTGGCCATTGGGACGCGCTGTCGCTGACACGCATCGAGGACGATCTGTTCGTGCTCCAGCGTCTGGTCGCGGCCAAGGCGCTGAAAGGCGTTGCGGCGACGGGCGCGAAGCGCGAGCAGGGCGCGGCGGCGGTGCATGCCTGGGCCGACGCGGCGAAGGCCGGGATCGCCCGGGCTCAGGCGCTGATCGCCGAACTGGAGCGCGACGGTCCGTTCACCCCCGCCAAGCTGGCGCTGGGGGCGGCGCAGTTGCGCGATCTGGCTATGTGAACTTCAGGACGGCGGCTCCGACGAGCACCAGCACTGCGCCCGTCACGCGGCGCTTGCTCATCGGGTCGCCCATGAACCACCAGCCGATGAAGACGGCGATGGCGACGGATGTTTCGCGGAGCGCGCTGACCCCCGCGACCGGCGCGAAACTCATCGCCCAGAGGACGAGGCCGTAGCCGAGCGCCCCGGCGGGGCCGCCGATCGCCGCGCGCCGCCAGTTGGCGCGGGCATAGCGGGCGAGCGGTCTGACGCCCCACCATCCGGCCACCAGCGCGGCGAACGCCGCGCCCATCAGTACGAAGAACCACACCGCGTAGCCGATGGGCTCGCCGCTGGCCCGCGCCCCGAGGCCATCCAGAATGGAATAGCCGGCGATGGTGACAGCGACGCACAGCGCCAGCAGCGTCGCCCGGACCGGGGCATGCGGCGCGACGCCGGTGACGAGGATGCCCAGGCTGATGATGCCGATGCCCAGATACTGGCCGGGCTTCAGCGTCTCCACGAATAGCGCCGTCGCGATGGCGATCAGCATCGGCGGGGTGCCGCGCGCCACGGTATAGACATGGCTCAGCGAGCCGGCGCGATAGGCCGCCGCCAGCAGCAATCCGTAGGGCAGGTGGATCAGCAGCGTCGCCAGCAGATAGGGCCAGGCGGCGGCGATCGGCGCTTCGACGAAGGGCAGGCAGAGAAGCGCCACCAAGGCCGAGCCGCCCCAGACCAATGCGAGGTCCAGCAGCGGGTCGCCGCCGCCTTTGACGAGCGCGTTCCACACGGCGTGCAGAACGGCGGCGGTCAGGGCGGCGATGACGGCTTCGATGGGCAAGGCGGGTGGCGGCGAATGACGGAACCGGTTCGGCGTCGCATGCCGGGCGGCGCGGCGTCAATCGGACGCCCGCCATGGTGCAGCGCACACGCGTAATCGGCCTTGCGTTCGCCCCGGCACGGGAAGACGGTGTTCAAAAGCCATTCCAATAAAAATCGCCATCAGGGAAACGCCCATGTCACTCAACGCCGTCGTGGACCCGGCTGCGGTCGATCACTCCTTGTCGGCCACGGGAGGGAAGGCGGCCTCGCGCCTCGGGCAGTTCAGCTGGGCGTTGTTCGAGTGGGCGCGTAACCCCTACGTCCTGCTGATCACCATCTACATCTACGCGCCCTATTTCTCGCAAGGTCTGGTCGGAGACCCGGTGAAGGGTCAGGCCTATTGGGGCGATATCTCGGCGGTCGGCGGCATCATCATCGCCGTGCTTGCGCCGTTCCTCGGCGCGATCGCCGATCTGGGCGGGCGGCGCAAGCCCTGGATCTTCGCCTTCACCTTCATCCTCGCGCTGGCCACTTATGCGCTATGGTTCGCGGTGCCGGGCGAGGTGATGATGCCGCTGATCGCAGTGGCGGCGCTGATCGTCACGGCGAATGTCGCGTTCGACTTCACGGCTGTCTTCCACAATGCGATGCTGCCGGATATCTGCGCGCACAAGCGGATCGGCGGACTCTCCGGCCTCGGCCTTGCGCTCGGCAATCTGGGCGGCCTCGTCATTCTGCTTTTCATGCTGTGGGCCTTCGCGCTGCCCGGTGCGGTGGATTGGGGCATCGTTCCCGCCGCGCCGCTGTTCGGTATCGAGCAGGCGAGCTTCGAGCATGTC
>JAPUEF010000313.1 GCA_027492655.1 Alphaproteobacteria bacterium | reverse complement strand
TCGCGCCGTATCCCGGCACATAGGCGGTGGAGACCAGCGCCTGTCCGTCACCCGCCGGAACGTATTTGACGCCCGGTCGCCCATCCGGGCTGGACGCCGGCGAGAAGGGCAGGGCGACGCCCAGCTCGCCCGGCGTCATCGGCTTGCCGGCGCGCACGCCGGCGATGATCCGGTTCTCGGTATCGGTGACGACTACCGAAAGGTCCGGCGTATACGAGCCGATCCGCTCGGCCAGCTTCACCGGATCGATCAGCGCGATCGCGATGCCGTCGAACGCTCCGTCGGCGTTCGTGATGCGCACGAACAGCGCGATGGGGCTGGCGCCCAGCTTGGGATCGGCGAACGGCCCCACCAGCCGCACCAGCTTGCCGCCATCCTTCAGGAAGGCTTCGTAGAAAGACTGGTTGGTGAAGAATTGCGGATAGGCGGCCTTGCCGCTCTTGCTCGCCCGCAGCATCCCATCGGGGCCGAGCAGCACGACATTGACGATCAGCGGCTCCAGCCGCGTCAGCGTCGCCAGCGCCGCTTCGTTGTTGGGGGCGTCGGACCGGGCCGCCGAAACCGCCAGAGAGAGAATGCGCTCGGTGCCCTCCAGCACGTCGCGCACCGCCATCGAGGCGCTCCATGCGACATCGGTGATGCGCAGTTCGGCGGCGCGCAGCTGCACCTGATGATCGCGCCGTATCTGCAGCAGCGCCGCTGCGGCGATGGCCAGCACGATGAGGCCGGCGAGGATCAGCGCGCTTCTGGGGTCGGCGCGCAGCCAGGCGGGAAGTCTGGCGCGCGGCGCGGCTTCGACGTCGGCGCCGGCAACGGCGTCGCGCTCGCTCTCCGTCGCCTTTGTCCCCGCCGCCATAACCGCCCGTGATCTGCGCCGTCTCATCCCCGAGAGATCCGGCGCGCTCGAATCGTTTGATCAAGAATTAAAGGCGGCGTGACTCATGTCACGTCCGAATCGCTGCTTTAGTTCTTAACGAGCGGTTACTTCTGCGCGGCGTGACTCAAAAGACTCACTTTGACAGCCCGACTCACCCCAGCGCCCGGGTCGCGATCTCGAACAGGTTTTTGGAAAGCCCCTCGGTCTTCGCCACGCGCGCGATCTCGGCTCGCATCGCGTTCGCGATGGCGGGCGTGAAACGCCGCCAGCTTTCGAACGCGCCGAACAGGCGCGCCGCGACCTGCGGGTTCACCTTGTCCATCGCCAGCGCCTGATCCGCGACGAAGCGGAAGCCCGCGCCCTCGGCGTTCAGGAAGGTCAGCGGATTGTTCGTCGCGAAAGCCGAAACCAGCGCGCGGAAACGGTTCGGGTTCTCCATCGAGAAATGCGCATGCTGGGTCAGCCGTTTTACGCCATCCAGCGTGTCCGGCAGGGTGGAGGCCGCCTGCACGCCCATCCACTTGTCCATCACCAGCGGATTGCCGCGCCACTTCGCCTCGAAGGCGTCCAGCGCCGCCTGACGCTCGGGCGCGTTCAGATGCGCCAGCACCGACAGCGCCGACATCGTATCGGTCATGTTGGTGGCCGATGCGAATTGCGCATACGCCAGCGCCGCCGCCTCCGGGCCGCCTTCGGCGGTCAGCAGCCGCAGCAGCGCGGCGCGCAGCGCACGCTGCCCGGCCTGCGCGGCGTTGGGCTCGAACGCCCCGCCCGGCGCGGCGGCGTCATAGGCGGCTTTCAGGCTGGCCTTCAGCGCCTTGCCGGTCTGCGCCATCAGGAAGCTGCGTGCGCTATGGGCGGCGGCGGCGTCGGCCGTTCCTTCAGGCATCGCCTGCAGCAGGTCGGACACCGACGGCGGCGTCAGCGCCAGCGCGGCGAAGGCAGGATCGCGCGCCGCATCGGCCAGGATCAGGCCATAGGCCTCGATCAGCGCCGGGTCTGCGATCAGCGTGCGCCCCGCCGCCGCATCGGCCGCCAGCTTCAGCAGATGCGCGGTGGCATAGGCCTGGCCCGCCTCCCAGCGGTTGAACAGATCGCTGTCGCGCCCCATCAGAAAGGCGCGGTCTGCGTCGCTCAGGTCCAGCTTCCATTTCACCGGGGCGGAGAACCCGCGCCCGATCGACGGCACGGGGCGCTCCGCCACATTCACGAAGCGGAAGGTCTGCGTCGCCTCGGTCAGCGACACCACGCGCTCGGAGCCCGTGGGCTGGTTCTCGCCTTCCAGCTGCAACGGCAGATCGTCCCCCGCCGCGCCGACAAGGCCGAGCCGCACCGGAATGACCAGCGGCTTCTTCGCGGTCTGGCCGGGCGTCGGCGGAAAGCTCTGCGTCAGCGTCATCGTGAAGGTCTGTGCCTGTGCGTCATAGGCGGTCTTCGCCGTCACTTCCGGCGTGCCGGACTGCGACCACCACAGGCGGAATTGCTTCAGGTCGATCTTCGCCGCATCCTCGAACGCGACCGCGAACTGCTCCACCGTCGCCGCCTCGCCGTCATGGCGCTCGAAATAGAGATCGGTCGCTTTGCGGAAATCCTCATGTCCCGTCAGCGTGCGCAGCATCCGCACCACCTCCGCGCCCTTCTCATAGACGGTCGCGGTGTAGAAATTGTCGATCTCGATATAGCTCTCGGGCCGCACCGGATGGGCGAGCGGTCCGGAATCTTCCGGGAACTGGCGCGCCCGCAGCGTCTTCACGCCATCGATGCGCTGCACCGCCTCCGAGCGCTGGCTTTCCGAGAACTGCTGATCGCGCAGCACCGTGAAGCCTTCCTTCAGGCACAGCTGGAACCAGTCGCGACAGGTCACGCGATTGCCCGACCAGTTGTGGAAATATTCGTGCCCGACGATTCCCTCGATCAGCTCGAAATCCACGTCGGTCGCGGTTTCCGCGTCGGCCAGAACATATTTGTCGTTGAAGATGTTCAGGCCCTTGTTCTCCATCGCGCCGAAATTGAAGGCGGCGACGGCGACGATCATGAAGATGTCGAGATCGTATTCGCGGCCATAGGCCTCCTCGTCCCACTTCATCGACCGCTTCAGCGAATCCATCGCGTAGTGAGCGCGCGCCTCGTTGCCGGGATCGACATAGACGCGCAGCGTCACCCGGCGGCCCGAACGGGTGATGAAGTGATCCTCGATATGGCCCAGCTTCGCCGCGACCAGCGCGAACAGATAAGCGGGCTTCTTGAACGGGTCTTCCCAGACCGCGAAGTGACGCCCGCCGGGCAGATCGCCCGACTCCAGCAGATTGCCGTTCGACAGCAGCACCGGATAGGCGGTCTTGTCCGCCTCGATGCGCGTCAGGAACGTCGCCATCGTGTCGGGGCGATCCAGATACCAGGTGATGCGGCGGAAGCCCTCGGCCTCGCACTGGGTGCACAGCATCCCGTCGGAGACATAAAGCCCGGACAGCGCGCTGTTGGCGGCGGGCGAAATCTCCACCTCGGTGGTCAGCGTGAAACGCGAAAGGGGGGCCTTCAGCAGCAGGCCCGTCTCGTTCACCTCATAGGCGGCGGCATCCAGCGTGGCGCCGTCGATCGCCACCGAGATCAGCTTCAGCTCTTCGCCGTCCAGCTGCAGCGGCGGCGTCGCGGCGGCTGTCGCCTCCACCGTCAGCGTCGCGACCACGCGGGTCGCTTGCGGGGCGAGGCGGAAGGTCAGATCGGTCTTGAGGATGCGATAATCCGGGGCGCGATAATCGGCGAGGCGGATCGTCTGGGGCGTGTCGGTCTTCATCCGCGCCTTATAGCGGCGCGGCCCGGTTCCCGGTATTCAAACTTGCTGTGATGTCGTGTCGCCGGCGGGCGTTCAGGCCGGCATTTCCGGGTCGCTGTCGATCGCCTTCACGATCTTCGCGACATCGCGCGCCAGTTCCAGCAGCGAATCGGGCAGATGCTCGGCCTCGTGCTTCGCGGCGTCCAGCATCGCCACGGCGAAGGCGTAGAGTTTGCTCGAATTGGCGATCAGACGGGCCTGCGCCTCGATCTTGTGCGGGCTCAGATCGTATTCCGCGCCCGGCACGCGCCAGCCGCCCCAATCGGTTTCGCCGGTTACGACGACCGGGAACGTGCCGGGGAAGGGGTGATGCGAGGAATCTTCCGGGGCCTGCCATTTGTTGCGGGCGCGGATGATGCGCCAGGGCGTCGCGCCCAGATCGAACTGGGTTGTCGCGGTCTGCTCGGCCTGAAGCTCCTCGGCGCCGAAATCGCGCCCCAGACCCACGTCGTAGTAGATGCGGATGGGCTCGTCCAAGCCCTTCGCCCATTGCGGAATGACGCGCTCCACCAGCGCCCAGGTGCCCACGGTCTTCACATAGACCCGCTGGTTCTTGTGGTATTGCGCCTTCGCCATTCTGCTCAGCCTGCTCCGGCGGCCTTGTCGCCGCGGCCGCCAGAATGCGCGACGCGCTCCTAAAACCGGGTTAAGGCAAGGCCGCCGGGAACCGTCCCCGCTCACCACTCGTTAGGTGCTGGATGGGCAGAAACCGGACATTTCTGAACGGAGCGTCAGACAGACCTCGCGCAAGTGTCGATGTCGTTTCATCTACGCCGCAGATAGTTTCGCCCTGTCTCACCCGATGCCCCAAGGAGCGCACCATGAAGACGACGACATTCGCCGCAGCTTTCGCCGCCAGCCTCGCACTGGCCGCGCCGGCCTATGCGGCCTCGGCCGACATCGAGGGCAACTGGGATGCCCAGACCCCGCAGAACGGCGGCCTCGCAGAACTCGACATCACGTTCGACGGCCGCACCTATCAGATCCGCGCCGCCGCCGCCTGTCGCCCGCGCGCCTGCGATCTGGGTCAGGCGAACGGCACGGCGCTTGTGCCGCCCGGCGGCCGTAACCCGGCGCGCGACGCGACCGGCATCACCGCGACCTTCAACGCCTCCGACGCCAACCGTCAGGTGATCGCCACCACCGCCGGCGGCAATCGCCTCAACGTCACGACCATCCAGATCTATCGCGACGGTCGCCCGGCGACGGTCACGACCGAAACCTTCCGCCGCGCCGACCGCCAGCCGGACGTGATCGCCGAATGCACCGCAGTCTCCACCAATCTGCGCGTCCGCTATCAGGGCGGCGAGTGGGTGGTGGCCGACAACAACCCCGCCGTCGCGCGCTTCGATTCGCCGGAGGAGGCCGGCTATGCCCGCTTCCTCATCGCCGTTCAGGGCCTGCGCCAGAAATGCGAGATCGCCTCGGCCGGGTTCGAATACTGGACCATGTCGAACGGCGCGTTCCCCTCGGGATCGCAGGCGGGCGAGAGCTGCTACAACGTGAACTATCGCCAGATCGCGGTCGCCAAGTCGGGACGTAACTGGCAGGTTCGGTCCGGCACGCAGACGCTCTATTCCACGCCCGACCGCGCCGCCGCCGACGCCGCGGCGAAAATCCTCACCGACAATCGCGTCGCCGCCCAGTGCAGCGTCGGCGAACAGGGACGCGGGATGACGTAT
>JAPUEF010000312.1:2559-5394 GCA_027492655.1 Alphaproteobacteria bacterium | reverse complement strand
TGCCGTCGGTTTCGCCCATGGCGATGGCCTTGCCGTTGCCGATGAAGGGGAAGCGACCGACCTTGACCTCGTAGCCCTTGGCTTTGGCGGCGGCTTCCGTGAGGCCGACGCTCGCGACCTGGGGCGTGCAATAGGTGCAGCCGGGGATCTTGCTGACGTCGAGCGGGTGGACGCCCTTCACGCCGGCGATGCGCTCCGCGACGATGATGCCTTCATGGCTGGCCTTGTGCGCGAGCCACGGCGCGCCGGCGAGATCGCCGATGGCCCAGAGGCCGGGGACGCTGGTGGCGCCCCATTTATCGACGACGACGTGAGTCTTTTCGATATTCACGCCGAGGGCTTCGAGCCCGAGATTTTCCGTGTTGCCGACGATGCCGACGGCGGAGATGACGCGGTCGACGGTGATCTGCTGTTCCTTGCCGTCTTTCGTCTTCACCGTGCAGGTGACGTTGTCCTTGCCCTTGTCGAGCTTGGTCACCGACGCGCCGGTGATGAGGGTCATGCCCTGCTTTTCGAAGGCCTTTCGGGCGAAAGCGCCGATCTCGGCGTCCTCGACCGGCACGACCTGCGGCATCACCTCGACGACCGTGACCTCGACGCCCATCGTCCGGTAGAACGACGCGAACTCGATGCCGATGGCGCCGGAGCCGATCACCAGCAAGGATTTCGGCATGGCGGGCGGGACCATGGCCTCCTTGTAGGACCACACGAGCTTGCCGTCGACCTCAAGCCCCGGGAGCTGGCGGGCGCGCGCGCCGGTGGCGAGGATGATGTTCTTCGCCGTGTAGTCGGTGGCTTTGCCGTCCTTGGCGGTGACGGATACGACGCCCTGCCCCTTCAGCGTGGCCGTGCCGTCGATGACGGGGATCTTGTTCTTCTTCATGAGGAACTTGACGCCGTTGGACAGCTGGGTCGCGACGCCGCGTGAGCGCTTCACGATGGCCTCGATGTCGAAGCGGGGATTGTCGGCCGCGAAGCCGAAATCCTTCAGGTGCTGAAGCGTGTGCCAGACATCGGCCGAGCGCAGCAGCGCTTTGGTAGGGATGCAGCCCCAGTTGAGGCAGATGCCGCCGAGATGTTCGCGCTCGACGATGGCGGTCTTCAAGCCGAGCTGGCTGGCGCGGATGGCGGCGACATAGCCGCCCGGCCCTGCGCCGATAACGATGACGTCGTAGGTGTCGGCCATGGCGCTCACTCTCTGCTATAGGCGGGGCGAAAAACGAGCGAGCCGTTCCCGTGCCCCTGCCGACTATTTTCGTGGATGCCGATGCGTGCCCCGTGAAGGAGGAGACCTACAAGGTCGCGCGGCGCTATGGATGTCCCGTGAAGGTGGTGGCGAATGCGGGCATTCGCGTGCCGCCGGACGTGGAATTCGTGATGGTAGATGCCGGGCCGGACATCGCCGATGACTGGATCGCGGAACGCGTGACGCCCGGCGACATCGTGGTGACGAACGACATCCCCCTCGCCGATCGCACATTGAAAGCCGGCGGGCTGGCGCTGGGCGCGACGGGCAAGGCGTTCACCATCGACATGATCGGCGGGGCGCTGGCGACGCGCGGGATCATGGAGCATCTGCGATCCATGGGGGAAGGCGGCGGCGGGCCGAAGCCGTTCTCCCAAGCGGATCGCTCGCGGTTTCTTTCCGCGCTGGATGCGGCCGTCAACAAGGCGAAGCGGCTGTAGCATCGCGGCTTACGCCAGCATCGTGACGGGGTCTTCCAGGAAGCCCTTGAGCGCGGCGAGCCAGGTGGCGCCGAGCGCGCCGTCGATGACGCGGTGGTCGCAGGACATGCGGACGGTCATGACATTACCGACGACGATCTGGCCGTTCTCCACCACCGGGCGCAGCTCGCCCGCACCGACCGCGAGAATCGAGGCCTGGGGCGGGTTGATGACGCCGGTGAAGTCGCGCATGCCGAACATGCCGAGATTGGAGATGGAGAAGCTGCCGCCTTCATAGTCGGAGGGTTTCAGCTTCTTCGCCTTGGCCTTCGCGGCGAGTTCTTTCGTCTCGCGCGAGATCTGAATGAGGCCCTTGGTCTCGGCGGCGAAGATAATCGGCGTGATGAGGCCGTTGCCGGGAAGCGCGACGGCGATTCCGATATCGGCATGGCTGTGCAGCAGCATGTCGGTTTCGGTCCACGAGGCGTTGACATCGGGCACTTTCATCAGGGCGCTGGCGGCGGCCTTCACGATGAAGTCGTTGACGGAGACCTTGTAGGCACCCTCGCCGTCTTTCGGCGACTTGGCGTTGATCGCCTCGCGGGCGGCCATCAGCGCCTCGATGCGGATATCGGCGGTGAGATAGAAATGCGGGATGTCGCGCTTGGCGACCGTGAGGCGCTTGGCGACCGTCTTGCGCATCGAGTCGTGCGGGACGGCCTTGTAGGCGCCTTCCTTGTAGAAGAGGCGCGCATCGGGGAGCGACCCGGCCAGCGCGGGCTGCGCGGCGGGTGCGGTGGCGGCTTTGGTAGCTTCAGGTTTGGAGGCGGGGCGCGGACCTTCGGCGATGGCTTTCTCGACGTCGGCCTTCACGATGCGGCCGCCGGGGCCGGTGCCGGTGACGTTCGCGAGATCGACCTTGGCGTCGGCAGCGATGCGTTTCGCCAGCGGTGAGGCGAAGAGGCGCGCGCCGGATGACGGCGCGGCGGCAGGCTTCGCGGCTTCCGGCTGCGGTTCAGCGGCCTTCGGCGCTTCGGCCTTTGCGACCGGTTCGGGCTTCGCTTCCGGCTTCGGCGCATCTGCCTTTGCGGGCTTGGCCGCTTCCGCCTTGGAGGCTGCGGTCTTCGGTGCGGGGGCGGCGCGGGCGTCTTCGCCGAACGCGGCGCGGAT
>JAPUEF010000312.1:0-2549 GCA_027492655.1 Alphaproteobacteria bacterium | reverse complement strand
GTCGCTGCAGGCGCAGCGGCCGGCGCTTCGGCAGCGGCGGCCTTCGGCGCGGGAGCCGCGGCGGGAGCAGGCGCGGCGGCGGCGCTGGCGTCCTCGCCCTCGCCGGCGATGACCGCGATCGGCGTATTCACGGCGACGTCCTGCGAACCTTCCGGCACGAGGATTTTCGCGAGCGTGCCTTCATCGACGGCTTCGACTTCCATCGTCGCCTTGTCGGTTTCGATCTCGGCGATGACGTCGCCGGCCTTGACCGTGTCGCCCTCTTTCTTGAGCCACTTGGCGAGGGTGCCCTCTTCCATCGTGGGCGAGAGCGCGGGCATCAGGATGTTGGTGGGCATGAGCGGCGGCCCTCAGCGATACAGCGCGGCTTTGGCCGCCTGGATGACGTCGGCGAGCGAGGGTAGCGCGAGCTTTTCGAGGTTCGCGGCGTAGGGCATCGGCACGTCTTTGCCGGTGACGCGCATGACAGGCGCGTCGAGATAGTCGAAGGCGTCGCCCTGGACCTGCGCGGCCAGTTCCGACGAGATCGAGCAGATCGGCCAGCCCTCCTCCACCACGACGAGACGGTTGGTCTTTTTCACCGAGGCGATGACGGTGGCGGTGTCGAGCGGGCGGAGCGAGCGGAGATCGATGATCTCGGCGTCGATCCCTTCCTTCGCGAGTTCGGCGGCGGCCTCGATGATGAGGCCCATGGTGATGGAGAACGAGACGAGCGTGATGTCCTTGCCCGGCTTCACGACGCGCGCCTTGCCGATGGGGAGGACGAAATCGTCCATCACCGGAACGGGGAAGGTCTTGCCGTAGCAGATTTCGTTTTCGAGGAAGATGACCGGGTTGGGATCGCGGATCGCCGCCTTGAGCAGGCCTTTGGCGTCGGCAGCGAAATACGGCGCGACGACTTTGAGGCCGGGGACGTGAGCGTACCACGCCGCGTAGTTCTGGCTGTGCTGGGCGCCAACGCGGGCGGCCGCGCCGTTGGGGCCGCGGAAGACGATGGGCGACCCCATCTGGCCGCCGGCCATGTAGAGCGTTTTCGCGGCGCTGTTGACGATCTGGTCGATCGCCTGCATGGCGAAATTCCACGTCATGAATTCGACGATGGGCTTGAGGCCCGCGAAGGCGGCGCCGACGCCGAGGCCGGCGAAGCCCATCTCGGTGATGGGCGTATCGATGACGCGCTGTGCGCCGAACTCATCCAGCAGGCCCTGACTGATCTTGTAGGCGCCTTGGTACTGGCCGACCTCTTCGCCCATCAGGAAGACATCGGCGTCACGGCGCATTTCCTCGGCCATCGCGTCGCGCAGCGCTTCGCGCACCGTCTGGTCCTGCATCTTCGTGCCGTTGGCGATCTCGGCGGAGGGCGTTGCGAGATCGGCGGGCGACATGATCGCGATGGCCCCGCCGCCCTTGTCGTCGCGGGCGGCGGCCTCACCGACCGAGGCGCGGTCGTCAGCGCGGGCGCTGTCTTCGGCCTTGGGGCTCTCGGACTCGGCGGCGGGTTTGGGTTCAGGCTTCGGGGCCGGCTTCGCGTCTTCGGTCTTCGCTTTGGGCGCTGGCGCTTCCGCCCCGCCCTCGCCGTCGAGTTCGGCGATGGGCGTGTTCACCTTCACGCCCTCGCTGCCTTCCGGGATGAGAATGCGAGAGACGACACCTTCGTCCACCGCTTCCACTTCCATGGTCGCCTTGTCGGTTTCGATTTCCGCGATGACGTCGCCCGCCTTCACGGACTGCCCTTCCTTGACCAGCCACTTGGCGAGCGTGCCCTCCTCCATCGTGGGAGACAAAGCCGGCATGAGGATCTGAATCGACATAAGCGAACCTTGTTGCGGTCAGGCGATGTTGAAGAGCGCCAGGAAGATCATCACTGTGCCGGCGATTCCGACCGCCCAGACGATCGGGCGAATGGCGGGGACGCCGGCGATGTAGAGCGCCGCATGCGCGACGCGGCTGTAGAAGAACAGCTGCGCGCCGAGCACGGTGGTGGAGGTGGAGACGCCCTGCTGCGCGGCGATGAGCACCAGCGGGGCGAACAGGATCAGGCCTTCGCGGTGATTGTCGACGACGCGCTTCATGCGCGCCTGGAACGGCGTCGGCGGCGGCAGGTTGTCGCGATTGCTGGCCATGGGCATGGCGCCCTGCGCCATCACGCTGGCGCTCGCCTGGATCAGGATGACGACGAACAGCAAAGCGACGCTGTAGGCCAGCATGGTCAGTTCGACGGACATTTTTTATCCCCCCGCTTTGTCACGTCCGCAACGGACCCGACCGGATGATGCGCCGCATCAGGCATACACATCGGTCCAGAGTTCTTTCGGGTCCGGCTCGGGGCTGGTCTGGGCGAACTCCGCCGACGCCGCCACGATATCCTTGATGTCCTTGTCGATCTGCTTGAGCGCGGCTTCGTCCGCGCCGCCGGCTTTCAGGATCTTCGCGCGCAAGCCCTCGATGGGATCATGCTTCTCGCGCATTTCCTGCACCTCTTCCTTGGTGCGGTACTTGGCGGGGTCCGACATCGAGTGGCCGCGATAGCGGTAGGTCTTCATTTCGAG
>JAPUEF010000311.1 GCA_027492655.1 Alphaproteobacteria bacterium | reverse complement strand
GCGTGATCGTCATCGACGACAGCCGGGTGATCCGAAAGGTCGCGCGCCGTCTGCTCGAGGATCTGGGCTTCCATGTTCAGGAGGCCGAGGACGGCGCGGCGGGGCTGGCGATGTGCCGGACAAAGATGCCCGACGCCGTGCTGGTGGATTCGATGATGCCGAATCTGGACGGGATCGGCTTTATGAAGACGCTGCGCCGCGAGGCCAAAGAGGCCGCGCCGGCGATGATGTTCTGCACGACCGAGAACGAAGAGAATCACATCGTCGCCGCCCGGGCGGCCGGTGCGTCGGCGATCGTGCTGAAGCCGTTCGACCGCGAGACGCTGGAGACGGGCCTTCAACAGATCGGCGTGACCGCGCGCTGACCTCTTGCAGTCGCTGCGAGAGCTGAAGCGTTTGCGCGCGAGGGCTTCATGGCCGGGGCGCGCCCGGCCATGAAGATGTATCGCGATCAATCGATTTCGTAGCGGATCGGCAGGGTCTTCAGGCCGCTGACGAAATTGGCGCGGGTGTTCTTCGGCACGCCGTCCAGCTCGATGGATTTGAGGCGCGGCAGCAATTCGTTGAACAGCGCCTTGATCTCCATGCGGGCGAGATGCATGCCGAGGCACAGATGCACGCCGTGGCCGAAGGCGACCTGCTTGGAAAGCTGGCGATCGACCTTGAAGCTGTTGGCGTCCTCGAACACGGTTTCGTCGCGGTTGCCCGCAGGATAGTGCAGGCAGAGCCCTTCGCCGGCTTTGATGGTGTGGCCGCGCAGCACGTAATCCTCGGTCGCGGTGCGCATGAAGTGCTTCACCGGCGTCACCCAGCGGATCATTTCCTCGACCGCGTTCGCCATCAGCGAAGGATCGGCTTTGAGCTTTTCGAGCTGGGTCTTATCCTTGATGAGCTCCAGCAGGCCGCCGGCGGCGGTGGACGAGGTGGTGTCGTGGCCGGCGGTCGCGACGATGATGTAATAGCTCATCGCCTCGCGGTCGCCGATCGGCTGGCCGTCGATCTTGCCGTTGGCGATGACCGAGCAGAGATCGTCGGTCGGATTGGCGCGGCGGTCGGCGGTGATCCTGCCGAAGAACTCGAACAGCTGCGTCGCGGTCTTCAGGAGATCGACCGACCCTTCGTCATCCGCGCCGAACGCGCCGCCGGAGCTGCCGGTATTCTCGCTTTCCTTCGCGACGTCCGGGTCGCCGGGGCCGAAAATCTCCTGCGTCATCTTCATCAGGAACTGCTCGTCGCTGCGCGGCAGGCCCATGATCATCATCAGCACGCGCAGCGGATACCAGAGCGCGATCTCCTTCACGAAGTCGCATTTGCCGCCCAGCGACTTCATGTGATCGACATGCTCTTTCGCCAGAACGGCGATGCGCTCGTCGAGCTTCTTCAGGTTCGGCGGCATGAAGAAGGACTGGGTCAGGGCGCGCAGCTTCATGTGCACCGGATCGTCGAGATCGACGAGCGTGCGGAAGACATGGGTGTCGCCGAACGTCGCCATCGTCCACGCCTCGCCCTGGATCGGCGAGAGATAGGTGCGCAGGCCGTTCACGAAGACGGCGTTGTTCTTTTCGACTTCGAGAATGTCGGCGTGCTTCACTATGGCGTAGAAAGGCCGGTAGCCGCGCGGGCGCATGAGCTGCGGCGCGTCCATGGCGCGGAGCTGCGCGAAGGTGTCGTAGATTTCGCCGCTGGCGTACAGATCGGGATTGACGATCCGGTCGTCGATGCGGTCGCGGGAATAGCCGACGAACGGAATGGCGGGTTCGCCGAGGGCGTCGAGCGGAATGGCCGGGGCTGCCGACATGATGTTTCTCCCTGAGGCGACCGTCTGTCGGGCCGCTCTTGTGTGCGTTGATGATGGCGCCGAAGAGCTTGGGGCAGGGGCGGGGACGGCGCAAGAGCTTCACCGTGGGCGCAAAATCGGCTCGCGGCGGGGCGTGAGATGGCTTAACGCTGACGGCGGGAGGACTTCCATCATGCGCATGATCCTGGCGGCGGTGGCCGCATGTCTCGCGATATCGGGTGTGGTGCAGGCCGCCGACGCGCCGCCGCCGGGCTCGTATCAGGAGAACTGCCGCAACGCGCGCGTCGAAGGCGACAAGCTGCTTGCGGAATGCCAGGACGCGACCGGCAAATGGAAGAAGACCTGGCTGCAGGGATACAAGTACTGCGCCGGCGAGATCGCGAACGAAGACGGACTTCTGGTCTGCCATGGCGGACGACTGACGGAAGACGAAGCGGCGGGGCCGGTCGGCGCGGCGACGCGCGGCGAGTTGCCCTCCGGTCCCTGGGCGGAGAGCTGCCGCGACGGCGTGCTGGACGGTTCTATCCTGCGCGCGACGTGTCAGGATACGCGCGGGAGCTGGCGTGCGACATTCCTGGACCTCGCGACCTGCAATGGCGAGGTCGGGAACGTGGACGGCCAGCTGGTCTGTCTGGTCGCCGCCGCACCGCCGCCGCCGAGCGCGGCGCCGAAGCTGATGGCGATGCGCGATACGCTGCCGACTGGAAAATGGGTGCAGTTCTGCCGCTCGGCGGCCCTGACGAACTATATGATGCGGGCGGAGTGCTATGCCGGAAACGGGCAGTGGCAGACGTCGGATCTGGATCTGTCGACCTGTTCCAGCACGGATGTGACGAGCAATGGCGGGCGGCTGGTCTGTCAGTGAGTTGTTGCGAGCAAGTCGCAACAGGAGTAGCGTTGCGACATGACTACGATCGAGACCACCGCCGATCTTGAAGCCTGCATGGGCGTCGCCGGGTTGCCGGTGAAGATGAAGATCATCGACCATATCGACGCGGCTGCGGCGAGCTGGCTGGCGGCATCGCCGCTGGCCTTCGTCGCGTTCGCGGGTGACGCCGGGCCGGTGGCGACGCTGGCCGGCGGTAAGACCGGGTTCGCGAAAGCCGGAAACGGGACGACGCTGGCCGTGCCGATCGCGGCGCTTGACGATGCGCCGAAGGCGGTGGGGCAGGGCGCGGGCTTGCTGTTCCTCATTCCGGGCATCGACGAAACTATGCGCGTCAACGGGCGCGTAAAAAATTTGACGGACGAGACGGTGGAGATCGCCGTCGAGGAATGCTTCGTCCATTGCGGCAAGGCGTTGATCCGCTCGGATTTCTGGGCGGCCGCGCCGTGCAGCGCCCCGGACGATGCGCGCGCTTTCCTGTCGGCCGCGCGCTTTCTTGCGCTGGCGACCGCGGATGCGGATGGCGGCGCAGATATGAGCCCTAAAGGCGACCCTGCCGACGGGTTGATCCATTTGCAGGACGGCGTTGCGGCGTTGGCCGAGCGGCCGGGCAATCGGCTGGCCTATGGGTTTCACAACATGGTGGCGCAGCCGCTGACGGCCGCAGTGGTGGTGGTGCCGGGCTCGACCCGGATCGCGATGGTTTCGGGCAAGGCTGTGATCACCAGCGATGAGGCGGCCCGAAGCGCGTTCGTCGTGGACGGCAAGACGCCGATTCTGGTGACGCGGCTGGAAGGCGCAGCTCCCGTGCTGCGCGAGAGCCGGGCTTTGGCTGCCGCGAAACCTTGGCCTGCGGCGAACCATGCGGCCTCGACCGTCGATCCCTCGGCGGTGCTGGTGGCGCATGTGAAGGCGAACAAGTCGAAGGGGCTCGCCGCGATGGCCCTGCGCAAGGTGGTGAACCGCAAGACCATCGCGATGGGTCTGGAAGACAGCTATCGCAAGCGGCTGTACTGAGCGGGCGGCGCAAATCCGCGTAGACGGGATCGTGCCGCGATGACCATCCACCGAAGACACACTTTTTGATAATCGGGGCTGGCGCCGGTCGTCAGGATGCCGCAGGACAAAGACAAAGGGCGCTGGAGAGTTCCAGCGCCCTTTGTCTTGCCCCTGGCTGCCTGATCAGGCGGCCTTTTCGATGCCGGCCGGCGGGTCGCGCAGCACGTAGCCGCGACCCCAGACGGTCTCGATATAGTTGTCGCCTTCGGTCGCGCTCGCGAGCTTCTTGCGCAGCTTGCAGATGAAGACGTCGATGATCTTGAGTTCGGGCTCGTCCATGCCGCCGTAAAGGTGGTTCAGGAACATTTCCTTGGTGAGGGTGGTGCCCTTGCGGAGCGAGAGCAGCTCCAGCATCTGGTATTCCTTGCCCGTCAGGTGGACGCGGCTGCCCTGGACTTCGACGGTCTTGGTGTCGAGGTTCACGGTGAGCTTGCCGGTGTTGATGACCGACTGGCTGTGACCCTTGGAACGGCGGACGATCGCGTGGATGCGGGCGACCAGCTCGTCCTTGTGGAACGGCTTGGTGAGGTAGTCGTCGGCGCCGACGCCGAGGCCCTTCACCTTGTTCTCGATGGTCGAGGTGCCCGAGAGGATGAGGATCGGGGTCTGAACTTTGGCGACCCGGAGGTGCTTCAGAACCTCAAAACCGCTCATATCCGGCAGGTTCAGGTCGAGAAGGATGATGTCGTAATCGTAGAGCTTGCCGAGGTCGATGCCCTCTTCGCCCAGATCCGTGGTGTAGACGTTGAAGCCTTCCGACTTGAGCATCAGGTCGATGCTCTGGGCCATCGCGCTATCATCTTCGATCAGTAGAACTCGCATCGTATTCGGTGCCCCCCGGCAAGCGCTTCAGCGCCCGGCCACGTGCAATGGTTAACCGCTCGGTTTGACGCTACGGGCAAAGGGTTAACAAAAACTAAGCTGCCCGCAAGCGATAAACTTCGCATGTAGGTTCAAAGGGTTATGGGGTTATCCTTAAGACGGTCTTAATCACGCGAAAGCCTGCATCCTTAAGGAAATGGGCCGTATTGGGGCTGAAAAGCACACATTCCCATATGCTTAACGGCGCTTTAACGCGCCGCGGGGGAGAGTGCCGCGAAGCAAATCAATCGCGCGAAGCCGCCGTTTCGCCTGCCGGGATCACCGAATTGTCCGCTTTGCGTGAAACGATCGCCCGGGTGCCCGAACTGGAGGTGTTCGGGCGCGTGACGGCGATTCAGGGCCTGCTGATCGAAGTGTCCTTCGGTCTGCCGGTGCTGGCGGTAGGGTCGCGCATCCTGATCGAAAGCATGGGCGGAGACCGCCTCGCCGGCGAGGTGGTGGGGTTCCGTGCGGGCAAGGCGCTATGCCTGCCGTTCGGGACGCTGGACGGCATCCGCATGGGGTGCCGGGTGACGATGGAGCCGGACGGGCCCTACGCCTTCCCGTGTCAGGGGTGGCTGGGGCGGGTGATCGACGGGTTCGGCCGGCCGCTGGACGGGATGGGCAAGCTGCCGCTCGGCGAGGAGGCGCGGGCGATCCGTGCCGCGCCGCCGGCCGCCCATACCCGCACCCGCGTGGGGGGGCGGTTGGATCTCGGCATCCGGGCGATCAATACGTTTACGACCTGCTGCCAGGGGCAGCGCATGGGCATTTTCGCCGGATCGGGCGTCGGCAAATCGGTGCTGCTGTCGATGATGGCGCGCTACACCAGCGCGGATGTCGTGGTGATCGGGCTGATC
>JAPUEF010000310.1 GCA_027492655.1 Alphaproteobacteria bacterium | reverse complement strand
GGAAGGTCGAGGACGAAGGCGCTGTCGGCGCGTTCTGGGGCGTCTTCACCGCCGACGGCCAGCCGAAATTCGAACTGGCGGGCGAGATCACCTCGCTGCCCGACTGGCCGTGGTTCGCCGGCATCGCTGTCGTCATCACCATGCTGGCCGGCGCGCTCCTGCTGCGCACGACGCCGCATCTTTCCTTCGTCGGCCAGCTCTTCCTGGCCGCGCTGTCCGGCCTCATCGTCACCGCGATGATCGTCGTCTTCGACAGCGCCTCGCTGCAATATGCGGGCTGGGACACCTATCTCGTCTTCGTCTTCGTCGTGCCCGTCGCCTCGCTCGCCATCGCGGTGATCCTCGCCGAATGCGTCGAGATGGCCCAGTCTCTGTGGCGCGTGCAGCGGCGTTTCTCGAACCCGCCGCCGATGGCGAGCGAGCCGCGCGTCTCCATCCACGTCCCGGCCTATAACGAACCGGCCGACATGATGATCGAGACGCTGAACGCCCTCAGCCGTCTCGACTATCAGAACTATGAAGTCATCATTCTCGACAACAACACGAAGGACGCTTCGGTCTGGAAGCCCGTCGAGGCGCATGCCGCGACGCTCGGTCCGCGTTTCCGCTTCTACCATTTCGACGGCGTGAAGGGCTTCAAGGCCGGTGCGCTCAACAAGGCGCTCGAAATCACCGATCCGGCGGCCGAATACGTCGCCGTCATCGACAGCGACTATCAGGTCACGGCCGACTGGCTGAAGGTCTGCATCCCGCACTTCCAGAACGCCAGGGTCGCGCTGGTGCAGGGCCCTCAGGATTACCGCGACGGCGGCGAGAATCTCTTCAAGACCATGGCCTATCAGGAATATGCGGGCTTCTTCCGCATCGGCATGGTCGAGCGCAACGAAGACAACGCCATCATCCAGCACGGCACCATGACCATCATGCGCCGCACCGTGCTCGACGAGAAGCAGTGGGCGACGTGGTGCATCACCGAAGACGCCGAGCTGGGCCTGCGCATCTTCGAAGACGGGCATGAATCCGTCTATATCGACCGCAGCTTCGGCCAGGGCCTCATCCCCGATACGCTCGCCGCCTACAAGGATCAGCGCTATCGCTGGGCCTATGGCGCGATGCAGATTATGAAGAAGCACAAGAGCGCGCTGTTCTCGAACAAGACCGAGCTCACTTCGTCCCAGCGCTATCACTTCATCGCCGGCTGGCTGCCCTGGCTCGCCGATGCGCTGTCGCTCGGCTTCACCGCCGCCGCGCTCATCTGGTCGGCGCTGATGGTCTATGACGCCCGCACCTTTGACTTGCCGATGATGTCGCTGGCCGCCATCGCGCTCGGTCTCTTCGCGGTGAAGACGGGCAAGACGCTGCTGCTCTATCCTTTCCGCGTCGGCTCGGGCTTCGTCGGCGCGCTCCAGGCTTCCATCGCCGGCCTCGCGCTCTCGCATACCGTGGGCAAGGCGGTGTGGTCGGGCCTCTTCACCAGCCAGATGCCCTTCCTGCGCACCCCGAAATGCGAAGACGCCGCGCCCATCCGACAGGTTCTGCTGCTGGCCTCCGAGGAATTGCTGCTGCTCGTCCTCATCGGCATCGCGGTCTTCGCGACGGCCTATACGCGCGGCTTCGGCGATCCCGCCGGCATCGTCTGGATGCTGACGCTCTGCGTGCAGGCGATTCCCTTCGTCGCCACGCTGATCATGGCCTTCATCAGCGCTTCCCAGATCGGTGCGAAGAAGCCAACGATTCCATCGGGCAACGTCGCGCCCGCCGAATAGGGATCAGGCCTGCGCCGCCGCCGCGCGGCGCAGGCGATCGTTGATCGCCTCCCCAAGGCCCTCGTCCGGGATCGACGCCACCGCCACCGCCGCTGCGCCGCGCTTGTCGGCCTCGCGCAGCAGGGCGAACAGATTGGCCGCCGCCTCGCGCGCGCTGCCGGTCGCGCTCAGCTGCAGGGCGTCGGCGATGCCGGTCGGCCCGAACGCGATGAACGCTTCGCCCGGCTCCGGCGCGTCTGCATTCAGCCGCAGCCGCGCGCGCGGCGCATAATGGCGCAGAAGCCGCCCGGGCGATTCGGGCCGGTCGGCGTGATCCGTGGGATCGGCCAGCGGCCCGGTGATCGCCTCGATCTCCGCCCGCGCCGTCGCGCCGGGCCGCAACAGCACCGCCTGCGGCCCGTCGAACCCGATCACCGTCGATTCAAGCCCGGCCTGACACGGCCCGCCATCCAGGATCGTCAGCTGTTCGCCAAGGCTCTCGGCTACATGCGCCGCCCGCGTCGGCGAAGGCTCACCCGAGGCGTTGGCGCTGGGGGCGGCGATGGGCACGCCGGCGCTCAGGATCAGCGCCTGCGCCACCGGATGCGCCGGCGCCCGCACCGCCAGCGTCGGCAGGCCCGCGCTGGCGAGATCGTGTACCGGGCATTTCGCCGTCTTCGGCAGCACAAGCGTCAGCGGTCCGGGCCAGAACGTCTCCGCCAGCTTCGCGGCCAGAGGATTGAAGCGCACCAGCTTGCGCGCGCTCTTCGCGCCATCGACATGTACGATCAGCGGGTTGATGCGCGGCCGCCCCTTGGTCTCGAACACCCGCGCCAGCGCTGCGCCGTCGGTCGCATCCGCGCCGAGTCCGTAGACGGTCTCGGTGGGAAACGCGACCACCGCGCCGGCCGCGATCTCGCGCGCTGCGGCGGCGATGGCCGAACGGAAGGCGGCGGGATGTGCGGGATCGACGGGGACGATAGCCATGGCGCGCGCTTATACGCCCGCCCGGCCGGAAACGTCACTGCGCCGTGGCGTAGAGATCGATATTCACCTTCACGGCCGTCGCGACCGGATCGTCCCCGGCATACTGACCCTGGCCGACGCCCCAGTCGTTGCGGTTCAGCGTCACGGATCCGGTCATGTGAGCCTCAGCCCCCTCGATGACCAGCGTGAAGGGGAGCGTCACGGGCTTGGTCGCATCGCGCATGGTCAGCGTGCCGTCGGCCTCATAGGTCGTGTCGCCGGTCTGGCGGAACGCCGTCGTCTGGAACACGGCGCTGCCCGGCGGCACGCCCTCCGGCGCGGCGAAACTTTCGCCTTTCGCGTCGAACCATGATTTCGAGGTCATCTTGCCGTCGCGCTCGCGGCTGCCGGAATTGGCCGACATCAGGCTTATGACGACGCGGGCGTTCGCGGTCGAAAGATCGGCCGGGTCGAAGCTGATCGTCGCGGTCCATTCCTTGAACGCCGCGGTCACGGGCGCTCCCTGCGCCACGAACTCGAAGCCCAGCGTCGAGCGGGCAGGATCGACCGTCCAGTTCGCGGCCGCCGCAGGGACGACCAGCGCGGCGGCGAGGGCGAAAGCGGAAAGATATTTCACGATGAACTCCGGGGAGCGGGAAGGAAGGGCAGCATGCGCGTCAGCACGTTGTCGCGATTCCAGAAATGATGTTTCAGCGCCGCCAGGACATGCAGCGCGACCAACGCCAGCAGCGGCCAGAATGCGACCGTCTCGTGGATCCCCTCCAGGCGGTCGTGCGCCGCCTCCAGCGCGTTCTCGTCCAGCCCGGCGAAGCCCGGCAGCTTGGGCAGCGTCACGGTGCCCCAGATTTTCGTCGCGAAGGACGAGGTCGAAACCAGCGCCCATCCCGACAGCGGGATGCCGATCATCAGAATGTAGAAAATCCAGTGCGTCGCCCGCGCCGCGAAGCGTTCCAGCGCGCTCATGCCTTCGGGCAGCGGCGGCGCCGGGTTCACCAGCCGCCAGCCGAGCCGCAGCACGCTCAGCGCCAGAATGGTGATCCCGAGGCTCTTGTGCAGCTGGATGGCGACATAGTCGTCGTCCATCGTCTTGCCCAGAAACACCATGTACAGAATGGCGATGGCGATCAGCCAGTGCAGCGTCACCGCCACGGCGCCGTAAGTGGACTTGGAACTACGCAGCGCCATGGCGGGTCTCCGGTGGGAACTCAGGGCAGATTACGAGCCTTTATGGTCGAACTCACCCTCGATCGTCACCGTGATGTCGTCGCCCAGGCCGAAGTCGATATATTCGGTCACGCCGAACTCCGAACGCTTGAACGTCGCGGTGCCGTTGAAACCGAGGACATAGGTGTTCTTCATCGGGCTCTGCATCCCGCCGTGGAACGTCACATCCATCGTCACCGGCTTGGTGACGCCGTGGAAGGTCAGATCGCCGGTGATCTTGCCGGTCGTGTCGCTCGTCTTTTCGACCTTGGTCGAAACGAAGGTGATCTCGGGGAATTTGGCGGCGTCGAAAAACTTCTCGGACGCGATCTCTTCGTCGAATTTCGGATCGAGCGTATGGACGCTCTTGGGATCGACCGTGGCTTTCAGCGACGACTTCTCGGGCGCGGTCGGGTCGAAGCTGATGGTGGCGTCGAAGCTCGTGAACCAGCCGGTGTAGGTCGACACGCCGAAATGGCTGATCGACCAGCTGAGGCGCGCATGCGACTTGTCCACCGCATAGGTGCCGGCGGGGGCGAGGCTGGCGTCGGTAGAAACGCCCTGGGCGGCGGCGGGCGCGACCAGAAGCAGGGCGGCGAGGGCGGCGGTCGTCAGTTTCATGTCACGTCTCCGATTTGTAACAAATCCGGTGGCGGAATAGACAGATGCGTGAGGTATTTGTCCAGACCGGCGCGGCGGCGTATTCGAAACGCAAGGTTTCAAAGGCTGTTCCCATGTCCGACTATCGCCCCCCTCTATCCGATCTCGTCTTCACGCTCGACGCCATCGTCGGCGCTGGAAAACTCAAGAATCTTGGGGCTTTCCCCGATTTCGACGACGATCTGCGCGACGCTGTGCTGGGCGAAGCGGCGCGTCTCGCCGCCGATGTCATCGCGCCGCTCAACAAGGGCGGCGACAAGCTAGGCGCGCGGCTGGAGAACGGCGTTGTCCGTGCCGCGCCCGGTTTCGGCGAAGCCTATGCCGCGTTCGCCGCCGGTGGGTGGTCGGGCGTGACGGCGGAAGCCGAGCATGGCGGGCAGGGCCTCCCCATGACGCTGGGCGTCGCGGTCGAGGAATTCTGGCAGGCCGCCAATCTCGCCTTCGGTCTGTGCCCGCTGCTTACCCACGGCGCGATCGAGGCGCTGTCGGCGCACGGCACCGAGGACCAGAAGCGCATCTATCTTCCAAGGCTGGTGTCCGGCGAATGGACCGGCACCATGAACCTCACCGAGCCTGGGGCAGGCAGCGATGTCGGCGCGCTGAAAACCCGCGCCGTTCGCGCCGGCGACGGCTCTTACCGGATTACCGGGCAGAAGATCTTCATCACCTGGGGCGACCACGATGTCGCGTCCAACATCGTCCACCTCGTGCTGGCGCGTCTGCCCGATGCGCCGCCCGGCACGCGCGGCATCTCGCTGTTTCTGGTGCCAAAATTCCTGCCCGATGCGAACGGCGCGCCGGGCGTGCGCAACGACGTCGCGGTCGTCACCAATGTGGCACCTGACCACCTGGGGCTGCGCGGGATCAACACCCTCGCCGAGCTCGCCG
>JAPUEF010000309.1 GCA_027492655.1 Alphaproteobacteria bacterium | reverse complement strand
AAGAACGAATATCCGCAGACCGTCGCCGTCGTCCTCTCGCGCATCAAGTCCGAGCATGCGGCCCGCGTGCTCGGCGCCCTGCCCGAGGATTTCGCCATGGAAGTCGTCCAGCGCATGCTGCGCATGGAGAGCGTCCAGAAGGAAATTCTCGACAAGGTCGAACAGACATTGCGCGTCGAGTTCATGTCGAACCTCGCCCGCACGCAGAAGCGCGACAGCCACGAAATGATGGCCGAGATCTTCAACAATTTCGACCGCCAGACCGAAGGCCGCTTCATCACAGCGCTGGAAGAACGCAACCGCGACGCCGCCGAGCGCATCAAGGCGCTGATGTTCACCTTCGAGGATCTGGGCAAGCTCGATCCGGGCTCGATCCAGACGCTGCTGCGCGCCATCGACAAGGACAAGCTGGGCCTCGCGCTAAAGGGATCGTCCGATACCGTGCGCGACGTGTTCTTCTCGAACATGTCGGAGCGCGCCGGCAAGATCCTCAAGGAAGACATGGCCGCCGCCGGCCCCGTGCGCCTGAAGGATGTCGACGAAGCGCAGATGGCGATGGTCAACATCGCCAAGGATCTTGCCGCCAAGGGCGAAATCATGCTCGCCGGCAACAAGGGCGAAGACGAGTTGATCTACTGACATGACCAGCACCGGACCGCGCAAATTCACCTTCGATCAGCGCTTCGACGCTCCCGGGCGCGGCGAAAAGGTGCAGCCGCGCGCCAAGCAGTTCTACACGCCCGAGGACGTGGAAGAGGCCTACCAGCGCGGCCGCGGCTCGCTTGAGGCCAACGCCGCCCAGGCCCAGGCCATGGCGCTCGGCCGCGTCGCCGAAGCCGCGATGACCGCCATCTCGCAGCTCGACGCCATGGCCGCCGAAGCCCGCGCCGACGCGCTCGCGGTGGCGCTCACCGCCGCCCGCCGCATCGCCGACGTGGCGCTCGACCGTTTCCCGCTGGACGTCGTGGAGCACACGGTCCGCCAGTGCCTCGCGCAGGCCGCGCACGAAGCCCGCGTCGTCATTCGCGTCGATGCCGGCATCGCCGACATGCTGAAGACCCGCATCGCCGAGATCTCCGAGGAAATCGGTTTCGCCGGCCGCATCGTGGTCACGCCCGACCCGCGCACGGCGGCGGCGGATTGCCGTCTCGAATGGACCGACGGCGGCGTGGAACGCGACGCCGCCGCCATCGCACAACGTATCGACAGCGCGCTGGAACGCTTCATCGAAGCCGACCGTCGCCGCGCCGAAGACAGTATCGGAGCCTGACGCTCATGGCCGGAACCGACGACATCGAACTGAACGACCTCACCGTCGCAGCGCGCGCTCAGGCCGAGCCCGAGCCCAGCGACGACGGCCCGCGCACCGGCACCGATCTGGAAGCCGTGTTCGATGTGCCGGTGAATGTTTCGGCCGTTCTGGGCAAGACCTCGATGGAGGTCAGCCAGCTTCTCAAGCTCTCGCGCGGCGCCGTGGTCGAACTCGACCGCAAGGTCGGCGAAGCCATCGACATTTACGTGAACGACCGTCTGGTCGCGCGCGGCGAGGTGGTGCTGGTCGAAGACCGGCTCGGCATCACCATGACGGAAATCGTGAAAGGCAGCCAGGGCTGAGGCCCGGGCTAAGGGGGTAGAACCATGCGGCTGATGATCGTCGGAAGCCTGAACGGGCAGCTGGGCGCGGCCACCAAGATCGCGATGGATCGCGGCGCGAAGGTGGTGAACGTCATCACCGTCAGCCAGGCCATGGCCGAGCTTCGCGCCGGGCGCGGGGCCGACCTCCTGATGGTCGAGGTCAGCCAGCCGATCGCCGAGCTGGTGAAGATGCTCGCCGCCGAGCGCATCCACGTTCCCATCGTCGCCTGCGGTATCGGCACCGACGCCCGCGCGGCGGTGGATGCGATCCGCGCCGGCGCCAAGGAATACCTGCCGCTGCCGCCCGACGCGACGCTGATCGCCGCCGTGCTGGAAGCCGTCGCCGACGAAAGCCACCAGCTCATCTACGAAGACCGCGCGATGGAGAACGTCATCGCGCTCGCCGATCAGGTCGCGCCCAGCGAGGCCTCGGTGCTGATCACCGGCGAAAGCGGCACCGGCAAGGAAGTCCTCGCCCGCTTCGTCCACCGCAAGTCCAGCCGCGCCGACAAGCCGTTCATCTCGGTCAACTGCGCCGCGATCCCTGAAAACCTTCTGGAAAGCGAACTGTTCGGCCACGAGAAGGGCTCGTTCACAGGCGCCATCGCGCGCCGCGTCGGCAAGTTCGAAGAAGCCGACGGCGGCACGCTGCTGCTCGACGAAATCAGCGAAATGGACGTCCGCCTTCAGGCCAAGCTGCTGCGCGCCCTTCAGGAGCGCGAAATCGACCGCGTCGGCGGCGGCAAGCCGGTGAAGGTGAATATCCGCGTCATCGCCACCTCCAACCGCGATCTCGCGGAGGCCGTGAAGGCGGGCCAGTTCCGCGAAGACCTTCTCTACCGCCTCAATGTGGTGAACCTGCGCGTGCCGTCGCTGCGCGAACGCAAGGCCGACATTCTCGCCCTCGCCCGCCATTTCGCGAAGAAATACGCCGCCGCCAACGCGATGCCCGACCGCGAGCTCGACGCGACGGCCCGCGCCGCGCTGCTCGTCCATCCCTGGAAGGGCAATGTCCGCGAACTGGAGAACACCATCCACCGCGCCGTGCTGCTGGCGCGCGGACCCGAAATCACCGGCGACGCCATCCGCATGCCCGACGGCAGCCGCGTGGAAGACGCCGTGATGACCGGCGGGGCCGATGTCACCGGCCGCGCCGCGATGGCGGCGGAAGCGATCAACCGCACCTTCGTCGGCCGCACCGTCGCCGACATGGAGCGCGATCTGATCCTCGAAACGCTGAACCACTGCCTCGGCAACCGCACCCACGCGGCGAATATTTTGGGCATTTCGATCCGCACCCTGCGCAACAAGCTGAAGGAATATTCCGAAGCCGGCGTCGCCGTGCCGCCGCCCGGCGCCGGCGAACTGCGCGCAGCGGGCTGAGGCCTGAATGAGCGATGTGAACGCATCGCCGGCCCGCACCGGCGGGGGCGCCGCAGCCGACGCCGTCATGGCGTCGCTGAAGCGCGGCGAATTGCTGCTGCCCTTCGGCATCGTGGCGATCCTCGCGGTGCTGCTCGTCCCGCTGCCGACCTTCCTGCTCGACGCCGCGCTGGCCCTGTCGTTCACCTTCGCCGTCCTCATCCTGATGACGGTGCTGTTCATCAGGAAACCGCTCGAATTCAGCGCCTTCCCCACCATTCTCGTCATCGCGACGATGCTGCGCCTGTCGCTGAACATGGCGTCCACCCGGCTGATCCTCAGCGAGGGCCATAACGGCACCGACGCCGCCGGCCATGTCATCGAGGCCTTCGGCAACCTGCTGATGCAGGGCAATTTCGTCATCGGCGTCATCGTCTTCGCGATCCTGGTGATCGTGAACTTCGTCGTCATCACCAAGGGTTCGGGCCGCATCGCCGAGGTGAGCGCCCGCTTCACCCTCGACGCCATGCCCGGCAAGCAGATGGCGATCGACGCCGATCTCTCCGCCGGCCTCATCGACGAGAAAGAAGCCCGCACCCGGCGCAAGGAGCTGGAAGGCGAAAGCAATTTCTTCGGCGCCATGGACGGCGCCTCGAAATTCGTGCGCGGCGACGCCATCGCCGGCCTGCTCATCACCGTCATCAACGTGCTGGGCGGCCTCGTCATCGGCGTCGGCCAGGAAGGCATGGCGTTCGGCGACGCCTTCCAGACCTACACGCTGCTGACCGTCGGCGACGGCCTCGTGACCCAGATCCCCGCGCTCATCGTCTCGACCGCAGCCGGCCTCATGGTCTCCAAGGCCGGCATCGACGGGGCCGCCGACAAGGCGATGTTCGGCCAGCTCTCGTTCTACCCCCAGGCGCTGGGGATGGCCTCGTTCATGACCGCCGTGATGGCGCTCCTGCCGGGCGTCCCGACGATCATCTTCCTCTCCATCTCCGCCGCCGCCGGCTACGGCGCCTACGTCGCCGGCCGCGTGCGCAAGCAGACCGAAGCCGCCAAAGCCGAAACCCTGCGCGTCGAAACCGAAAAGCCCGCGGCGGAAGAACCCATCTCCACCGCGCTCGCGCTGGACCAGCTCAAGATCGAGCTCGGCTACGGCCTTCTGCCGCTCATCAACGACAGCCGCGGCTATCGCCTCACCGACCAGATCAAGTCGCTGCGCCGCCAGATCGCCTCCGATCTCGGCTTCGTCATGCCGTCGGTGCGCATCCTCGACAACATGCAGCTCGGCGCGCAGGAATACCGCATCTCCGTGAAGGAGGTCGAAGCCGGCCGCGGCGAGCTGATGCCCGGCCAGCTGATGGTCATGGACCCGCGCGGCGAGCCCATCGACCTCCCCGGCATGCCCACGCGCGAACCCGCCTTCGGCCTCCCTGCCGCCTGGATCGACGAGGCCTATCGCGAGGAAGCCTCGTTCCGCGGCATGACTATCGTCGATCCTGCCACCGTTCTCACCACGCATCTCACCGAGATTCTGAAGGAACACATGCCCGAGCTTCTCTCCTACGCGGAGACCAAGAAGCTCATCGACGACCTCCCCGCCGATACCCGCAAACTCGCCGACGACCTCATCCCACAGCAGGTCTCGATGGCGACCGTCCAGCGCGTCCTCCAGACGCTTCTGTCCGAGCGCATCTCGATCCGCGACCTGCCGACCATCCTGGAAGGCATCGCCGAGACCGCCGGCCGTGCGCACACCGCGATGACGATGACCGAGCACGTCCGCACCCGCCTCGCCCGCCAGATCAGCCGCGCCGCCACCAACCATAACGGCCTGCTGCCGCTTATCGCGCTCTCGCCGCAATGGGAGCAGGCGTTCGGCGAATCCATCATCGGCCAGGGCGAGGAGCGCCAGCTCGCCATGGCGCCCTCCAGGCTTCAGGAGTTCATCGCCGCCGTCCGCCGCGCCTTCGACGGCGCCTCGATGGAGGGCGAAACGCCAGTGCTTCTCACCAGCCCTTCAGTGCGCCCTTTCGTGCGCTCTCTGGTCGAACGCTTCCGCCCCACTACCTTCGTGATGAGCCAGGCCGAAGTGCACCCCAGCGCCAAGCTGAAGTCGATGGGCCAGATCTGATCCATGCGCGTGCGCTCGTTCACGGCGGCGACGCTTCCCGAAGCGATGGCCATGGTCCGCGCCGAGATGGGTGCCGACGCCGTCATCCTGTCGTCGGAACGCTCGCGCCGCGGCTTCGAGGTGAAGGCCGCAGCCGAGCGTCGCCCTGTCGCGCTGGAAAGCGTCGATTCCGCCTATTCCCGCCTCGCTTTGCTCGAAGCGGAACTTGAACGCCGCCTCGTCCAGGCCGTCTCCCGGCCCGAAACGCTTGCGCCGTCCACCCGCGATCCCTGGACCGAAGACAGCGTCGCCGCGAAACTGCGCTTCCATGAAATCGGCGCCGATCTCGTCGCGCGCCTGATGGAAGCCGCCGCCGATCTCGGCGCGCCGCCGGGGCCGGATGCCCTCGGCCAGGCGCTCGATCT
>JAPUEF010000308.1:20625-38052 GCA_027492655.1 Alphaproteobacteria bacterium | reverse complement strand
AATGGGCGGCCTCGCCTTCGTCGCGACCAACGCCGCCCTGCTGTTCGCGTTCCTTTGCCTCAAGCGCTTGTTCGGATCGTACCGGCGCGGCGATGTCTTTGGCGCCCGGCCGCAGCGGCTGATGCAGCAGGCGGGTCTTGCGCTGGTCGTCTTTGCGCTGGCCCCTGCCGCGCTCCAGCCGCTTCTGCAGCTGGTCGGCAGCCTGGATCAGGGCTGGTTTCACGGGCATTCGGTCGCGTCGCTGATCGTCGGCGCGTCGCTGTTCGTCTTTGCGCGCGTGGTGGCTCTGGGACGAGAAGTCGAGATCGAAGCGCGGGAGTTCATCTGATGCCGATCGTCGTCCGGCTGGATATGGCGCTCGCGGCGCGCAAGGTGAAATCGAACGAGCTGGCGCGGGCGATCGGCATCACGCCGTCGAATCTTTCGCTGCTGAAAGCGGGACGGGTGCGCGGCGTGCGCTTCGAGACGCTGGAGGCGATCTGCGCCTATCTGAACTGCCAGCCCGGCGAAATTCTGGAATACGTACCCGGCGACGACGCGGCGATCGCCGCCCCCGGCCAGATGCGCGGCGCCGGCTGAAGCATCGGCCTCAGTCCTCACCTTCCCAAATCTGAAACCCCGCGCCGGCCCTTGCGCTCGCGCGTAAGGAGACCTGCGTGATGTCGAGACTTATGGCCGCGCTTGCGGCGCTTATGGTATTGACCGGCTGTGCGACGCGCCTTTCGGACCAGCCGGTGGAACCGGCGCGGTTCGGGACGCCCGTTTCGACGTCGCAGATGCTGGCGGCGCTGCAACGGCCGGGCACCGTGCGGGTGGAGAAGATCGTCGCGGCAGACTGGCCATTCCGCTACGTCTCGTCGGATCCTCACGTGAAGCCGCCTGTCTGGCAGCTCGGCCTGCTCGACGCGCAGGTCCATTTCTACGCCTTGCACCGCAAGGGCGGCGAGCTGGCGCTGATCGATTCCGGCTTTCCGGAAAACCCGGCGCGCCATGTCGGCTGGATCGCGCGCTGGTTTCTCGACATCGACGAAACGCTCAAGCTGCGTCAGGCGACGGGCGCGTGGCTGAACGGGCGTCGGCCGGAGGCGGTATTCCTGACTCACCTGCATTTCGACCACGCAATGGGACTGCGCGAAGTGCCGAAGGACGTGCCGGTCTTCGTCGGGCCGGGCGACGGCGCGCAGGAGAACGATCTCCACCTGTTCATAGCCTCCGCAACCGCGGCGGGGCTGATCGGCCGTCCGCCGTTGCGCGAATGGCAGTTTCGGGGTGATCCGGACGGAAAGCTGGTCGGCGTGATCGATATCTATGGCGACGGTTCGGTCTTCGCGATCCGCACGCCGGGCCATACGCCGGGCTCGACGGCCTATCTCGTCAACGCGATCGACGGCGTCCATCTGATGACCGGCGATACGGTGCACAGCCGCGCCGCGTGGCTGAACGAGCGCATCGACATGTCGGCCTTCGATCCCGATCTGAAAACGCTATGGGCCAGTCTCGCGGCGCTTCAGGCGCTGGCCGCCGCGATCCCCGGCATCCATGTCCATCCTGGCCATCAGGATCTGGGCGGAAAGCTCTAGCCGCCCGCGAGGCGGCGGCTCGTGACCGCATGCACCGCCGCTTTGCCGATCATGAAAGCGTGGAACTGAGGCGCGAACAGATCGCGCAGTGCCGGATCGAATACGTCCAGCCCACCCGCATAGGCGCCGAAGGCCGGCATCACCAGCCGCTCGCCATCGGTCACGAAACAGCGGCGGCGGATCGAGCGGCCACGCACGCTCACCCGCGCCGCCGGATGCAGATGCCCGGCGATCTCGCCCGCCGACGGGCGCGCTTTCGGCTCGTGCCGCAGCACCAGCGGGCCGACATAGATCTCCTCAGCCACCTGCCCGCCGAGACCCTGCGGCGGGGCGGGGTCGTGATTGCCCAGAATCCACGTCCAGGTCTCCACCGCCATGATCAGTCGCTGTAGCCGCGCCCGCGCATCGTCGGCCAGCCGCTCCTCGGCCTTCCGGTCGTGGAAGGTGTCGCCCAGCAGCACCACTTCGCGTGGCCGCAGCCGCGCGCACGCGCCTTCCAGCCGCGTCAAAGTCGCATGCGTGTCATAGGGCGGCAGCATCTGACCGCGCGCCGCATAGGCCGAGCCTTTCTCCAGATGCAGGTCAGCGGCGATCAGCATGCGCATCTCCGCCCACCACAACGCGCCCGACGGATCGGGCGTCAGGCGGATGCCGGCAAGATCGATGTCACGGACGGGCAGGGCGGCGTTCACGCTTCGTCTTTAGCAGAGTCGGCCCGGCCTCACACCAGCCGCATCGCTTCATCGACCAGGCTTTCCGCCGCCTCGCCCAGCAATTCGTCCTCCGCCGCGCCCTGGATCGGTTCCTTGCCGATCTCCAGCAGCACCGGAACCGCCAGCGGCGACACCCGCTCCAGATGCTTCACCACAAGCTTCCCGCGCACCCGGTGCAGCAGGTCGGACAGGCGCTTCAGATCCAAAAGGCCGGTCAGCGCATCCTCGCGCGCCGCGCGCAGCAAGATGTGTTCGGGCTCATGCTCACGCAGAACGTCATAGATAAGGTCGGACGAGAACGTCACCTGCCGCCCGGTCTTCTCCTTACCGGGAAAGCGCGTCTCGATCAGCCCGCCGATGATCGCGCAGTTGCGGAACTGGCGCTTCAGCATGATAGATTCGTTCAGCCACTCCTCCAGATCGTCCCCCAGCAGATCGGGCGCGAAGAGCTGGTCTATATCCAGCCGCGCCATATCGCGAAGCCCCCAGACCGAGATCGCATATTCTCCCGCCACGAAGCCCAGCGGCCGCATCCCCATCCGCTCCAGCCGACGCGTCAGCAGCATGCCCAGCGTCTGGTGGGCGAGGCGGCCATCGAAAGGATAGCAGGTCATGTAGAACTTCCCGTTGCGCGGGAAGGTCTCGATCAGCATCTCGTCGGCTTCCGGCAGAACCGAACGCCAAGCCTGCAGCGCCAGCCATTGCGCCACCTGATCGGGCAGGTTCTCGATGGCTTCGGGGTCGGCGATCATCTCGCGCACCCGCTCCGCCAGATAGGTGGTGAGCGGAAACTTTCCGCCCTGCCAGCTCGGCACCATCGGCTCGTCGGTGGTACCGCGCGTCACCAGCGCGTCGGTCTCCACGATGGTCTCGAAGCGCAGAATCTGTCCCGCGAAGACGAACGTGTCGCCGGGCGTCATCTGCTCGAAGAACCATTCCTCCATCTTGCCGATGACGCGCCCGCCGCTCAGCGCCTTGCCGCCTTTCAGCGAGCGGACGAAGCGCACGTTCAGCATCTGCGCCTCCACGATGGTTCCGGCGTTCAGACGATAACGCTGCGCCACCATGGGGTTCGCCACGCGCCAACGCCCTTCCGGCGTCTGGCGCAGTTTGGCGAACCGCTCATAGGTCTTCAGCGCATACCCGCCGGTCGCGACGAAGTTCAGCGCCTGATCGAACGTCGCGCGCGTCAGCTCGCGATACGGCTCGGCGCTGGTGATCTCGTCATACAGTTCGTCAGCGTCAAAGGGATCGGCGCAGGCCATGCCGAGAATATGCTGCGCCAGCACATCCAGCCCGCCCTGCCGCCGCGTCTCACCGTCCTGCTTGCCCTTCGCCACCGCCTCGCGCGCCGCGAGACACTCCAACACCTCGAACCGGTTGGACGGCACCAGCAGCGCTTCGGAGGATTCATCCAGCCGGTGATTGGCGCGGCCGATGCGCTGCTGCATGCGGGAAACGCCCTTGGGCGCGCCCATCTGGATCACCAGATCGACGTCGCCCCAGTCGATCCCGAGATCGAGCGTCGAGGTCGCGACCACGGCACGCAGCTTTCCCGCCGCCATCGCCGCTTCCACCTTCCGCCGCTGGCCGACATCCAGCGAGCCATGATGCAGCGCGATCGGCAGGTTCGCATCGTTCACCCGCCACAAGTCCTGGAACAGCAATTCGGCCTGGCTGCGCGTGTTGACGAACACGATCGCCATGCGCGCTGCGGCGATGCGCTCCATCACCTCCGGCACGGCATGGCGGCCGGAATGGCCGCTCCACGGAATATGCGCCTCCGAGGCCAGCACGCTGATGCGCGGCGGCGCGCCCGCCTTGCCGGTGACGAGACGGGCGAGACGCGGCTCCTCGGTCGTCTGCGGCACCAGATAGCGGCGCAAATGATCGGGATCGGCGACCGTCGCCGACAGTCCCACCCGGCGCGACTGCGGCGCCAGTCGCGCCAGCCGCGCCAGATCCAGCGCCAGCAGATCGCCGCGCTTGTTGGCGACGAGGGCGTGCAGCTCGTCCAGCACGATCGTGTCGAGATCGCGGAACATCGCCGCCGCCTCGCGGCTGGCCAGCAGCAGCGCCAGCTGTTCGGGCGTCGTCAGCAGAATATCGGGCGGGTCGATCTTCTGGCGCTGGCGTTTATGGGCGGATGTATCGCCGGTCCGCGTCTCCATGCGGATATCCAGCTTCATCTCGCTGACCGGCGCTTCCAGATTGCGCGCGATATCCACCGCCAGCGCCTTCAGCGGCGATATGTACAGCGTATGGACGCTCCGCTTGCGGTGCGGTTTCCACGCCTCGATCCGCGGCGCATTGTGGCCCGGCCCGGCGGTTTCAGGCTCGGCCGGTGCCGGCGGCTTTTCGCCGCGCGCGCTCAGCGAAATCAGGCTGGGTAGGAACCCCGCCAGCGTCTTGCCACCGCCGGTCGGCGCGGTCAGCAGCACATGCTCGCCCGCGGCAGCCGCATCCAGCATCGCCAGCTGATGCGGACGCACGGCCCAACCCCGCCCGGCGAACCAGGCAGCGAAGCGCGGCGGGAGCGTCGCGCCGTCAGGAGCGTTGAGAACGGGCGTATCTGTCATCTTAAATGGGCCGGTTCGGAGACTATCTATACGCCATGCGCGCGGAACAACTCCTGCGGACCACTCCGGCCGGCCTCTATTGCCCGGCGGGGGATTTCTATGTGGACCCTGTCCGGCCCGTCGCAAGGGCGGTAATCACGCACGGCCATTCCGATCACGCCCGCGCCGGCCATGGCGCGGTGCTGGCGACGGCGGAAACGCTCGCCATCATGGAAAGCCGCTACGGCCAAAACTTCACCGGGGCGGAACAACCCGCCGCCTATGGCGCAGACACGAACGTCAACGGCGTCACGGTTCGCCTCGCCCCCGCCGGCCATGTGCTGGGCAGCGCCCAGGCGGTGATCGAAAAGGGCGGTGCGCGCGCCGTCGTGTCCGGCGACTACAAGCGCCGCCGCGATCCGACCTGCGCGCCGTTCGAGGTGGTGCCCTGTGACGTCTTCATCAGCGAGGCGACCTTCGGCCTCCCGGTCTTCCGCCACCCGCCGACGGAAGACGAAATCGCCAAACTGCTGCGCTCGCTTAAGACCTTCCCCGAACGCTGCCATCTGGTCGGGGCCTACTCGCTCGGCAAGGCGCAGCGCGTCATCGCGCATCTGCGCGAGGCCGGGTATCACGAGCCGATCTATCTCCACGGCGCGATGCAGAAGCTCTGCGATCTTTACGAGCGTCTGGGCGTCAGGCTCGGCGATCTCCGCCTCGCCACGCCGCTGATGAAGATCCCGCTCACCCGGGAAGTCTTCAAGGGCGCCATCGTCCTCGCCCCGCCATCGGCGCTCAGCGACGATCGCTGGAGCCGGGCGCTCGGCGATGTCGTCGCCTGCTTCGCCAGCGGCTGGATGCGGGTGCGCGCCCGCGCCCGCCAGCGGCTCGTGGAGCTGCCGCTCATCATTTCCGACCACGCCGATTGGGATGAACTGACGCAAACCGTGCGCGAGGTCGCGCCGAAGCATCTCTGGGTCACGCACGGCGCGGAAGAGGCGCTGGTCCACTGGTCGAACACGCAAGGCATCGCCGCGACGGCTCTCAACCTCGTGGGTTATGACGAGGAAGGCGAGGGTGAGCCGCCGGCCGCACCGGAGCCCGCGTCTTGAAAAATTTCGCCACCCTGCTCGACAGTCTGGCGTTTCAGCCGCAGCGGGGCGGCAAGCTGCGGCTGATCGAGGCCTATCTGCGCGATACCCCCGATCCGGATCGCGGCTGGGCGTTGGCCGCGCTCACCGGCCAGCTCTCGTTCAAACACGCCAAGGCGGCGCTCATTCGCGGCCTCGCCGAAGCGCGCGTCGATCCGGTCCTGTTCGCGCTGTCCTACGATTATGTCGGCGACCTCGCCGAAACGGTCGCGCTCATCTGGCCCGCGAAGCCCGGCGCGAACCGCGCCCGGGAACTGACCGAGGTGATCGAGACACTGAACGCGGCAGCTAAGGCCGACATTCCGCGCCTTGTCGAATCCTGGCTCGACGCGCTCGACCCGGACGGGCGCTGGGCGCTGATCAAGCTGATGACCGGCGCGTTGCGTATCGGCGTGTCGGCGCGCCTCGCCAAAACCGCCGCTGCGGCGCTGGGCGACAAGGAGGCCGACGAGGTCGAACTCGTCTGGCCCGGCCTTGCCGCGCCGTACGAAAATCTCTTCGCCTGGCTGGAGGGCCGGGCGGAGCGCCCCGCCGGCATCGCGCGCGCGCCGTTCCGCCCGGTCATGCTCTCGCATCCCATCGAGGATCGCGATCTGGCTCAGCTGAACCCACATGATTTCGCCGCCGAATGGAAATGGGACGGTATCCGCATCCAGGCGGTGTCGGATCAGGGCGAAAAGCGCCTCTATTCCCGAACGGGCGAGGACATCTCCGCCGCTTTTCCCGACGTGCTCGAACTGTTGCCTGAAAACGCCGCGCTCGATGGCGAGCTGCTCGTCTGGCGCGACGGCGAACCCGCCAGCTTCAACGACCTCCAGCAGCGTCTGAATCGCAAGACGGTCACGAAAACGATGTTGCGCGATTACCCTGCCGGCATCCGCGCTTATGACCTTCTGCATCAGGGCTATGAAGATCTGCGCCCGCTCACCTTCCGCGAACGCCGAGCCCGGCTGGAAAAATTGATGGCGGTCGCCGCCCGCGCCCGGCTCGATCTCTCGCCGCTCGTGCCGGTTATCTCGTGGGACGATCTTCAGTCGAAACGCTCAAACCCGCCATCGCCCGCCATCGAAGGGTTGATGCTTAAACGATGGGACAGCGCCTATCTGCCGGGCCGCGTGCGCGGCGAGTGGTTCAAATGGAAGCGCGATCCGCATCTTATCGACGCGGTGCTGATGTATGCCCAGCGCGGCCACGGCAAGCGCTCGTCCTTCTATTCCGACTACACTTTCGGTGTCTGGAAAGGGGCCGAGCTTGTGCCGGTCGGCAAAGCCTATTTCGGCTTCACCGACGACGAACTGAAACAGATCGACCGCTTCGTCCGCGATAATACAGAAAACAAGTTCGGCCCCGTGCGCGAGGTCACGCACACCGCCGAAACGGGCCTCGTCCTCGAAGTCGCCTTTGAAGGTCTCGCCCGTTCCGCCCGCCACAAAAGCGGCGTCGCCATGCGCTTCCCCCGCATCAATCGCCTGCGCTGGGACAAGCCCCCGCGCGATGCCGACCGCCTCGCAACGCTGGAAGCGATGCTGAGCTAGCGCCTCAGTCGTTGCAGTGCGTGGAGATCGCGCCGCAATCTCTGGTCTTCGTGTTGCAGGCCTTTTCGGCGGCGTCCCAGGCGGTGTCTTCGTCCTTGCCCGTCGCACCGGCCCAGCCGTCTTCGCCGGTCGCGATGGCGATGCAGCCTGTGCCTTTCACGGAGAACACGACGCACGCGCCGCCGCCTTTGAACGCGCATTGTTCGAGCGCGGCTTTTTCCGCCGCCTTCCTGGTCGGCAGGTGATCGCTGTAACCCATGATCGCCGTTTCGGGATCGAAGCCGATGGCGGCCCATGTCGTCGCGGCGGCGGCGGAGGTGAGGAGCGCGGCGAAGGCCGCAATGCGAAGCGCGATCATCCGCCGACGCTACGCCTGCCCGGCGCGGCTCGCCAGCGTGCGCGATTGCTCCGGCGGATTTGCCGCGCCATTCTCCCAAACAATAACATCAGGGAGACGCGCGTGTTCCAGAAAGACCTGCTGAAGGGCAAGAAGATCCTCGTCACCGGCGGCGGCACGGGCCTCGGCAAGGAGATGGCGATGGCTTACGCCAAACTCGGCGCGGAGACCGTCATCTGCGGTCGCCGCGAAAGCGTGCTGCAGGAGACCGCGAAAGAGATCGAAAGCGAGACTGGCACGAAATGCACGCCCATCGCGTGCGATATCCGCGTCGCGCAGGCGATCCAGGACATGGTGGACGAAGTGTGGGCGTCAGGCCCGCTCACCGGCCTCGTCAACAATGCGGCGGGCAATTTCATCTCCCGCACGAAAGACCTCAGCCCACGCGGGTTCGACGCCATCGCCAATATCGTCTTCCACGGCACGTTCTACATGACGCACGCGGTGGGCCGGAAATGGATCGAGGGCGGCCATAAAGGCTCGATCATCAACATTCTCACCACCTGGGTGTGGAACGGCTCGCCCTATGTCGTGCCTTCGGCCATGTCGAAGGCTGCGGTCGGCATCATGGGCCAGTCGCTGGCGGTCGAATGGGGGCCGCACGGCATCCGTATCAACTCGATCTGCCCCGGCGCCTTCCCGACCGAAGGCATGACCGCGCGCCTCAATCCCGGCCAGGGCGAGAAGGCGTATAGCGACATGAGCGGCAATCCGCTCGGCCGCGTTGGCGAAATGCACGAGCTGACCAATCTCGCGACTTTCCTGATGGCCGACGGCTGCGATTATCTCACCGGCCAGACCATCGCCATCGACGGCGCGCAATATCAGGCGACCGGCGGCAATTTCTCGCGCATGTCGAGCTTCACCGATGCCGATTGGGAGGCCATTCGCGGCATGATCAAATCGACCAACGACAAGGACAAGGCGAAGCGCGCGGTCTGAACCGCGTTTGGCCTTACGGATATGTCTCGTCCTGCTCGGGCAGCTCCATCTCCAGATAGAGCGATGAGTCCATATAGCGGTCCAGCGCGAAGCGGCACAGCACGGCGATCATCGCCGCCAGCGGCACCGCCAGCAGAAGGCCGACGAAGCCGAAGAGATAGCCGAACGCGAACAGCGCGAACATCAGCCACACCGGATGCACACCCGTCGCTTCGCCCACGATCTTGGGCGCGATGACATAGCCTTCCACGATCTGCCCGAACACGAAGACGCCCAGCGTCATCACGATCAGCCACCATTCCGGCCAGAACTGCACGGTCGCGACCGCGCCCGAGACCATGAAGCCCGTCACCGCGCCGACCAGCGGTACGAACGACAAAAGCCCCGCGCCGATGCCGATCACCAGCGCATAGTTCAGCCCGATCAGCGACAGCGCGATGGCGTAGAACGCCGCCAGCATGATCACCACCACGGTTTGCCCACGCAGAAACCCGGCGATCGAATGATCCATCTCGCGCCACAGCCGGCGCAGCGTGTCGTCGTGGCGGCGCGGCAGCCAGCTATCCAGCGTGCGCGTCATGCGCGGCCAGTCGATCAGCAGGTAGAACGCGATGATCGGCGTCACGATGATCAGCATGAAGGCGTTCATCACCGCCTCGCCGCCCGACCAGATCGAGGCGAGAATCTCCTGCAGCAGGCCGCCGGCCGAGTTCACCATCTCACCGATCGCCTGCTGCACCTGGAACACCGCGTCCGGGCCGCCGATGCGCTCGATCAGCGGCGCGCCCTGTTCGGCGGCGAAGCGCTGCAGTTCGCGGATGGTCTGCGGCAGGCTGGCGATCAGACCGGTGATCTCTTGTGCGAGGAACGGCACCAGAAACGACAGGATGACCGCGAAGACGAGGATGATGACGCCCGAGATCAGCAGCGCCCCGACGGTGCGCCGCACGCGGATGCGCTCAAGCCGCGTCACCACCGGGTTCAGAAGATAGGCGAGGATGATGCCCAGCACGAATGGCAGCAGGATGGGGCTGAGCGCATAGAGCACCACGAACACCACGATCAGCACGCCGACCCAGAACAACGCCTGCTGGCGCATGCTCATCCCTCCGGCGCGATCGAACGAGCGCGTCGGCGGGGCAGGCGGACTATCCGTCGGCAGGCTGGCGCTCAAAGCGTCACCACCACCTTGCCGATCACCTTGCGGGTCTGGAGCATCTGCATCGCCTCAACGGCCTGATCGAGCGGGAACGTCGCGCAGACATATGGCCGGATCGCGCCGGCTTCCGCCAGTGCGTCGATGGCGTTCAGATTGTCGCGCCCCCGGTCCGGAAAGCGCCGGCCATACTCGCCGGCCCTGACGCCCACCACCGAGAACCCCTTGATCAGCGGCATATTCACCGAGATTTCGGGGATGCGGCCCGAGGTGAAGCCGATCACCAGCAACCTTCCATCGAACGCGATGCAGCGCACGCTCTCGTCGAACACATCGCCGCCCACGGGGTCATAGATTACGTCCGCACCCAGCCCGCCGGTGAAGTCCTTCACCGCCTCGCGGAAGCCGGATGACGGCAGCACCAGATGCGCGCCCCGAAGGCTCAGGAAGTTGCGCTTCTCCTCCGATGACGCGGTGGCGATCACCTTCGCGCCGTAATGCAGGCCAAGGTCTACCGCCGCCAGCCCCACGCCGCCGGCCGCGCCATGCACCAGCAGCGTCTCGCCGCTCTGCAGATTCCCCCGCCGCTTTAACGCGACATAGGCGGTGAGATACGCGGCGGGGTAGGCCGCCGCCGCCACGAAATCCATGCCTTTGGGGATACGGCGCACCGCGCCGGCCTGGGCGATCGCCTCATCCGCAAAGCCGCCGGTGCGCAAGCCCCCGACCACGCCGTCGCCGATTGCGAGCTCCCTCACCCCATCGCCGATCTCGATGATCTCGCCCGCGCCCTCCATGCCCGGCACGAAGGGCAAAGGCGGCTTGTACTGATACTTCCCCTGGATCATCAGGATGTCGGGGAAGTTCACCGAAGCGGCGCGCATGCCGATCCGCACCTCGCCGGGGGCGAGATCGCGACGCGGCAGCTCTTCGACTTTGACGCTCGTGATATCTTCGCTGATCTCGCGGCAGACCAGCGCCCTCACGCGGCGGCGTCCAGCTTGGCCTTCACTTCGGCGGCGATCTGGTTCAGCGCCGTCTTCGCCGCCGGCACCACGGTCGAGAACGCCGTGAAGCTGTGCGACAGCGTGTCGTAACAGCGATAGGTCACGTCGACGCCGTTCTTGCGCAGCAGCTCGGCATAGGCCGCGCCCTGCGAGGTCAGCGGATCGAACCCGGCCGTATAGATCAGCGCCGGGGCCAGCCCTTCATGCTCGGGCAGCAAAGCGGGCGAAACGCGCCAGTCGCTCTTTTCGGACTCGTCGTTCAGATAGTGCCCGGCGAACCACTCCATCATGTCCTTGGTCAGGGGATAGGCGTCCGCCATCGTCACCATCGTGCCACCCTCGGCAGTCCAGTCGGTGCAGGGATAGATCAGCAGCTGCAGCGTCGGCTGCGGCTTGCCGGCTTTCTTCGCCGCCTGACAGATCACCGCCGACAGATACCCGCCCGCGCTGTCGCCGCCCACGGCGATGCGCTTGCCGTCCGCGCCCAGCGATTTCGCATTCGCACGCGCCCAGTCATAGGCCGCCAGCGTGTCGTCCACGCTGGCCGGGAACTTCGCTTCCGGCGCATGGCGGTAATCGACGTTCAGCACCACGGCCTTGGCTTCGTCCGACAGGATCGAACACCAGTTATCGCAGGTCCACGCCCCGCCGATCACGCAGCCGCCCTGATGGAAATAGACGATCAGCGGCTCGTTCCCCGTCGCGCCCGGCGGGGTATAGAGCCGCGCTTCCAGCGGCGTCCCGTCGGCGGCGGGAACCGTCAGCTCTTTCACCGTCACGCCGGCGCGGCGCTTGTTGTCGATCATGCCGAACGCCGCCTTCATGCCCTCGCGCGCCTGCGCCGGGCTCAGCGAGCTCATCTTCGGTCCCTTGGCCGCCTGCGACGCCATCAGCGCGATACGGGGGTCCAGCGTCTTGCCGTCCACCTCGGTTTTCTTGCCGGCCATGGCCTGGATGATGCCGGAGGGCAGCGAGAAGATGATGCGGGTCATCACCGATTGCAGGCTCATGGACATTTCCTCATGCGTTTCTTGGTGTGCTAGCCTCGCGCTCATAAGCCATCAAGACAAGAGACAAGAGGAAACACCATGAGCCAGTACGATCTGGTCGTCCGGGGCGGCGTCGTCATCGACGGGTCGGGCGCTGAAGGCGTCGAGGCCGATGTCGCGGTCTCGAAGGGCCGCATCGTCGAGATCGGCAGGATCGCGGGCGCCGGCGCCGAAGAGATCGACGCGAAGGGCCGCATCGTCACGCCGGGCTTCGTGGACATCCACACGCATTATGACGGCCAGGCGACCTGGGACAGCCGCCTCGACCCGTCCTCGATCCACGGCGTCACCACGGCCGTCTTCGGCAATTGCGGCATCGGCTTCGCGCCGGTGCGGACGGAAGATCACGATCGTCTCATCAGCCTGATGGAAGGGGTGGAGGACATTCCCCATCCGGTGCTGAAGGAGGGCCTGAAATGGAACTGGGAAAGCTTCGGCGATTTCCTCACCGCGCTCGAAGCCATTCCTCACGACATCGACTTCGCGGCCCAGCTGCCGCACGGCGCGCTGCGCGTCTATGTGATGGGCGAACGCGGCGCGAAACAGGAAGCCGCCACCGATCAGGACATCTTCAGGATGGCAGCCCTGGCGCGTGAGGCGATGCGCGACGGCGCGCTCGGCTTCTCCACCTCGCGCACGCTCAACCACAAGACCGCCGACGGCCACAACACGCCCTCCTATGGCGCGGCGGAGCGCGAGCTGGTCGGCATCGCCATGGGGCTGAAACAGGCCGGCCTGGGCGTGCTGCAGGTGGTGACGGATTTCCCCGGTGGCGAGGCCGAGTTCAACATCCTGCGCCGCATGGTCGAAGCCTCGGGCCGTCCGCTCTCGGTCAGCCTCGCGCAGTCGCCGCTCGCGCCCGATCTCTACAAAGACGTGCTCGGCTGGCTGCGCCAGGCGAACGAAGACGGCCTGCCGATGAAAGCTCAGGTCGCGGGCCGCCCGGTCGGCCTGCTGCTCGGCCTGCATCTGACGCTGAACCCGTTCATCGCACATCCCGCCTACAAGGAGATTGCCGACAAACCGTTCGAGGAGCGCCTCGCCGCGATGCGCGATCCCTGGTTCCGCGCGCGCCTTCTGGAAGACAAGCCCAAGGCCGATCATCCCTTCGTCAAATCGGTGCTGCGCGGCTTCGGCTCGATGTTCGAACTCGGCGATCCGCCGAACTACGAGCCGCTGCCGGAGGATTCGATCGCCGCGAAGGCCGCGCGCAAAGGCGTCACGCCGGAAGAATACGCGCTCGACGTCATAACGGCAGGCGACGGTTCAGGCGCGCTGTATCTGACCTTCCTCAACTACGCGAACGGCTCGCTCGATCCCTCGTTCGAGATGATGAACGACCCGAACGCCGTGTTCGGTCTGTCGGATGGCGGCGCGCATGTCGGCACGATCTGCGACGGCTCGTTCCCGACCTCGAACCTCATCCACTGGACGCGCGACCGCACGCGCGGCCCGAAGATGAAGCTGGAGCATGTCATCGCCAAGCAGACGCGCGAGACGGCGCTGGCCGTTGGCCTCGCCGATCGCGGCCTGCTGAAGCCCGGCTACAAAGCCGACATCAACGTCATCGACTACGCCAATCTCCGCCTGCATGCGCCGACCATCCAGTACGATCTGCCCTCGGGCGGCCGCCGGCTGATGCAGTATGCCGACGGTTACGACGCCACCGTTGTCAGCGGCCAGATCACCTATCGCGCAGGCAAGCCCACCGGCGTTCTGCCGGGCCGGCTGGTGCGCGGCGCCCGCGATCCGGCTTAAGGCATCGCGCCATCGTAGATCGCGTCGGGGCGGATCAGCCGCCCCTTGCGGGCATGATGTTCGATGGCATGGGCGGTCCATCCGGCCACGCGCCCCATCGCGAAGACCGGCGTGAACAGCGCACGAGGCAGGCCCAGCGCGTCCAGCAACAGCGCGGTGTAGAACTCGACATTGGTGTCGAGCGGCCGGTCGGGATGACGCGCCGCCAGCTTCGCCTGCGCGGCGCGCTCCACCTTCAGCGCGAAGTCCAGCCGCGCGGTCGCGGGGGCCAGGCGCGTCAGCGCCGCCTTCAGCACGTCGGCGCGCGGATCGCGGGTGCGATAGATACGATGGCCGAAGCCCATCAGCCGGTCGCCTCGCGCCAGCGCATCGTGCAGCCAGGCGTCGATCCCCGCCTCGCCGCCGATCGCATCCAGCATGTCCAGCACCGGACCGGGTGCGCCGCCATGCAGCGGCCCGCTCAGCGCGCCATAGGCCGCCGTCACCGCCGAAACCAGGCTCGCCCGCGTCGCGATCACCACCCGGCAGGCGAAGGTCGAGGCGTTCATGCCGTGATCGCTGACCGTCACCAGATAGGCGTCCAGCGCCGCCGCCTCGGCGTCGCTCGCCGTGCGGCCGCGCAGCATCCGCAATATGTCCGCCGCGTGGCCCAGCGTCGCGTCGGGCGCAACCGGCGCACGGCCCTGGCTCAACGCCAGAAGGGTCAGGCTCAGCACCGGAACTGCGGCGGTGATCGCTGCGGCGGCATCCGGTCCGTCGGGAATGTCCAGCGCAGCGATGGCAGCGCGCAGGCCATCCGCCGGGGTCATCGTCTTCAGCGCAGGCCCGATCTCCATCGCCCGCGCGAACGCGCTGACCCGCCACGGCCCCAGCGCCGGGGTGTCGCCCGCGCCGGCCAGCCGCCACAGCCGGCCTGCCAGCGTTTCGAAATCCACCTCGACCGCCAGATCGTCCACCCGGCGGCCGGCGATCACCAGTTCGCCCCGCTCGCCATCGACATGGCTCAGCGCCGTCACCGCCGCCGGCACGCCATCCAGTCCGATGGCGGGGGCTTTCACCTGAATATTCATCGCGCAACTCCCGTGCAGTTCACGGAAGGCAGATTGCGCTTCGACCGAATATCGTCAATGTTGACGAACATGATCAATATAAAAGCCACCGATGGCCTGTACATGACGGCGCAGGAGGCCGCCGCGACCCTCTCGGTCTCGCCGGCCACCATCTACGCCTATGTCAGCCGGGGCCTGATCCGTTCGGAAACCGGCGCGGACGGCCGGGCCAAACGCTACCGCGCCGACGACATCCGCGCCCTGAAGGATCGCCGCGCTCCGCCCGATGCCCGCGCCCCGGTCGATTCTGCCTCGCCGGTGGCGCTGGATTCCGCCATCTGCCTCATCACCCCGGAAGGCCCGTTCTATCGCGGCGCTTCGGCGGCCGAGCTGTCGCAGAAAAGTTCGTTCGAGCATGTTGCGGCCCTGCTCTGGAACGTCAGCGGCGAAGATCCGTTCGCCCAAAGCGATCCTCTTCCCCTCTGGCGCGCCCTGGAAGGCGTCACGGTGGCCACGGAAGGCCGCCCCTTCATCGACCGCGCCGCGGTTGCGATGGCGCTGGCCGGCGGTTTCGATCCCGCCGCCTATAACGGCACCACCGGCGGCGGGGCGGCGATCGGCGCGAAGGCGCTGCGTATCCTCACCTCGCTGGCGATCGGCGCCGCCCCCGGCCGCCAGCCGATCCACCGCGCGCTGGGCGAGGCCTGGGCGCCCGGGCGCAAGGAGGCGGCCGATCTCTTCCGCCGCGCCCTCATCCTCCTCGCCGATCACGAATTGAACGCCTCGACCTTCGCGGCCCGCGTCGCCGTTTCGACCGGCACCTCCGTCTATGACGCGCTCGCCGCCGCGCTCGCCACGCTGAAAGGTCCGCGCCATGGCGGGGCGTCGGCGCGGGCCGTGCGCTTCCTCGCCGCGCTTCCGCCCGACGCCGCAGACGGCATCAAGCAGCGCCGCGCCGAAGGCGAGCGTCTGCCGGGCTTTGGCCACACCATCTACCGCGCCGCCGATCCGCGCTGCACGGCGTTGCTGGCGGCGCTGGATGCGGCGGGCGCGGACAAACGCCTCACCCGTGACATCGTCGCCGCGGCGCGCGATGTCGCCGGGGTCGAGCCGAATATCGACTATGCCCTCGCCGTCATGGCGCTCCATCTCGGCCTGCCGGCGGACAGCGGCATGACGCTGTTCGCCATCGGCCGCATGGCTGGCTGGACCGCACACGCCATCGAACAACGCATGTCGGAAACGCTCATCCGCCCGCGCGCCCGCTATACCGGCATCGCGCCGCGTGGCTCCACAAACGCGCCATAAAGCAGCATCATAAGCGCCGTCATGTTCGGGCGCCTCGCATTCTTTCTGCTCATCGGCACGCTCGCGCTCTGCGTGTCGGCGCTGGTTTTCGACTGGCGCGTGACGATTCCTGAACCGATCGCCGACGCCATCGGCTGGCGCGCGGGGCTGAGCGACGCCGAGATCGTCGATGCCGACCTCGCCTGGCACGTCAACGATGAGAAGATCGCCGGCCGCGTCGCCGACGCCGTGGCGCGCGACGATTACGCCGACACGATGATGTATCTGGAAATCGCGCGGGAGGCGGGCATCCCGCTGGCCGGCGGTCTGGAAGCCGCCGCCCTGTCGATCGAGGCGCGTGAGGACTCGCTCGAAATCCAGCTCGGCGATTTCGTCTCCGGCTTCGTCAGCGGCGATGGCGATACGCTGGCCGGCCTTGGCGGCGCCATTGCGGGCGATCTCACCGTCTATGGCGATCTGCGCGACATCACCGTCGAAGGCGGCAAAATGATCGCGGGCGAGCCGTATTCGCAGTTCATCATGGGTCTGTCCGCCGTCGGCATCGCGGCCACCGTCGGCACCGTCGCGACGGGCGGCGGCGGCCTCACCGTGAAGGCCGGCGTTTCGCTGGTGAAGTTCGCGAAACGCGCCGGCCACATGACCGCCGGTTTTGCGGCGCGTCTGCTGCGTCTCAGCGAGGAGGCGATCGATCTTCCCGGTTTGAAGGGCGTGCTGCGTTCGATGAACCTCGCCGATCCGGCGGGCTCGTGGCTGCGCCTTTCGAAATATCTCTCCAACGTGAACGACGCCCGCATCTTCAAGGTTCTGGGCAGGATGGAGGACATCCGCGCTGAGGTCGGCACCGTTGAGGCGCTGCGCCTGATGAAGCGCATGGAGAAGATCGAGGACGTGGACGAAATCCACGCCATCGCCAAGGCGGCGGGCAAGCGCACGCGCGGCGTGATGGAGCTGACCGGCAAGTCCACCTTCCGGGCGATCAAATACACTGCGAACCTCGTCCAGATTCTGTTCGAATATGTCTGGGGTTTCCTCCTCTGGATCGGCGGCCTCCTCGCCGCGATCCTTCTCAAGGCGCTCATCTCGCTCTGGCGCATCGCACGCTTCGCCCGCCGCCGCCTGAAGACGCGCCGTCTCGGGAAACGCGCCCTGATGAAGAATGGTGCGCCGCTTCGTGCGCCCCCGGGGCCGGGCGCTCGCCTGACGCGCGGCGACCTGCGCGACGCC
>JAPUEF010000308.1:0-20615 GCA_027492655.1 Alphaproteobacteria bacterium | reverse complement strand
ATCTTAACCAGGGTTAACCGTCTCTTAACTGCAACGGCGCGAGACTCTTCCTCGCCGGCGTCGTCATCGAGTCGCAAATTCTTTGACGGCCTGACTCATCCCTCGGCTAGCGTCGAAGGATCAGGCGATTCGGGCCCGCCTTGCGGCCCGCAGCAGAAGGGGGATGCCCCCAGGTGACGGAACGCGCCGGCTATGCCGAGCTTCCACGTCTCCGGTTCCCGGCCGATGGCCGCGCGGAACAGGGCCTCCTTCACACCGCCGTCCAGATCCCAATTCCAACCGGCCCGCGAGCATCGCGCGCCGGCGAATGCGTTCATCAGTTCACTCCCTTGAAAGGACGTTACGATGGCGAAGCGGGCAGCGCGTGAGAAGTCGCGCAGCTATGAGGATCGTTCCGGCAAATCGAAGGTGCGCGCGTTGTTTCCCGGCAAGCAGGCGGCTTGGGATCCGCTGAGCGGCGAAGAACGCGAAACCCGCGACAAATCCTATGTCCGCAATGTGCGTCCGTGCAGCGACAACCAGCGCCTTCTGCTGGAAGCGATCGACAAGAAGAACGTCGTCGTCGCCCTTGGCCCCGCCGGCACCGGCAAGACCTATCTCGCCATCGCCAAGGCGGTGGAGGCGTTCGAGGCAGGGCGCATCTCACGCATCATGCTCACGCGTCCTGCCGTCGAAGCCGGTGAAAATCTCGGCTTCCTTCCGGGCGCCCTGGAAGACAAGCTCGCGCCCTACCTGCGCCCGCTCTACGATGCGCTGTCGGATCGGCTCGGCGCGAAACGCCTGAAGCAGCTCCTGGCGGATGGCTCGATCGAGATCGCGCCCGTCGCCTATATGCGTGGCCGCACGCTCAACAACGCTTTCATTGTGATCGACGAGGTGCAGAACTGCACTTACGGCCAGATCAAGATGATGCTGACCCGCCTTGGCTGGCACTCCACCATGGTGCTGACCGGCGACCCGGACCAGAGCGATCTTTTGCCCGGCATGTCCGGCCTCGCCCAGGTCGGCGACAAGCTCAGCGATCTCGAAGACATCGCCGTCATCCGCCTTGCCGATCGCGACATCGTCCGCCACCCGCTGGTCGCCAGCATGCTGACGGTTCTTTGAAACTGTCATCCCGGCCAGCGTAGCGCGAGCCGGGAACTAAACTGACGAAGCGCGCCGGTTCATCCCGGCGCGTTTTGTTTTCGGGCGGCCCTGTGCGATCTCATCGTCAGGGGGGGGCGGCATGTCGGAATTCGAATTCGTTTTCGCGCTGTTCGGCCTGCTGCTCGGCCTCTCCATCGCCGAGGTGTTGGGCGGCCTCGCCCGCGCCATCGAAGCGGCGCTCAATCCGAAAACCCATGTCCGCATCGGCTGGCTGACCCCGCTGCTCGGCGCCTTCGTGCTGCTGGATCTTCTGTCGTTCTGGCAGGCCGCATGGGTCGTACGCGATCACGTCGTCGTCTCCGGCCACGCGCTGATGGCCGTCACCGTTTTCGCCAGCGCCTACTATCTCGCGGCGCATCTGGTCTTCCCGCGCGAGGCTGGCGAGCAGCCTGATTTCGACGACCACTTCTTCCGCATCCGGCGGGTGGTGCTGGGCGTCATGTTCGCGCTGCTGCTGTGCCAGATCGTCTTTTACGTCAGCGTGCCGCAGCTCTCGGTCTATCTGGACCATCCGCTGTCGTTGACGCTGACAGTCGTGCTCGCGGTGCTGATGCTCGCCGCGATGGTCGCGCCCGGACGGCTCTGGGCGGCGGTGGTGATGAGCGCTCTGGTCGCGCGCTACGTGGTGCTTTACGTGATCTAGAGCCGATCACGGCATAACGTGACCCAGCGCACATATTGATTTTTCTTGTGATTTACGTCACATCTGAATCCGCTGTGATCAGGTTTTCTCTCCCTAGATGTGATTTGGCGCACGCCGCCGCTTGGGGGATCAGATGTTGGACACCGTGATGACTTCGGAAAACGCGCATCCGCCCGTTTCCACAACCGAATCTGGCCCGTCATCGGAAGGCCGCTCGGCGCTCGCAGAATTCCCGCTCTTCAAGGGCGCTCCCGCCGCCACGCTGGATGTCATCTTCCGTCACGCCAATTTGCGGCGCTGCTCGGCGGACGAGGAAATCCTCAGCCGCGACGAACAGGCGGGTGACGTCTATTTCGTTCTGCGTGGCGAAGTCCGCATCGTGAACTACTCGGCCTCGGGCCGCGAGGTCGCCTACGCCATCATCCCGGCGGGCGGATATTTCGGCGAGCTGTCGGCCATCGATGGCCGCCCGCGTTCGGCGAACGTGCTGGCGGTGGAAGACTGCCTGCTGGCGACGCTCACGCCCGCCGCCTTCAAGGAGTTGCTGGCGACCGATACCGACATCGCGGCCAAGGTGATGCAGAAGCTGGTGCGCATCATCCGCTCGGCCGATGACCGCATTCTCGATCTCGCGACGCTCTCGGCCTATCAGCGCGTTTACGTCGAGATCCTGCGCATGAAGAAGCCGGACCCGGTGCGCCCCAATTCATGGCTCATCTATCCGCTGCCGACCCAGGCGCAGATCGCGGCGCTCGCCTCGACCACGCGCGAAACCGTCGCCCGCGTGCTGTCGCAGTTGAACCATGACCATATCGCGGAACGTAAATCGAAGACGCTCTATATCCGCGAGCTGAGCAAGCTTCAGGCGCTGGCCGCCAAAAGCCAGCCCGACGGCAAGATGAACTGAAGCGCTTCTTGCCTGTCATCGGGGCGGCGCGTCAGCCCCGATCCGGGGCATATTCTCTACGCCCCGAAAGCCAGCCGCATCGCATGATCGGCCACGTCTTTCGGCCATGCCGCCAACCGCGCGGTGAACCCGGCGCGGTCGCCGGCATACAGCGCCCGCGCCGCCTCCTCGAAGCCCGGATAGTCGCCCGCGATCGCCGCGAGAAATCGATAGGCCGCATCCCGGCCGGCCCGCGCTTCGGCCTCCGGCGTCTTGCGCGCCGCATCGATCAGACGCCGCAGCGCTGCCGATGCGCCGCCCGGCTGATCGTTCAGCCAGTCCCAATGGCGCGGCAGCAGCGTCACCTCACGCGCCGTGACGCCTAGCTTCGGCCGTCCGCGTCCGCGCGGCGCATCCGTATAGCGCGCGCGGATCGCGGCCTCGCCGCCGCTTGTGTCGAAGTCGATCTGCCGCCCTGCCGCATCGGAAAACACCAGCACGCGCGGCTCCGTCCCGGCGCGCGCCACAGCCAGCGCGACCTCGACAGCGGAGCCTGTCGCCAGATGGGTGACGCCGGAAAAGGCGGTGAAATAGGCGCTCATGGAGATCCTCTTGACGGGGTTTATTACCCGGGTAATAAGCTCCGCGTCAATAAAGCCCGGATAAAATTATGAACTCGCAGGATCGCAAAGCCGCCATCAACGCCTGGAAGGAGCGCAAACCCGCACCTGCGGGGATCTTTAGCCTCACCTGCGCCGTCGACGGTGCAGTCTGGGTCGGGGAAAGCCGCAATCTCGAAGCGCAGCAGACCGGCCTGTTCTTCGCCCTGCGCCATGGCGGCCACCCCAACCGCGCCGCGCAGGCGGCATTCGCCCGCCACGGTGCGGAGGCTTTCACCTATGCCGAGCTTGAGCGGTTGTCCGACGACGACACCGGCCCGCTCCAGCGCGCGATGTTGCGCGAGCGCGGGGCGCATTGGCGCGCCCGGCTGAACGCCGCTTCGCTCTGATCGTTCGATTGGCGTCTTGGCATTGGCGCCTCGCCAAGCGAGGCTGCAGAAAAAGGAGAGACATGATGAGCCAGACCACCGACCTCACCGTCAGCCGCGCCGATCTTTCGAAGGCGACGACGACGTCATCCGCATCGCCGGCGCTGAACGAGGGCGAGGCGCGGCTGAAGGTCGATGCCTTTTCGGTGACGGCGAACAATCTCACCTACGCCGTGTTCGGCGACATGATGCAGTACTGGAATTTCTTTCCCGCGCCGGAAGGCCAGGGCCGCGTTCCCGTCTGGGGGTTCGCCACCGTCACCGAAAGCCGCGCGCCTGGGCTGGACGCCGGACGTCGCGTCTATGGCTATCTGCCGATGTCCAGCGACCTGAAGGTCGTGGTCGGCGCGCTGAAGCCGTTCGGCTTCACCGACATGAGCGCGCATCGCCAGCCCATGTCGCCCTTCTATAACAGCTACGCCTTCACGGACGCCGATCCGCTCTATACCGCCGACAGCGAAGCGCTGCAGATGCTCTTCCGGCCGCTGTTCACGACGGCTTTTCTGATCGACGACTTCATCGACGACAACGCCGCGTTCGGCGCGAAGCAGGTCATCTTCTCCAGCGCCTCGGCCAAGACGGCGTGGGCGGCCGCGGGCCTCATCGCGGCGCGCGGCGTGCCGGTGGTCGGCCTCACCTCCAGACGCAATCTCGCCTATGTCGAAAGCCTCGGCTGTTATGCGAAGGTCGTCGCGTATGAAGATATCGAAACGCTGGACGCCGCCGTGCCGTCGGTCTTCATCGATATCGCCGGCGACGCGAAGGTGCGCGCCCGCATCCATGCCCATTTCGGCGATGCGTTGAAATACTCCTGTTCGGTCGGCGCGACCCACTGGCAGGACGGCGTCACCGCGCCGGAAAAACTCGCCGGCCCCGAACCGCAATTCTTCTTCGCCCCGGCCCAGATCCAGAAGCGCATCGCCGACTGGGGCGGGCAGGGCTATGCCGAACGGGTCGCCGCCGCCTGGCGCGGCTTTCTGCCGATCGCCGCGCGCCTCACCAAAGTGGTGGAAGGGCAGGGCCTCGCCGCCGCCGAAACCCGTTTCAACAGCTTCGTCGCCGGCACGGCCAAAGCCGACGAGGGCTACGTCATCCGCCTCTCGTGACGGCGGCGTCTTAAGCCTGCCGCGTAGCGCGTGCGCGGTTAGTGCGCATGTCCCGCATGATCGTGGCCGTCATGGTCATGGTCATGCGGCGCATCGTCTCCATGCAGGCTGCAATCCTCGCAATCCCCGCTCTGCTCGATCTGCAACGTGGCATGGCCTATGCCGAAACGCGCCTTCAGCGCTTTGGCGGTGTCGTTGAGGAAGCGGTCGTCAAGCGCCCCGCCGGGCCGCACGAGATGCGCCGTCAGCGCCGTCTCGGTCGTCGACAGCGACCAGATATGCAGATCGTGCACCTCCGAAACGCCCGGCTGCTGTTTCAGCCAGTCCGAAATCTCGCCATGGCTGATGCCGCTCGGCACGCCGTCCAGCGCCATCTGCGTCGATTCCGTCAACAACCCCCAGGTGCCCCACGCGATCACGATGGCGATCGCCACCGAGATGGCGGGATCGACCCACAGCCATCCCGTCGCCATCACCGCGAAAGCCGCCAGCACCACCCCCAGCGACACGGCGGCGTCCGCCACCATATGCAGATAGGCGCCGCGTATGTTCAGATCGCCCTTCGCGCCGGAAACGAACAGCCACGCGGTGAAGGCGTTCACCAGAATGCCGGCGCCCGCGACGCCGGCCACCGTCCATTCCGCGATGGGCTGCGGATCGGCGAAGCGATGCGCCGCCTCCCACAGGATCGCGCCGACCGCGATCAGCAGCAGGATGGCGTTGCCCAGCGAGGCGAGAATGGTCGAGCGTCTCAGGCCGTAGGTGCGCGTCGCGGTCGGCTTGCGCTTCGCCATCGTCGCGGCGACCCAGGCGAGCAGCAGTCCTGCGACATCGGACAAATTGTGCCCGGCGTCGGCCATCAGGGCGAGCGATCCCGTCAGCCAGCCGGCGATCGCCTCCAGCGCGACGAAGCCGGTATTGAGCGCGATGCCCAGAGCGAAGGCGCGGCCGAAATCGGCGGGGGCATGCGCATGACCGGCATGCGATCCGCCCGTGGACCCTTCGTGCGAATGTGAATGCGAAGCCACGCGCGCCCCGTGTGTTTGCAGCGCGCGAGATATGAGCGCGGGCGCGCACGCCCGCAACTGTAATGAGATTACGGTAATAGAGTTACGTGGCGCTCAACCGCGCCACGAACGAACCGGCCAAGGGCGATTCTCAGCTTCCGTCGGATTCCCTATCCGCCTTCCTTGGCCGGTTCGCCGTCACGCGATACGCGCGTTGAGCCAGTCGGTCGCGCCGGCGATGGCGGCGCGCGCTTCGCCCAGCATGGCGGCGAAGATGTGGAAGACATGCGGCATTCCCGGCCACGTCTCCAGCGTCACCGCCACATCGTCGGTGCTCGCCTTTCCGGCCAGCGCCACGGAATCGTCCAGCAGCCGCTCCGCCGTCCCCACCTGGATCAGCAGCGGCGGCAGGCCTTTCAGCGATGCGTTCAGCACCGTCGCGCGCGGGTCTTTCACATCGCCGCCCGGTGCGTAGACCGCCGCATACTCGTTGAGCACGACATCGGTGATGATGAGATCGTCTGCAGCCTTCGACGTCATCGACGCGCTGGTCTGCGTCAGATCCGTCCAGGGCGACATGGCCCAGCCGCCGGCCGGCATCGCGAGGCCCGCATCGCGAATGGCGATCAACGTGGCGATGGTCAGGCCGCCGCCCGCGCTGTCGCCAGCGATTACGATATTCGATGCCGGAATGCCCTGATCCTCGACCAGCCAGCGATAGGCCTCCAGCGCGTCGTCGATCGCCGCAGGGCAGGGGTGTTCCGGGGCGAGGCGATAACCCAGAGACAGCACGCGCCCGTTAAATCCCGCCGCGATTTCGGTGGTGAACGGACGATGGGTCGCGATCGAGCCTACGACATAGCCGCCGCCATGCAGATACAGCAGCACAGCGTCGTCGCGCACATTGCGCCGCGCCTGCCATTCCGCGTCGATTCCGTTGATGCGGAATGGCTGCAGCGCCACGCCTTCAGCGAGCGGAAACGCGGACAGGGACGCCTCCATCCGCGCGCGTTGCTCGGCCCAGCTTCCGGGGCGTTCCGCAGCCTTCAGACTGCGCAGCAGATCATTGACGCTCTTCAACTCGTCGGCGCTCATCGGAAACTCCGTTTTGCAATGAAATCAGGCTGCGTTGGCGGCGGGCCGCTCGATCTGCGGCAGCGACTTGTAGCCGCCCATGAACAGCGCCGTGGCGAAATTCGCCGCCGCTGCGGTATCCACCGGATCGCGCGTCAGCATATGTTCGCCCACCTCGAACGCCACGCCCACCAGCGCCGCCATCAGGAAGTCGGCGTCGATCGGTGGAAAGATGCCGTCCTCGATCGCCTGCGTGATGTCGATGCGCAATTCGTCGAAGCCCGCGATGATTTCCGGCGTGTCCATCCGCACCCGCATCGTATCGGCGTTGCGGCGGATGACGGCGAAGGTCTGCCGGTCGGTCGCGATATAGTCGAAGAAGGTGCGGAACGAGCCCGAGATGAACTCCTCCACGTTCCGTGCACGGATTCGCTCGGCTCTCAGGCGCGGACGCACGCGCAGCGCGTTCTCGTCCTGAATCGCCTGGAACACCTCCTCCTTCGATTTGAAGTAGTTGTAGAAGGTGCCGGAGGCGAGATCGGTCGCCCGGATGATGTCGCGCACCGTGGTCGCGCCATAGCCCAGCTTGGTGAACACCTCGCGCGCCGCCGAAAGAATAGCCTCGCGGTTGGCTGTTTTGGTGCGTTCGCGTTTCCCTGCCATCCTCTTCATCGGGAAATGGAGACATGGCGTCAATTTCCCGATTGTCGCAGACACAAGATTTCCGGCGATTGCTGCGCCGCACAACAAAATTGTTGCGCAGCTTACGTAAGGGTCAATCTTGATTCTGCTTCGGTGCGGGTCATAGGTCGCGGCCAGAGCAAGGCTGGGGCCGGCGTGGCGAAACATCGCCGCGGCCCTCGCAAGGGAGACTCCCATGACCGAGTGTTTTGTCTACGACGCCATCCGCACGCCGCGCGGTAAAGGCCGCAAGGATGGCAAGCTTCACGAAATCACGGCGCTGTCGCTGGCGACCCAGTCGCTTCAGGCGATCCGCGACCGCAACAATCTCGACACCGCGAAGGTGGACGACGTCATCATGGGCTGCGTCGCCCCGGTTGGCGAGCAGGGCTCGAACATCGCGCGCCTCGCGGTGCTGAACGCCGACTACGACGAGAGCGTCGCGGGCGTTCAGATCAACCGCTTCTGCGCCTCGGGCCTTGAAGCCTGCAATATGGCGGCGGCCCAGATCATGTCGGGCCAGTCCGATTTCGCCATCGGCGGCGGCGTCGAATCCATGTCGCGCGTGCCGATGGGCTCGGACGGCGGCTCGTGGGCGTCGGATCCTTCGCTCGCCTTCAAATCCTATTTCGCGCCCCAGGGTATCGGTGCCGACCTCATCGCCACCATCGACGGCTTCAGCCGCGAGGATGTCGATGCCTATGCGGTGGAAAGCCAGAAGCGCGCCGCCAAGGCGTGGGCCGAGGGCCGCTTCAGGAAATCGGTCGTGCCGGTGAAGGACCAGCTCGGCGCGATCCTCCTCGATCACGACGAACACATGCGCGCCGAAACCACCATGCAGTCGCTGGGCGCGTTGCAGCCCTCGTTCATCCAGCCGGGCGAGTTCGCCTTCGACGCGGTCGCGCAGCAGCGCTATCCGCAGGTCGAGCGCGTCAACCACGTCCACCATGCCGGCAATTCGTCGGGCATCGTCGATGGTTCGGCCGCCGTGCTGTTCGGCACGAAAGAAGCCGGCGACGCGGCGGGCCTGAAGCCCCGCGCGAAGATCCTCGGCTTCTCCTCCATCGGGTCGGAGCCGTCGATCATGCTCACCGGCCCGGCGCTGGTGACGGAGAAGCTGCTCAAGCGTCTCGGCATGAGCGTCGCCGACATCGACATCTACGAACTGAACGAGGCCTTCGCCTCGGTCGTGCTGCGCATGATGAAAAAGCTGAACATCAGCCACGACAAGATGAACGTGAACGGCGGCGCCATCGCCATGGGGCACCCGCTGGGGGCCACCGGCGCGATGCTGGTCTCCACCGTCATCGACGAGCTTGAGCGGACAGGCAAGGAAACGGCGCTCGTCACCCTCTGTGTCGGGGCCGGCATGGGCACCGCCACCGTGATCCAGCGCGTCTGAAGGAAAGACCCCAAATGACCGACCTCACGACCTTCAAGTTCAGCGTCGATTCCGACGGCATCGCGCTCGCCGCGTTCGACGTTCCCGGCCGCTCGATGAACACCCTCACTGCGGCGGCGCTCAAAGACATCACCGCCATCGCCGAGCGCGTGAAGACCGATCCCGCCATCAAGGGCCTCGTTCTCACCTCGGGTAAGCCGTCCGGCTTCTGCGCCGGGGCCGATATCGGCGAGATGGAGGGCAATTCCGGCCCTGCGGCGGAACTGACCGAAGACGAAAAGCTGAAGCGCCAGTTCGAAGGCGCGTTCGGCTTCAATCGCGTGCTGCGCGGCCTTGAAACCTGCGGCAAGCCGGTCGCCGCCGCGATCAACGGCCTGGCGCTGGGCGGCGGTCTGGAAGTCACGCTCGCCTGCCACTACCGCGTGGTCGGCGACAATCCGAAGATTCAACTGGGCTTGCCCGAAGCCAAGATCGGCCTTCTGCCGGGCGCCGGCGGCACCCAGCGCCTGCCGCGTCTCATCGGCGCCGCCGCCGCGCTGCCGCTGATCCTCGAAGGCAAGCCGTCCACGCCGCAGGAAGCCGCCAAGCTCGGCTTCGTGCACGCGGTCGTTCCCGCCGGCACCGAAGTGGGCGCGGCGAAGGAATGGATCAGGACCAAGGGCGATGCGGTCCAGCCCTGGGACAAGAAGGATTTCAGGATGCCGGGCGGCACGCCGCACGCGCCCGGCGGCGGCACGGTGTTCGTCATGGGCAACGCCGCGCTGCGCAAGACCACCTACGGCAACTACCCCGCCCAGCTATCGATCATGAAGTGCGTATATGAAGGCATCCAGGTGCCTATCGACGCCGCGCTGCGGATCGAGTCGCGCTACTTCGCGGCGCTGTCGGCCAGCCCGACCGCCAAGAACATGATGCGCTCGATGTTCCTGTCGATGCAGGAACTGGGCAAGGGCGCGCGCCGTCCGAAAGACGAAGCGCCCACCGACGCCAAGAAGGTCGGCATTATCGGTGCCGGCATGATGGGCGCCGGCATCGCCTATGTTCAGGCGATCGCCGGGATCGAGACGATCCTCATCGACCAGACCATCGAAGCGGCCGAAAAGGGCAAGTCCTATGCGGCCGGTCTCCTCGCCAAGCAGGTCGAACGCGGCAAGATGGCGAAAGAGAAGGCCGACGCCGTTCTCGCGCTCATCACCCCCGCCACCGATTATGCGCTGTTGAAGGGCGCGGATCTGGTGGTCGAGGCGGTGTTCGAAAATCGCGACATCAAGGCGACGGTCACGAAGGCGGCGGAAGCGGTGCTTCCCGAAACCGCGATCTTCGGCTCGAACACCTCGACGCTGCCGATCACCGGTCTCGCCGAAGCCAGCGTGCGCCCGGAAAGCTTCATCGGCATCCACTTCTTCTCGCCCGTCGATAAGATGGGCCTGGTGGAAATCATCCTCGGCAAGAAGACCAACCCGCACGCCGTCGCGGTGGCGGTGGATTATGTGAAGAAGATCCGCAAGACGCCCATCGTCGTGAACGACAGCCGCGGCTTCTACACCTCACGCTGCTTCGGCACCTATGTCGGCGAAGGCCAGGAGATGTTCGCGGAAGGCATCGCCCCCGCCATCATCGACAATGTCGGCCGCATGACCGGCATGCCGCGTGGGCCGCTGGAGCTCGCCGACGATGTCGCGCTCGACCTCGGCTACAAGGTGCGCGAGCAGACGAAGAAAGACCTCGGCGCCGCTTACGTGCCGAATGCCACCGACGCGATCGTCGAGGCGCTGGTGGTGAAGGAAGGCCGCTTCGGCCGCAAGAACGGCAAGGGCTTCTACGACTACCCCGCCGGCAAGGGCCCCAAGACCCTGTGGCCCGGCCTCGCGGATCTCGTGAAGGTCACGACGACAGAGGCGGAGCCTGCGGCGGTGGAAGAACTCAAGAAGCGCTTCCTCTATCGCCAGGCGGTGGAAGCGGCGCGCTGCTATGCCGAAAACGTCGTCACCGATCCGCGCGACGCCGATGTCGGCGCCATCCTCGGCTGGGGCTTCGCCCCCTGGACCGGCGGCCCGATCAGCCTGATCGACACGGTCGGCCTCAAGAAGTTCGTCGAGGAATGCGACCGCATGGCGCAAGCCTACGGCGCCCGCTTCGCCCCGCCGCAGCTGCTGCGCGACATGGCCGCCAAAGGCGAAACCTTCTACGGCAACTACAAGGCCGCGCAGAAGGCGGCGGCGTAAGCCAACGCGTCATCGCGAATGCAAAAGGCCGGGCTCGTGCCCGGTCTTTTCATTTTTCTAGAAACGTCCGAAGCCTCCGTGCCAGCTTCGTCTCGTCGCGCAACTGGCATTCCCATACCACCATCGACCGCCAGCCAAGACGCTTCAACTCTCGGATCACGCGCACATCGCGCTCGCGATTGCGTGCGATCTTCGGCAGCCAGTAATTCCTGTTCGTCTTCGGCTCGCGCGACCCGCGCGGGCAGCTATGCCCGTGCCAGAAGCACCCATGCACGAAAACGACGGCGCGCCTCGAAACGAAAGTCAGATCGGGAGAGCCTGGCAGATCGCGCCGCGTCAAGCTGAACCGATAGCCCAGCCGATGCGCCAGAGACCGGACAAAAAGCTCCGGCTGCGTATCGCGACCTTTGACCGCCGCCATGATGCGGGAGCGGAGGCTTTTATGCCTCGCCGTCGTCATCGGAATCGCTGGGATCGGCGTTTCCCTGGCCCAGAAAATGCCTATGGTAGCGCGCGAGGCGCTCAAAATGCGCTTGAGCCGATCTGCGAAGCTGGTTGGTGTCCTTCACTGTCAGCATATGATCGACGAGGCGTTGATAATGTTCGATCTGGCGCGGCAATCGGATAGACGCCTGCCTGCGCGCCTCGATCTCCTCCTCCGCCATCACCTGCACGACGAACTTCTCGGGCTCTGCGATGGCTCCCTCATCGACCGGGATAGGGATCGTGCCGTTCATCAATTTCGAAACGTGGTCGAAGCGATGGAACAGCAACGATTCCAGCGGCCCGATATGCTGCTTGTCTTGAACGGGCCATGCCCAGACATAGGCGATCTCCCAGACATCGACCTGTCGGTTGGCGATGATGTCCGAACGCGCCGATGTCAGATGGCGGCGCGTTCGCGATTGGATGCCATCGACGGACTGCCCGACATAAATCGGCACGCCATCGAGATCGCAAAGCGCATAGACGCCGATCTGGCGGGGAATATGCGTGACTGCATCTCTGCGGAATTTGATCGTCATGCCGCGCAGCGTTGCGACAGCCGCTTGCGCAGCAGCGGCTCGAACAAACACTCGCGAAGATGCCGCACCACGTCCACCGCCACGCCGTCGCCTGCGAGGTGATAAGCGTCGTTATATTTCGCCGGCAGCTTGTAGTCTTCCGGCAGCCCCATCAGCCGCGCCGCCTCGCGCGGCGAGAGCAGTCGCGACCTGACGCTGTTTCCTTTCACGACGATGATGGACTGGCGGCTCGATCCGCCGCCGGGCGTCCGCAGGCAGCCGGCGAGGTCGTCGAACCGTACTTCGGCGCGTTGATGCTTCACGCCGGCGGCGTCCATGCGCGTCCGCTTGTATATCGCGCCGACCATCTTTTTGCGCGTCAATTGCGCGCCCTGAACTTTGGCCAGATTCAGCGGCGTCATCATCGTCAGAAGACGGCGCGTCTCTTCTACGCCATGCCAGGCGACGCCGTCGGGCTCATCTTCGATCAGATCGACGAGCGCCGTGTTGGATGCGGCAGGCATCTTCATCCGCCACCAAACCCAATTCGCAGCGGCGGCTTTGCCGAGCGCGCTGCGCGCTTTGCGAAGGCGTTCAGGGTGAATCGTCGGGTCGGGCAGGGCGCTGGTCAGCATTTTGGGCGGTTCGCCCAGATACCCAACGATGAACACGCGTGGGCGCGACTGTGGCAGGAAGTGCGCGGCGTCCAGAACCATCGCGCCGATGGCGTAGCCTTCTTTGGCCAGCGCCTCGCAGATCGCGTTGAAATCTCCGCCGCGTCGCGCGCTCAGCAAGCCGAACACGTTCTCCAGCGCGACAATCTTCGGCGCACGGCCCTCGACCTTCAGTTGCTTCACGAGATCCCAGAATGACCAGAAGACGCCGCTGCGCTCGCCCGCCAACCCCGCCCCTTTGCCGGCCAACGACAAGTCCTGACAGGGGAACGACCCCCAGATCAGGTCAGCGTAGCCCGGAAGCTGGCTGGCCTCGACTTTGGCCACATCGCCTTCATGGAAGTGATCGGCTCCGTGATTGGCGACGTATGCCTTCGCCTTCATTGGGTCGAAGTCATTGGCGAACAAGCATTTCCAGCTGTCACCGAGGCCCAACTTGGCCATCCCACCACCAGCGAAGAACTCATAAAATGTGGGCTTCATCGGCGGGCTCGCAGCAATTTCGAGTCACTCGAACAGGATAGGAACAAGGCATGAACTAGACGTTAAGTGCAACCCCTCCCTCTCCCTCCCCCTTAGTACCTCAATCCAGCGTCCGTCTAAACCGCAGCAGCGCCAACCCCGTCAGCACAGCCAGAATAATCCCCAGCGGCCACAGGTCGCCCGCAATCGCCTCGAACCCCGCGCCTTTCAGCATCGTCTCGCGGACGATGCGCAGGAAATGGGTGATCGGCAGCGCCTCGCCGATGCCCTGTGCCCACCGGGGCATGGCGGCGAAGGGGAACATGAAGCCGGAGAGCAGAATCGACGGCAGGAAGACGAAGAACGTCATCTGCATCGCCTGCATCTGCGTCTTGGCGACGGTTGAGATGAGATAGCCGAGCATCAGGCACGCGAGCACGAAGACGCCGGTGCCGGTCAGCATCGCGGCGAGCGAGCCGGTGAAGGGAATGCCGAAAAGCCATGCGCCCATCCCCAGAACCAGCGCCGTCTGCCCCGCGCCGATGAAGATATAGGGCGTGGTCTTGCCCAGCATCACTTCGGTGGGCTTCAGCGGCGTCGCCAGCATCGTTTCCATCGTGCCGCGCTCCATCTCGCGGGTCAGCGCGATGGAGGTGATCATCACCATCGTCATGGTGAGGATGACACCCAGCAGGCCCGGCACGATGTTGAACGCCGTCTCGCCCGCTGGATTGTAAAGCCGCTGCGCCACGATCTCGTAAGGCGGCGGCCCTGCCGCGAGGCCCGACAGCGTACCTTCCAGGAACGGCGCGAAGGCGGTGGCGGCGATCTGGGGCAGGGCGCCGATCGCCCCGCCGGCGGCGATCGGATCGGTCGCGTCGGCGGCGATCAGCAATTGCGGCCGCTCGCCGCGCACGAAACGTCGCTCGAACCCTTCCGGCACGGTGACGACGAAATTGGTTTCCCCCGCGCGCAGCATCTCTTCGCCTTCGCCGGCCCGCGTCGTCACCTTGACGATCTCGAAATAGGTCGAGGCATGCATCGAGGCGAGCAGCGCCCGCGTCATCGGCCCGTCCTCGCGCGCCTCCACCACGGTCGGCATGTGGCGCGGATCGGTGTTGATGGCATAGCCGAACAGCAGAAGCTGGACGAGCGGCATCGCGAAGAGGATCGCGAAGGTCAGCCGGTCGCGCCGCATCTGCACCAGCTCCTTCACGAACACGGCGGCGACGCGGCTCAGCGAAAAGGGGATGCGCCCGCTCATGCCATGTTGTCCGCGCTCTGCGACATCAGGTGGATGAACGCCTCCTCAAGTCCCGCCTCGATGGGCGTCGCGGTGAAGCCCGGCATCGCGGCGATGGAACGCAGCGCCGCGTCCAGCCGTGCTTTGTCGGTGCCGGCGACATGCAGGCTCTGGCCGAACCGCGCCACCAGCTCCGCGCCCTCGCGCGCGCGGAGCGTCTCCGCAGCACCGTCCAGATCGTCCGCCGTCACCTCATAGGCGCTAAGGCCCACGGCGCGCGGAATGTCGCGCGTCGGCGCGTCGATCAGTTTCTTGCCATAGGCGATATAGGCGATGGAATCGCACTGCACCGCCTCGTCCATATAATGCGTGGAGACCAGCGTGGTGACCCCGCGCGCCGCATAGCGGCGGATCTGGTCCCAGAAGTCGCGCCGGGCCTTGGGATCGACGCCCGCCGTCGGCTCATCCAGCAGCAACAGATCGGGATCGTGGATCATGCAGGCGGCCAGCGCCACGCGCTGCTTCCAACCGCCCGACAGCGTCCCGGCCAGTTGTCTGGCGCGCGCCGTGAGGCCAAGGTCTTCGATGGCCTCTTCCACGCGCCGCGCCCGGTCCTTCACGTCGAACAACCGCGCGACGAAGCTTAAGTTCTCAGCGATGGAGAGGTCTTCGTAGAGCGAGAACTTCTGCGTCATATAGCCGGTGCGCGCTTTGATATGCGCACTGTCCTTCACGACGTCATAGCCGAGCACCTGGCCCGATCCCGCATCGGGGCGCAGCAGCCCGCACACCATGCGGATCGTCGTCGTCTTCCCCGAACCGTTCGGCCCGAGAAATCCATAGATTGCCCCGCGCGGCACGGTCAGATCGACATGGTCGACCACCGTCTTCGTGCCGAACCGTTTGGTCAGCCCGCTTACATCGATGACCGCTTCGCTGCTCATTTCAGCGTCACGTCCACCGGCAGGCCGGGCCGGATGGCGGCAGGGTCGCTCGGGATGGCTTCCACGAGGAACACCAGCTTGGCCCGCTCCTCCAGCGAATAGATGACCGGCGGCGTGAACTCGGGCTCATGCGCGATATACGAGATGCGCGCCGTCAGACCGTCCCTGCAGCCGTCGCAGGCGATCTTCACCACGCCCCCGACGCTCAGCTTTCCCAGCAGACCCTCGGGCGCGAAGAACCGCACCTTCATGTTCCCCGGCGGCAACAGCGCCATCACCGGCGCGCCCGCCGGCGTCACCTCGCCCGCCCGGCGATAGATGCGCTCGATGGTGCCGGCGGCCGGCGCTTTCAGCGTCAGGTCGGCCAGCTGACGTTCGGCGAGGTTCAGATTGGCCTCCGCGCCGCCAAGCTGCCGCACCGCTGCATCCCGCTGCGCCCGCGCAGCCGCCAGCGCCGCGTCGGCGGAGGCCAGCGCCGCGCGGTCGGCATCCAGTTGCGCCTTCGAGGCGTTGCCGCGTTTCACCAGATCTTCCGTGCGGGCGAGCGTCCGCGCGGCGAGGTCGCGACTCGCTTCGGCCTGCCGCACGCCTTCGGCCAGCGCTCCGGTCTCCGCCACGTTGGCCCGCGCGCGCACCGCCGCCGCCAGCGCCGCGTCGCGCTGAAAGCCTGCGCGTGCGCCGTCCAGCGTCGCCAGAACCTCGCCGGCCTGAACCTGCGCGCCTTCGATCACGTTCATGCTGGCGATCACCCCGCCATCCTGCGGCGCGATGGTCAGATACACCGCCTCGCCATATCCCTGCAGCGTGTCGTCGGCCTGCGGCGAACAGGCGGCCAGCAGAGCCGCCGCCGCACCGATGAAGAAAATCCGTGTCATGGCTTCAGTCCGTTCAGCAGAAGGTCGATCTGCCCTTCGATCACCCTGGCCGGCGGCACGTCGGTATCGCCGCGCAGCACATGCCGCCACAGCGCCGCGAACAGCACCGGCCCCACGACGGCGCGCACCGCCAGAACGGGATCGACCGGACGGAACACGCCCTGCGCGACGCCCTTGGCGATCAGGCTCGACAGCGCCGCGATGGCGCGCTCGACGATCTCGGTGCGATAGTAATCGGCGATGTCGGGAAACCGCCCCGAGATCGCGATGATCAGGCGCGGCACGGCGAAGAAGCGCGGGTCGCTCAAGCGCTCGATGGCGACGGTCGCCATCAGATGCAGCGTCCCTTCCGGGTCGGCGCCGCCGGTTTCTGCAAACCCCGCCAGCAGCGTGGCGATCGGCGCGATCTCGCGGTCGATCAGCGCCCGCAGCAACGCTTCCTTGCTGCCGAAATACAAATAGACGCCCGCCTTTGAAATGCCGGCGCGCGCCGCGATGTCATCCATCCGCGCGGCGTCGAAACCCGCTTCGATGAACGCCGTCAGGGCGGCGTCCAGTATTTCGTCGGGCCGCGCGGCCGATCGCCGCCGCCATCTGGTTTTCGGCAGGGTCATGCGCCGTATATAACTAACCAGTAAGTTATATACAAGCCGGATATTGAGGCGTTGGTCACGCTAATCCGGGTTCGTCATATGCCTGCCGCAATGTTTCACGTATGAAACATGCCGTTAGGGCCGCCTCCCGGCCCGCAGACTTGGGATCGAACGACCATGCGTTTCAGCCTTTCGGCTCTTCTTCTTTCCACCGCGCTCGCGACCGGCCTCGGGGCCGCGCCGCTTAGCTTTGCTCCGCCCGCCATGGCGCAGGACATCGTCGCCGGCGAAGTCGATGTCGATGCGCTGCTCAAGCTGCTGCCGCCGACGGTGAAGGCCACCTATGCGGGCAAGTCGTACGATGCGCTGACCGGCATCACCACGATCCGCGATCTGAAGATCGTCGATCCGAAGAACGAAACGCAGAACTTCATCGCGGTCCAGGAAGTGGGCCTGCGCGGCCTCGACATGGCCGCATTCACGCATGTCTTCGACTTCGCCGCCTATGGCGCGACGCCGGATGAAACCTTCAAGCAGCTGTTCGGCGACATCGTCGTCAAGAACGCTTCCATGACCATGAACGGCGCGCAGATCGGCGCGGTCGCCGAAATTTCGTCCGGCGGCGTTCAGATGAAGCAGCTGCAGTTCAAGCCGCCGGGCCAGGCCGGCGCGCCGAACGATGAAAAGTCCGGCATCCAGTTTCTCGGCGCGCTGCTCGACAGCGTGATCTCGGGCGACATCAAGGTGTCGCAGCTCACCATCGACAATCCCGGCGGCAAGGTGTCGGTGCAGTCGCTGTCGATGGGCGGCATCAATCGTGGCCAGTTCGGCGCGTCGTCGCTTGAGAATTTCCAATCCGTCGCCGCCGGCCTCACCTCGAAGATGGAATCGGCCAAGGCCGATGGTGGCGATCTCTCCAAGCTGATCCCCTGGCTGCTGAAGGCCGAGCTGCCGCCGGTTTCGCCCGATGCGCTGATGTATTTCGGCGCGGCGTCGGTGAACGGCCTCTCCTATGAAATGGGCGGCGCCACCGTCACCATCGCCAGCTACACGGTCGATCCCGTCAGCTTCTTCTGGCTGGTCCCCGCATCGCTGAAGCTCTCGGTCAACGACATCTACTACAAGCCCGCGCCGAATGACGGCACGGGCGGCGCGGAAGGCCTGGGCGAGCTGGGCCTCGACCATCTCGATCTCGATCTCGGCGTCGAATGGGCGTTCGACGGCGCGGGCGGCGGAGCCAGCCTGAAAGAGCTGCGCATCGCGGAATCGCAGCTGTTCGACGCGGCGCTGTCGATCGATCTCACCGGCATCAATCTCGCCCAGCTGATCGATCCGAACATGGCGCAGGCCGCGATGATGGGCGTCGGCATCACCGGCGCGCAGTTCTTCCTGAAGAACAATGGCGGCTTCGACAAATTTCTCGCCGTCGCGGCGCGCGAGGAAAACACGACGCCGGACGCGCTGAAGCAGCAGGCGCTGGCTCAGCTCACCCAGTTCGAGGCGGGCGTGCCCCAGCCCGACGGCACGGTGAAGCCGCTGACCGACCGCGTGAAGGGCATCGTCGCCGCGTTCAAGGCGTTCATCAACTCGCCCGGCACGCTCACCATCAAACTGCAGCCGGCGTCGCCCATCACCATGGGCACCGGCATGGGCGCGATGTTCGATCCGATCAGCGGCGCCGATGCGTTCGGCGTGACCGTGGAAGCGACGCCGCAGTAAGCGGCGCCGGCATCGAACCGCCCTCAGGGCTTCAGGCGGCGCGCCGGGAAACCGGCGCGCCGTTTCATTTCGCCGCGACGCTCGCCGGGCAGGCGTCCGCTGTGTCCGCTTCGGCCAGGAACTGCGCCAGATTGGCGTCGCCCGATACGGCCGCCTCGCCCGCTTCGATCAGCTGATCGACCTGCGCTTTCGAGATCGTCAGCCCGGTCGGAATTTCCTTCAGCGCGTCTGCGTCCGGCTGTTCGCTCAGCGCGATATGCACCATCTCCGACCGCGCGCCCGGTCCCTTGCCGCCATGGCTGCAACGCAGCTCGGTCAGATTGTCGGCCAGGTTGTGCGCCGCCGATCGCGCCAGCCGCAGCGTCTCGAAATTATAGCGGTCGATGGTGTTCGAGGTGACGGCGTTGGCGATGCGCAGCAGATCGCCGACGATGGGGGCGCGGCTGATCTCGCGGTCCTGATCGGCCTGCCCGTCGATCGAGATGAACAAGACCCGCGTCAGCTTTTTCAGATTGCCGTCGGGGTCGGGAGCCTGCGCCGGGTTGTCGTAGCGCGAGATGTAATCCAGCAATCCGCGCATCGCCAGATTATCGCCCACCCCGCCATCGATCAGATGCACATAGCTCGGCCCGTCCACGCGCATGTAGCGGCGCGCCAGCATCGCCTGCTGACGCTGGCGCGATAGCGGATCCGGATCCGCCATGCCTTTCGTCACCCAGGCGGGCTCCTTTATGTCGCAATTGTCGCGGTAGTTCGTCAGCACGATCGGCGTGAACAGGATGGGGAAGCCGTTCGATGCCGCCACCGCGCGCGCCAGCGGATAGGTCGAAAGATTCGAACAGATCATGTCGAACTGGCTCTGGGCGAAGGGGAAGGGCGCGCCGTTCGCCAGATCCGTCGCCTGCACCATCACGAAGGGCGGGCCCAGTTTCTCCAGATCCTCGAAGGTGGCGCCGTGAAACATCTTGTCGTCATAGACGCGCGCCATCTCGTCATTGGTCCCCCAGTTGGGGTTCACCATCCAGTCCCAGCGCCAGGGCAGCAGATAGATGCCCGCGATCTCGTCGTTCAGGTCTTCGTCCAGGAAGTCCTTGCGGAAGGTCTGGAACATCGAATCGCGGTGCAGCGCGTAATAGGCGGCGGGGAAGCTGCCGCCCGACACCCCGGTCAGGATGTCGATCTCGTGCAGCAGGTTCCGCGTTTCGCCTTTATAGGTGAAGGTGATGTCGCGCATCGCCATCAGCGCGCCATAGCCGAACGCGGCCGAGCGTTTGCCGCCGCCCGAGAACGAGACCACCACCAGAAGATCGTCGCTGGATCGGTTCGATGAAAAGCTCGCCAGCCGGTAGCCGTGGGTTTCGCTGGCATCCAGCAGGGGATCGTTCGCCTGGGCGCTCAGCGAGGCGCAACCCGCCGGCATCAGGGCGCAGCAGGCGGCGGCGAGGATGGAAATCGTGCGGCGCATGGCGTCCTGGCCCCCCTTGGTCACGCCTGCTATCTGCCCCAAAACGATGCCGCGCGCGACATTCGCCACAGATTTCCGCGTGCCGGTGTGATGGGCTTGTCACGCAGACTGTCCTCAACTCGACCTGACACGCTTCTCGGCCCCTCTGGGGCGCTCGGTCTGGAGAAGGCCCATGCGCGCCACCCGCCTCGCTCTTGTCCTGGCCGTCACCGCCGGACTGGCTCTGCCGCTGCACGCCCAGGTGCCGCCGTCGCCGCCTGCGCCGCCGGCCGCTCCCGCCAGCCCCGAACCGCCGCCGCCGCCACCCCCACCGCCTCCGCCGCCCGGTCCTGTCGTGCCGCCCCCCCCGCCCCGCATCCCCCCGCCGCCAGCCCCACCGGTTACGCCCGCGCCGCCGGCCCACCCCCACGATCAG
>JAPUEF010000307.1 GCA_027492655.1 Alphaproteobacteria bacterium | reverse complement strand
CGCTCTGCGCCAGCGGCGGCGCCGCCGAGCTGAGCGTGAAGATGATCAAGACCGGCTATCTCTATTCCGACGCGTCGAGCGGGCTGGCCGGCTTCACCGCGCTGCAGGGCATGATCGATCAGGTCTGCACCGCCGATGCGACCATCGCCTTCGTCAACAAGATCCCCGGCGCGACCGTGGTGCCCTTGCCAAAGGTCGGGCACGGCTTCAGCGTCGAGAAGAACTGGATGCCGCAATATCTCGCGGCCTATCGCGACATCGCCGGAAAGAGAACACCATGAAACGACTGGCTGTCGCCGCTGCGCTGGGTTTCGCGCTGACCGCCGCCGCTGCGGCGGCGGACCCGATCAGCTTCGGGCGCTTCGGCAAGGTGAAGGTGATCGCACCGTCCGGCGATCCGCAATCGGTAGCGCTGCTGCTGTCCGATGCGGGCGGATGGAACGCCGAGGCCGAGGCCGTCGCCGCCGCGCTGTCGGCGAAGGGCGCGCTGGTGCTGGGCATCGACTGGAAGGCCTATAAGGGGGAACTGGACCGCGATGGCGCGGGCTGCGTCTATCCAGCCGCCGATCTGCAGGGCCTTGCCCAGTACGGCGAGAAGACGCTGGGGCTGAAGCGTTATTATCAACCCATTCTGGTTGGAATCGGCGAAGGCGCGGCGGCGGCGTATCCCGCTTTCGCGCAAGGCCCGGAAGACACCTTCAAGGGCGCGCTGGCGGCAGGCTTCTGCCCTGTGCTGAAGACCGTGAAGCCGATGTGCAAAGGCCATTCGGACGATCTGCATGGCAAAGCGACGCCGTCCGGTTTCGCCTATCCGCCCGCCGCCGCCGGCCTCGACAATTTTGTCGCGCTGAACGGCATTGCGGGACAGGGCTGCGCCGCCGGCGATGTCGCGGCCTTCATCGCCGCCAGCCCCGGCGCGAAGGCGGTCGCCGCGAATGCCGGGACGCCGCTGGCCGACCAGATCGCCGCCGCCTATGTCGATCTCGCCGCCACGCAGACGGCGTTCGAGCAGGCGCAGAAATCGGGCGATGGCGCGCCCGCCGCCGTGCCCGCGCATGTCGATATTTCGGGGCTGGACGATCTGCCGCTGACCGTGGTGCCCAGCGAAGGCACGCCGCAATCCTATGCCATCTTCCTGACCGGCGACGGCGGCTGGGCGGGGATCGACCAGTCGATCTCGGCCAGTCTTGCCGCCAAAGGCATCGAGGTCGTCGGCTTCAATACGCTCGACTATTACTGGGAGGCCAAGAGCGCCTATCAGACCGCCGCCGACATCAACCGGGTGCTGGACGCGATCCGCGCTTCGGACGCCGGCGCGAAGGTGATGATCGTGGGCTATTCTTTCGGGGCCGAGGTTTCGCCGGTCTTCTATCCGCAGCTCGCCGACGCCTCGAAAGCGATGATCTCGCGCATGGTGCTGCTGGTGCCAGGCACGCTGGCGGTGTTCGAGTTCTCATCGTCCTACTGGCTGGGCGACGAGCCTTCGGACGGCGACAATGTCGCCGACGCCGTGCGGCAGGACTCCGGCGTGCCGGTGCTTTGCATCTATTCCGCCGACGACGATGGTGCGTGCCCCGCGCTGGCAGCCGCGCCGCCGAAGAATGTCACGGCGAAGATGCTGGGTGAGGGTCATCATTTCGGCGGCGATTATGACGCGCTCGCCGCGATCATTCTGGGGAACTGACGATCAGGCGTGCTTCGCCGCATCTTCGGCGATACGCCGGACCATGTTGGCGAAGCCATTGGCGCGGCTGGGCGAGAGATGCGCCTGCAGGCCGATATCGGCGGCGAGGGTGAAGGGGGTCTGCAGAATTTCCTGCGGCGTGCGGCCGGAATAGACCTTCAGCAGCAACGCGATCAGACCAGAGGTGATGATCGCGTCCGACGCCGCGCGAAAATGCATGAGACGGCCATCGAACGCGCTCTTCAACCATACCTGGCTCTGGCAGCCGGGGACTTTCAGATCGTCGCTGCGCTCGGCCTCGGGCAGCGCGTCCAGCGCCTTCCCCATATCGATCAGCAGCTGATAGCGATCCATCCAGTCCTCGAAGAGCTGGAACTCTTCGGCGAGGTGAGCCTGGGCTGCCTGGATAGTCTCGGTCATGGGCGGGATGTAGGCGGGCCGGCGGCGGGGGTCCAGTATCCTGATTCGATCCCCGGCATAGGCTTTCCGTAAAGGTAACATACTAGGGCTTGAGGGCCGAGACGGGCGCGTGTGTCCTACTAACCTCTTCAATCACAAGATGTATTCATCGGCGCGGCGCCCAACCTCGCGATCTTCTCCTAACTATATGATAATACTCATCATTCTTTCGCGCGACCCGATCACGGAGATTGTGTGTCGCGGGGGGCGATTGCGACTGGCCCCCGCCCGCCCGCCATGATCAGATGCCTCCCGTGAAGAGTTGGGGGAGCCGATCGTCGTGACGCGCGCGACCTCCAAGAACCTGATGCGGATCGGCGGACAGCCGGTGCCGCTGAACGTCCGCATCAATCCGCGCGCGCGCCGCATCATCGTGAAGGTGCATCCTTCAACCGGCGCGGTCTCGGTGGTCGCGCCCTCGGCGCGGGCCGTGAATCCGGCGCTCGATTTCGCCCGGCAGGAACGCGGCTGGATCGCCGAGCGGCTGGCCCGCGTGCCGCCCGCCGTGCCGTTCGCGCCCGGCGCGACGGTACCGTATCGCGGCGTCGATCATGTCATCCGCTGGTCCGGCTCGCAGCGCGGGCTGGTGGTGATCGATCAGGAGGCCTACCGCCCGACCATCCGCGTTTCCGGCGGGATGGAATTCGTCGCCCGCCGCGTCGAGGACTGGTTCAAGCGTCAGGCCCGCTTCCATCTGAACCGCAAGGTCGAGTTCTACGCCGAAACGCTGGGCGTGAAGGTCAGCCGCGTCACCATTCGCGACGGCGCGAGCCGTTGGGGATCATGCTCGTCGAACGGCGCGCTGTCGTTCTCGTGGCGTCTGGTGATGGCTCCGCCCTTCGTGCTCGACTATGTCGCCGCCCACGAAGTGGCGCATCTGCGCGAAATGAACCACGGGCCGCGTTTCTGGCGGCTGGTCGAACGAATGGTCGGCGACTCGACCGCCGCGCAGGACTGGCTGCGCGAGCAGGGATCGCAACTGCACCGTTACGGCGATCTCGGCAGCGGGCATGCGGGCGAAGCGGCGCTGTTGTAGTGGCGTCATTCATTGACCGTTCACGGCCCCGCCGCTTATCTGCGGCTGGTTGATTTGCCGGAGCCGCACCAGATGAACGCCTTTACCGCCGCCTTGTTCGCCGCCGCGATGACCCTTCCCGCCGCGGCGCAGGAAACCGGCGACCCCAAGCTGGATTTCCTCGGCTATTGCGTGGCCAGCGGCAATTCATCCAGCTACTGCGCCTGCCTGACCGATACGATCGGCGCGGCGATTACGCCCAAGGAGCTGGCGATCTATACCGACTATCTGAAGATCATCGCGTCGGGCGAACGCGACAATCACAAGATCATCAACAAGCTGAAAGACGACCACGACGTGAAGGGCAAGGAGCTGGCTACGTCGCTGCAGGCCGCAAACGACGCCGCTGCGGCCGCCGAAAAGTCCTGCGCAGGTCTGTAACGTCGCGTCTTCTCGTCGGGCGTGACGCAGCCTTGACCGCCTAGACCGTTATCCGCAGCCCTTTCAGCGTCGCCCGCACCGCCTCGTCCAGCGGCGTGTGCGGCTCAGCGCCCAGAAACGCCGTCAGACGTGCGTTCGTCAGCGTGAGCGGACGCCGCCAGAGATAACGCATCTCCAGCATCTCGCGCATCGTCTCGTTGAATGGCGCGACGAAGCGCAATGCGAACCACGGCAGCGCGCGGATCGGCAGATCGGGCTGACCGGCGACGCGGCGGATCGCCTGCGCCATCTCGATGCCGCGCGTCAGCGTATGGCCTGCGAAATGAAAGCGGGCGAAGCGCGGCAGGTCGTCTTCGCGGTCCGCCAGACGCCCGAAGGTTTCGCCGAGATCAGGCAGATAGGCCCATTGATGGGCGACGTCATGCGGGCCGGGATAAAGGATCGACCGCAAGGGCTGGCCAGGCTTCACCAGACCCTGGCCGAACCAGTTATTGCCGGCGGCGGGGCCGAAGAAATCGCCGGCCCGCACGATCAACGTCTTCACGCCGCTGTCTTCCAGACGCCGTTCCATCTCCACGCGGATGAGGCCCTTGCGGGTCTGCGGGTGCTGCGGCGCGTCCTCGTCCAGCAGCGTGCCGGCATCGGGGCCGTAATTATAGACCGTGCCCGGCAGGAGAAGCCGCGCGTCCGCCTGGCGCGCCGCCGCGATGGACGAGGCCAGCATCGGAAGAGCCAGCCCCTTCCAGTTGCGATAGCCGGGTGGATTGGCCCCATGAAAGACGATGTCGGCCCCGGCGGCGGCGCGCGCCACATCTTCGCTGCGCATCGCGTCGCCTTTCACCCATAAAAGACCCGAACGCGGCGCGTGGGCGGCGGCGGTTTCGGGATCGCGGTTGAGCGCGACGACGCGCCAGCCGCCCCGCAGAAAGGCCGCCGCCGCCGCGCCGCCGATGCCGCCTGTCGCGCCGATCACCAGAATGGTCTTCGCCGTCTTCGTCTCGCTCATCGCCGCCTCCGTAGCCTTCGCCCGATATGCGGCCGTGCGGACAGATATGAAATTGCATGAATATGTATCTCTGATATTCAATTCTGAATGTCGGAAGCCGGGCTCTGGACGCTCTATCGCTCGTTCCTCGCCGTGATGCGGGAGGGAAGTCTGTCGCGCGCCGCCGCCGCGTTGACGCTGAGCCAGCCGACTCTGGGCCGTCATATCGAGGCGCTGGAGGCGGCGCTGGGCGGCGCGCCGCTATTCACGCGCCATCCGCGCGGGTTGACGCTGCTGCCCCATATCGAAGCGATGGATGCCGCCGCCGCCGCCGCGCGACGGGCCGCGACAGGCGATGCCGAAGCGCTGAGCGGGGCAGTGCGGATCGCGGCCAGCGAGGTGGTCGGCGCCGAGGTGCTGCCAGGGTTGCTGGCTCCGTTACGCGCCGCCCATCCGGGCCTCGCGTTTGAATTGTCGCTGTCGAGCAAGTCCGCCGACCTGCTGCGCCGCGACAGCGACATCGCGGTGCGCATGACGACGCCGAAGCAGGGCGCGCTGCTGTCGGCGAAAGTCGGCACGGTGAGGATCGGTCTGTTCGCGCATACGCGCTACGCCGAACGTCACGGCCTGCCGCAGAACGCCGGTCAGCTATGGTCCCATCCGGTGATCGGGTTCGACCGCGCCGACCCGTTCCTCAACACCGTCTCGGGGGCGCTGAAGCTGGATCGCGAGATGTTCGCGCTGCGGGTCGATAACGATCTGGCGGGACTGGCGGCCTTGCGCGCCGGGTTCGGCATCGGGGTCTGCCAGCTGCCCATCGCGGCGCGTGACCCCGCGCTGATCCCCGTGCTGCCGCGCGAGATCGCCTACGATCTGCCGATCTGGGTGGTGATGCACGGAGCGCTGAAGCGCGAGCGGCGAATGGCTGCGGTGTTCGACCATCTGGCGCGCGGCATGCGCGCCTATGTGCGCGGCCGCTGAAAGGCGCTCAGCGGCGCGGG
>JAPUEF010000306.1 GCA_027492655.1 Alphaproteobacteria bacterium | reverse complement strand
TTTCGGTGATGGGCGGCGAGCAGGCGGCAAGCGTTCTGGCGACCGTGCGCCGCGAAGGCATTGAGGCGCGCGGCGAAAGCTGGAGCGCCGAGGACGAGGCCGCGTTCAAGGCTCCGATCCGCGCCCGTTACGAAGATGAGGGCAATCCCTATTTCGCGACCGCGCGGCTGTGGGACGACGGTATCATCCAGCCTTCCGATACGCGCCGCGTTCTGGCGCTCGCCTTCGCCGCCGCGCTCAACGCTCCCATTCCCGATACACGCTTCGGCGTGTTCCGCATGTAGGTGAAACCCATGTCCGAGACCCCGATCGATCCCCCCGTCGATGAAGTCCTGCTGAACGTGACGCAGGAGGGCGTGGCGATGATCACGCTCAACCGCCCGCATGTGCACAACGCCTTCAACCCGGAGTTCGTGCAGAAAATCAACGCGATACTGGGCCATAACCGTCGTTGATGCGTTTGAAGAAATCGATCTCGAAGATCAGGACGGCATCCGCGTGGTGCTGATCGACGGCGCGGGGAAAAGCTTCTCCGGCGGCGGCGATCTGGCTGCGATGCGCAAGGCGGCGGATCAGACCGAGGCCGAAGTGCGCGATGAGTCCGGCGATTTCGCGTTGATGCTGATGAAGCTGCGGGCGCTGCGTCAGCCCACCATAGCGCTGGTGCATGGCGCGGCGCTGGCCGGCGGCACCGGCCTGGTCGCCGCCTGCGACATCGCCATCGCCACCTCCGATGCGGTGTTCGGCCTGTCGGAAGTGCGTCTGGGCCTCATTCCGGCGGTGATCTCGCCCTATGTGGTCGAAGCCATCGGCCCGCGCGCCGCGCGCCGCTATTTCCTGACCGGCGAGCGTTTCGACGCCGCCGAGGCGCTGCGCCTCGGGCTGATCCAGGGGGTCGTGGCGGACGCGCCCGCGCTGGCGGCGGAGAGCGAGCGGATCGTCTCGCTGCTGCTGCTCGGCGCGCCCGGCGCGCTGGGGGCGGCCAAAGAGCTGCTGGATCTCGTGACGTTCATGCCGGTCGATGAAGACCTGGCGGAGGAAACCGTCGCGATGATCGCCGAGCGCCGCGTGTCCGACGAAGCGAAGGAAGGCCTCACCGCGTTCCTCGAAAAGCGCAAGCCGAGCTGGGCGGTCCGAGACGCATGACGTTCACCTCCGTCCTCGTCGCCAACCGGGGCGAGATCGCACTGCGCGTGATGCGCACGGCGAAGCGCATGGGCCTGCGCACCATCGCGGTCTATTCCGACGCCGACCGCAACGCCTGGCATGTCGCGGCGGCGGACGAGGCGGTGCATATCGGCGGATCGGCGGCAGCGGAGTCGTATCTGCGCATCGATGCGATCATCGACGCGGCGAAACGCACCGGAGCCGAGGCCATCCATCCCGGCTACGGCTTCCTGTCGGAACGGGCGGCGTTCGCGGAGGCTTGCGCTGCGGCCGGAATCGTCTTCGTCGGACCGCCCGCCGGGGCGATCAAGGCGATGGGGTTGAAGGACGCGGCGAAGGACATCGTTTCCAGGGCCGGTGTGCCGGTGGTGCCGGGCTATCAGGGCGATGACCAGTCGCCGGAACGGCTGGCGAAGGAAGCGGCCGGGGTCGGCTATCCGTTGCTGATCAAGGCGGTCGCGGGCGGCGGCGGCAAGGGCATGCGCAAGGTCGAGGCCGCTGCGGACTTCGCCAAGGCGCTGGAAGGCGCGAAGCGCGAGGCGCTCGCGGCATTCGGCGATGAGCGGGTTCTGATCGAGAAATTCGTCACTAACCCGCGTCATGTCGAGGTGCAGGTCTTCGCCGACGCGCATGGGCATGCCGTACATCTGTTCGAGCGGGACTGCTCATTGCAGCGCCGCCACCAGAAGGTGATCGAGGAAGCGCCCGCGCCGGGGATGAACGCCGAAACGCGCGCCGCAATGGGTGCGGCCGCCGTGCAGGCGGCGCTGGCGATCGGATATCGCGGCGCCGGGACGGTGGAGTTCATCGTCGATTCGTCGCGCGGCCTGCGCCCCGACGGCTTCTTCTTCATGGAGATGAACACCCGTCTTCAGGTCGAGCATCCCGTGACCGAGGAGATCACGGGGCTCGATCTGGTCGAACTGCAGTTCCGTGTGGCGGCGGGCGAGAGACTGCCGGCGCAGTCGGCGATCGCTCTGAACGGGCATGCGCTGGAAGCGCGTCTTTACGCCGAAGACCCCGCGAAGAACTTCCTGCCGTCGATCGGCGCGTTGCGTCGGCTTGGCCTGCCGTCGGGCGATATCCGCGTCGATGCGGGGGTGCGCGAAGGCGACGCGGTGACGATGTTCTACGACCCGATGATCGCCAAAGTCATCGCCCATGGCGCGACGCGCGACGAGGCGCGGCTGAAGCTGGCGCGCGCGATGGAGCAGGTTGAAGTCGCCGGCGTGAAGACCAATGCGGCGTTCGTCGCGCGATGCCTGCGCGACCCGGCCTTCGCGGCCGGTGACATCGACACCGGCTTCATCGACCGGAACATGGCGGCGCTGGCCCCCAAGCCGGGCGCGGCGCGGCCTGAAGACATCGCGCTTGCGGCGAAAGGCGTGCTGCTGGCGTCGGCCTCGGCGCTGCCTGGGCCGTGGGGCATCAACGATACGTTCCGAATCGGCGGGGCGGGGTTCGACCTCGTGCGCTTCGCGGACGGCGAAGCGGCGATCCGTGGCGACCGGGTAGAGGTGGGCGATGCTGGTTTCACCGTTACGGCCCGGCTGGAGGGGAACCGCCTGAAAGGCGCGATCGACGGCGCACGGTTCGACGTGTGGTTCGAGGCTAGCCCGTCCGGCGTCACCTTCATCCGCAACGGCGAAACGCGCACGCTGGCGCTGCATGATCCGTTCGACGTCGAGGAGGCCGGCGATACGCGCGGCGGTGACATTGTCGCGCCGATGCCGGGGAAGGTGATCCAGATGCTCGCGGAAGCGGGCAGGGCGGTCAAACGCGGCGCGCCGGTGGCCGTTCTGGAAGCCATGAAGATGGAGCACACGCTGACCGCGCCGGCCGATGCGAAGGTCGCCGAAGTTCTGGCGAAGCCAGGCGATCAGGTGATCGAGGGCATGCTGCTGGTTCGGTTCGCTGCGGAGAGCTGAGGCGGCGTGGCGTTGCATATCCTGAAGCTGTGCGTGGGCGTCGATACGCTGGAGGAACTGGCCGACTGGCAGGCCGGGCGGCTGAAGCAGATGAAGGGCGTCCCCAAACGGCTCAGCCACGTCACGCGGATGACGCCGAAGCGGCGGGATGAAATCCTCGATGGCGGCTCGCTTTACTGGGTGATCAAAGGCCAGATCGCGGCCCGGCAGCCGATCGTCGATCTGAAGCCGGCGGTCAAAAACGGTCAGCCGCACTGCGCCATCGTCTACGAGCCGGTGCTGATACCCGTCGCCCGGCGGCTGCACCGGCCCTTCCAGGGCTGGCGATATCTGAAGCCCGAAGACGCGCCGGCCGACCTGCCGCGCGGGGCCAGCGGCGAACTGAGCGCGGAACTCGCGAAACTGGGCCTTCTTTAAGGCCACGGGCGCACGCCCTTGTCATTCCGCCCGGTTAGCGAAGCGGCCCGCCAGCCGCTAGAGTGGCCGAAACGTCGTGACACGGATTCTTTGATGTCTCTCGCCGCCAAGCGCGCCCGCCTGACCGAACTCTACCTCGCCGACGAGGCAAGCCTCGCCCGAACCCTGATCGCCGAAGCGCGGTTTTCGGATGAAGAGGCGAGCCGGGTCGATCGCACCGCCCGCGATCTCGTCACCCGCATCCGCGCCGGACGACGCGATGGTGGGATCGACGCCTTTCTGCAGGAATACTCGCTGACCAGCGAGGAGGGCGTCGCGCTGATGTGCCTCGCCGAGGCTCTGCTGCGGGTGCCGGACGCCTCGACCGCCGACAGGCTGATCAAGGACAAGATCGGCGCGGCCGACTGGGAGCGCCATCGCGGCCAGTCGGACTCCACCTTCGTCAACGCCTCGACCTGGGGGCTGATGCTGACCGGCAAGGTGCTGCGTCTGGAGGACAGCGGCGCGGCGCGCTGGACTTCGGCGCTGCGCAAGGCGGTCACGCGTTCGGGCGAACCGGTGATCCGGCAGGCGATGACCTACGCCATGCGCATCATGGGTGGCCAGTTCGTCCTTGGGCGGACGATTAAGGAGGCGCTTTCGAAGGCGCAGGAAGGCAAGGGCGCGCTCTATCGCTATTCCTTCGACATGCTGGGCGAGGCGGCTTTCACGCGCGAGGATGCGGCGCGCTATCTGATCGCCTATGAAAAGGCGCTGGACGCGGTGGCCGCAGGCGCGAAACCCGGCACGCTGGCGGACCGGCCCAGCCTTTCGGTGAAGCTGTCGGCGCTGCATCCGCGCTATGAGATATTCCGCAAAACGCAGGTGATGGACGAGCTGCTGCCGCTGGTCGGCGGGCTGGCCCGGCGGGCGAAGGCGCACGGCATCGCCCTGACCATCGATGCGGAAGAGGCGGAGCGGCTGGAGATTTCGCTCGATCTGTTTGAAGCGCTGGCGCGAGACGGGTCGCTTTCCGGCTGGGACGGGCTGGGTCTCGCTGTCCAGGCCTATCAGAAGCGCGCGCCCGCGGTTCTGGATTGGCTGCGCGAGCTGGCCGAGAGCGCCGGGCGACAGCTGCCGGTGCGGCTCGTGAAGGGCGCGTACTGGGACAGCGAGGTGAAGCGGGCGCAGGAACTCGGCCATCCCGGCTATCCCGTGTTCACCCGCAAGCAGACGACGGACGTTTCCTACATCGCCTGCATGCGCCGCATGCTCGCGGCGGGCGAGGCGTTCTATCCGCAATTCGCCACCCACAACGCGCATACCGTCGCCTCGGCGCTGACGCTGGGCGAGGGCAAGACATTCGAGTTCCAGCGCCTGCACGGCATGGGCGCGCCGCTCTACGACACGCTGGTGGCCGACACGGCGAACGGCGGCCCGTGCCGCGTCTATGCGCCGGTCGGGAGCCATGAGGATTTGCTGGCCTATCTGGTTCGCCGCCTGCTTGAGAACGGCGCCAACACCTCGTTCGTGAATCGTCTGGCGGATGACGAAGCGCCCATCGCCGACATCATCGCCGATCCGGTTCTGGCGCTGGAGCGGATGGAGATAAAGCCGCATCCGCGCATTCCTTTGCCATCGGGCCTGTTTTCGCCGCGTCTCAATTCGCGCGGCGCGCTGATCGCCGACATGCCGGTGCGCGGCGCGCTGATGAGCGAAGTCGAGAAGGCTCTGGCGGCGCCGATCCACGCGCGACCCGTCATCGCGGGCAATGCGAGCGGCGGCGCGGCGGAGCCGGTGCGCAATCCGGCCAGCCTGAGCCAGATCGTCGGCCAGGTGTCCGTCGCCTCGAAAAGCGACGTATCGGCGGCAGTGGATGCGGCGGTGAAGGCGCAGCCGGCGTGGGACGCGCTGGGCGGGCTTGAGCGCGCGACGGCGCTGGAGAAGACGGCCGATCTGTTCGAGCGTGAACGCGCGCTGTTGATAGGGCTTTGCATCCGGGAAGCGGGCAAAACGCTGGCGAACGCCATATCGGATGTGCGGGAGGCGATCGATTTCCTGCGCTATTACGCGGCAGGCGCGCGGCGCGATTTCGGGCGCGGCGAGCCGCTGCCGGGA
>JAPUEF010000305.1 GCA_027492655.1 Alphaproteobacteria bacterium | reverse complement strand
TGGATCGTCCGGCCGCGACAGGATCGCCGTCCGCTCCGCCAGCACGATTCCCGCCGTGCGGACGACCGCCATCTCGCGGGGCGACATCTCCAGCCGCACGAAGGTCATCGCGACCGACGAAACCTGCCGCCCGCGCCCGAAGGCGATGATCCCGATCCCTTCCGAAATGTTGCCCTCGCTGAAGGCCTCCCAATACGTGCCGTGCTGCGCATGGGGAGCAAGGTCGCTGTAACGGAAAAAGCTGCGGCGCTCCTGAAGGGCCGCCAGCAGCGGATTTTCATCGAGGCAGATATAGCGAAAGCCCGGCGTATCCGCCCAGTTCTTCGGCCACAGCGTCGCGACGCTGCCGCCGGCGTCCCATACGCCTCTGGAATTGACCGGCCCCTCAGGCAGGCGATAGGCGCGTGTGCCCAGGCCTGACAGGCCATAGGGCATCAGCGCGCGCGCGAAACCCAAGCCCGCCTCGGAGGCGTCGGTCGCCCGCGCGCAGGCATCGATCTGGCCGACGAGTGTCTCGAACACCGACATGGCGAAACGTCCCGGCGGCGCAAAAGCGCCCCGCCGGTCGCCACTATGACCGTCCCGCATCGGTTGACAACCGCGTCGGGACGACGCGCCCCAGCCCCGCCGGACGCGCTCAGAACCTGACAGTCAGTCCCGCTCTGGCCGCATGAATGTCGGAGCCCTCCGAAAAACGCCCTTCATAGCCGCCATAGATGCTGACGGCATCGCCGACCGCGTAGCTGATCCCGGCCGCCGCCTCCCCGGCCGTCCGGCCTTCGTCAGCCAGCGCCAGCGGTAAACTGCCGCCCCCGCCGAAACCGGCGGTCAGCGTCACCGTGTCATCGCCGAGTTGCTCGAGCACCCGCGCCGACAGCTTCAGCGTGACATCGCCCTGCCCCGCGATGAACGTCTCGGCATAGTCGAACCCGGCAAAAAGCCGGAACGAGCTGTGATCGTCGCCCGATACGAACAGATCGAACGCAGAGCCTGCCCCCACGCTCGCCTCCGGATCGACAGTCACCCACACGAAGCCGACATTCGGCGTCAGCGTTCCGCCGCCCAGCGCCGTCTTGACGCCCACCGCACCCTCGACGCCCCACAGCGCCGCATCGGCCTTCGCGCGCGACATCCCGCCCAGAGCCTCGCTTCCCGACGCCGTCTCGAAGGCGCCCCAGCCATAGGTGACGGCGAGACCGGCTTCCGCCCGGCCCCAATCCTTGTGCAGCGCCAAGCCGATCTGCGTCAGGTCGGCCCGGCCCGTTTCCGCGAAGCCGCCTGGCAGCGCCATATCGACGTCGCTCCACGACGCATCCACACCCAGCGTCAGCGTCAGCCCTTCGGAGACTTCGCTGCCCAGCCCCGCCGACACGCCCCACATGTCGGCGTCATAGCCGGGACTGAAAACGCCAGCGCCCTCCAGCGAACCCCACGCGCCATAGGCTTCCAGCCACACCCGATTGAACAGCGCTTCGCCGTCGCCCTCCGGGATCCCGGGATAGCCATCCGGCCCGCCCGCCAGACGCTTCAGAAAGCGCTCGCCGGAAAGCCCTGCCTCGCGCACCAGCGCCGCATGCACGCCGCCCACCGGCGTCACCACGCCGACAAGCTCGTAGGTCTCGCTCAAGGTCGTGGTCGTGGTGACGGTCGTCGTGCGCGTAATCTGCTCGTCCAGAACCATATGCGTATTGAGATTCGTCTCGTCATCGCCGACGACATAGATGGTGCCTGGCAGGGTGCATCCGGTCGGCGGCGTATAGAGGTTGAGCTCGCCCGAGATATGGCCCGGCGTCGCGCAGACGCCGCGATCGCCCGTGATGACCGTGCCAGGGCCGAACAGCACCTGCGTATAAGGCCTCTGTATCGTCTCGATGAGCTGATCGACGCTGGCGCTCGAAGACGTCGACGAGGTCTCGCTCGCCGTCCTGACCGGGCTCAGAATCACCACCGCCGGCCCGCCCGACGACGAGATCGCGGCGCGCACACCATTCAGCGCGCCCTGCACCAGACCGCTGCCGAACGCGTCGGCATAGCTCTGGTCGAACACCACCTGCCCGGTGTTCAGCCGTCCGATCAGCCGCGTCACGAAGAGCGACACCGGCACGTTGATCGTCTGCGTCGTGACGGTCTGAAGCCGGATAAGGGTGTCGGTAAACGACGTTTCCGGCATCGACGCCTGTTGCGCCGATGCCGTCGCGGCCATCAGCGCCGTAGTGCAGACGCCGCCAAGAACCATACTCCCGAAAACCCAGCCGTTCATGCGCGCCCCCGTTTGGAACGCCGCATGAACTAACAGGGAAGGCGCCGCCTCGAACCTGGCGGAAATGAGAGGGTGACAGACCTTACGGACGCGCCGCGCGGCCCTCGCCTTCAGGCGGGGCGGCCTTCTCCATCGTGCCGATGGGCGTCATGTAGAGCAGCATCGCCGATGCGACATAGATCGACGAATAGGTGCCGATCAGCACGCCGAACAGGATCGCGGTCGAGAAGCCGTACAACGCCTCGCCGCCGTACAACACGATCGGAATCACCGACAGCGCCACGCAGATCGAGGTCATCACGGTGCGCGCCAGCGTCTGGTTGGTCGACAGGTTGATCAGCTCGCCCAGCGGCATTCGCTTGTACTTGCGCCGGTTCTCGCGGATGCGGTCGAAGATGATGACGGTGTCGTTCACCGAATAGCCCGCCAGCGTCAGCAGCGCGGCGACGGCGTTCAGGTCGAAATCGATCTGCGTCACCGCGAAGAAGCCGGCGGTCACGAACACGTCGTGGAAGGTGGCGATGAACGCGGCGACGGCGAACTGCCATTCGAACCGCAGCCAGACATAGATGGCGATCACCAGAATCGCCAGCAGACAGGCGATGATGCCGGTGTTGAACAGTTCTTCCGAAATCTTCGGGCCGACCGTCTCGATCCGGCTGATCGTATAGCCGCTGCCGACCAGCTCCGCCTCGACGTCCTTGACGACGGATTGTTCGTTGCCTGCGGTCGCTTCGGTGGGCTGTAGGCGGATCGAAACGTTCACCGGGTCGCCGCCGACCGTGTCGCGGAAGGTCTGGATGACCGCGTCGCCATGGCCGATTTCGGCGAAGCGATCGCGCAGCGCGCCGACGTCGATCGTGCCTTCGGTCTTTCGCGCGTCGATGGTGACGCCGCCGGTGAAGTCGATGCCGAGATTGAACCCCTGCAGCCAGATCGCCACGACGGTGATCACCATGGTGATGGCGGTGACGGCGAAGCCGACCCAGCGCCAGCCGACGAAATCGATCTTGGTGTTGTTGGGAACGAGGTGCAGATGGCGCATAAGAGAACCCGGGTCGCTCCTGGAAGAGCGGGAGGAAGGCAGATAAGGCATCGTCCCTGGAAGTGGAAGCCGGTTCTTCCGCCGGATGACGCCTGAAAGATTGGGGCCGCCGGCGGGCGCGCAAGGGTTGACGGTGATTTTGGGCGAAGATCTGCCGGTTTCGGAGGCCATTCCGGGGCTGAAATCCGTCCTTTCCGGCGGGCGGGCGGCCGTGCTGGAGGCCCCACCGGGGGCCGGCAAGACGACGCTGGTGCCGCTCGCCCTCAAGGACGAGCCCTGGCTCGCCGGCAAGACCGTCCTGATGCTGGAGCCCCGGCGCATCGCCGCCCGCGCCAGCGCCCACCGCATGGCGGAATTGCTGGGCGAACAGGCCGGCGGCACGGTCGGCTACCGGGTCCGGCACGAGGCGCGGGTCGGTCCCTCCACGCGGATCGAGGTGGTTACGGAAGCGCTCCTCACCCGCCGCCTCCAGCACGACCCGGAGCTTGGCGGCGTCGGCCTCGTGATCTTCGACGAGTTCCACGAGCGCAGCCTCGACGCCGATCTCGCCCTCGCGCTGGCGCTGGAGTGTCAGGCCGCCCTCAACCCCGATCTCCGGCTGCTGGTCATGTCCGCCACGCTCGACGGCGACCGCGTCGCGAAACTTCTGGGCGACGTGCCGGTCATCCGCTCCGAGGGCCGCCTCTTCCCCATCGAAACCGTCTACGCCCCGCCTGCCGAAACCCGCGACACCGGCGCGGCCGTCGCCGCCGCCATCCGCCGTGCCCTTGGCGAGACGCAAGGCGGCGTCCTCGCCTTTCTGCCCGGCGAGGCGGAAATCCGCAGCGCCGAGCGCCACCTCGACGGCCTCCCGCCGGGCCACAGCGTCGTGCCGCTCTACGGCAATCTCACCTTCGAGGCCCAGAAGGCCGCCATCGCCCTGCCGCCGCCCGGCACGCGCCGCATCGTGCTCGCCACGGCCATCGCCGAAACCTCGCTGACCATCCCGGATGTCCGCGTCGTGGTCGATAGCGGCCTCGCCCGGGGGCCGCGCTTCGATCCGGCCAGCGGCATGACCCGCCTCGTCACCACCCGCCTCGCCGTCGCCTCGGCCGACCAGCGCCGGGGCCGCGCCGGCCGTATCGCGCCGGGCGTCTGCTATCGCCTGTGGAGCGAGGAATCGCACCGCAGCCTCCCCGCCTACGCCCCGCCCGAGATGCTCATCGCCGATCTCGCGCCGCTGGCCCTCGACCTCGCCGCCTGGGGCGACAGCAATCCCGCCGCCTATGCGCTGCTCGATCCGCCGCCAGCCGCCGCCTATGCGCAGGCGCTCGACCTTCTGCGCGAGCTGGAGGTGCTGGATGCCGGAAACCGCATCACGGCGCATGGCCGCGCCCTGAACGCGCTCGGCCTGCACCCACGCCTCGCCCACATGATCCTCCGCGCCAAGGCGTCGGGCCACGGTCCCACCGCCGTCGCGCTGGCTGGCCTGCTCTCGGAGCGCGATGTCCTGCGCCCGGATCGCGACCGGCCCGACGCCGATCTGCGCGCCCGCCTTCATGCCTTTGAAGGCGGCGATTCCCGCGCCGATCGCGGCGCGCTCGCCCGCGCCCGCGAAAACGCCCGCCAATGGGCGCGTCAGGCCGCCATCCCGAAAGGAGATCTCGACGATACCCAGGCCGGCCCGCTCCTCGCCCTCGCCTATCCCGACCGCGTCGCCAAGCGGCGCGGTCCGCGCGGTTCGTATCGCCTCGCCAACGGGCGCGGCGCGCTGATGCCGCAGGAGGACGCTTTGGCGGCGTCCGAATATCTCGCCGTCGGCGCGGTCGATCAGGGGGCCGAGAACGCCCGCATCTTCCTCGCCGCGCCGCTCACCCGGGCCGAGATCGACGCGCTCTTTCCCGCCCGCATCGAAACGCGCGACGAGATCGTCTGGGAGTTCCGCGCCGGCGCGGTCGCCGCCCGCCGCGTCGTCACCCTCGGCGCGCTGGTTCTGGACGAACGCCGCAACGACGCCGCGCCGCCTGACGCCCTCCGCGCCGCGACCCTCGACGGCGTGCGCCAGCTCGGCCTCGCCGCCCTTCCGTGGACGGACGATCTCCGCCAGCTTCAGGCCCGCGCCGACCTTCTGCGCCGGCTGGATGGCGAGGCGAGCGACATGGCGGATCTCTCCGACGCCGCTCTGCTCGACGCCCTCGACGATTGGCTCGCCCCGTTCCTCGACGGCGTCACCCGCGCGGCGCAGTTCGCCCGCATCGATCTGCGCGCCGCGCTGGAAGCCCGGCTCGGCTGGCAGGCCGTCCGCCGCATCGACGCCGAGGCGCCCGCCCGCCTCACCGTGC
>JAPUEF010000304.1 GCA_027492655.1 Alphaproteobacteria bacterium | reverse complement strand
GGGGCTGTTGGGGACGTAGCGGTCGCCATACTCACGCTTGACCATGTCGCGGAGCGCCATGACGGCTTCCGGCGCGAGATCGACGCCGTCTGTACGCATATAGGTGATGAGACCGACCGTCTCGCCACCGAGATCGACGCCTTCATAAAGACGCTGCGCGACCTGCATGGTGCGCTTGGCGGAGAAGCCGAGCTTGCGGGCGGCCTCCATCTGCAGCGAGGAGGTGATGAAGGGCGGGTAGGGGTTGCGCTTGACCGGCTTGGATTCGACCGAGGCGACGGTGATGGGGCCTTTTTCGATGGCGGCCTTGGCGCGAGCGGCGTCGTCTGCGTTGCGCAGCGACATCTGCGTGAGCTTCTGGCCGTCGAGGCCGACGAGGCGGGCGGTGAAGTTGCCGGCCGCGGCGCCGAGATCGGCGTCGACCGTCCAGTATTCTTCCGGCTTGAAAGCCTCGATCTCCATCTCGCGGTCGCAGATGAGGCGTAGCGCCACCGACTGGACGCGGCCGGCCGAGCGCGAGCCGGGCAGCTTGCGCCAGAGGACCGGCGAGAGGTTGAAGCCGACGAGATAATCGAGGGCGCGTCGGGCGAGATAGGCGTCGACCAGCTCCTGGTCGATCTGGCGCGGGTGCGCCATGCCGTCGGCGACGCCGGACTTGGTGATGGCGTTGAAGACGACGCGCTCGATATCGACGCCCTTGAGGGCGCCTTTCTTCTTCAGGATCTCGAGCAGGTGCCAGGAGATGGCCTCGCCTTCGCGATCGGGGTCGGTCGCGAGGATCAGCTTGTTCGTGCCTTGGAACGCGCTGGCGATCTCGGACAGGCGTTTCGTCGCCTTGGGATCGGTCTCCCAAAGCATGGCGAAATCCTCGTCAGGCTTCACCGACCCGTCTTTCGGGGGCAGGTCGCGGACGTGGCCGAAGCTCGCGAAGACTTTGAAATCGCGGCCGAGATACTTGTTGATCGTCTTGGCCTTGGCGGGCGACTCGACGATGACGACTGTCATGGGCGGGGGTAAATCTGCTTAGGACAAAGGGCCTATCGGGACGGCCGGGAACATGAGGATGACGACCCGGCATGTCAACCATGACCAGAAATCCGCGAAATACCGCCTTCAAAATACAACCCTAGGATGTTTGTGCGATTGCATTCTCTCGGAGAGGGTGTTCCACGAATCCGGTCGCTTCCGGGTCACGGGGATAATGAAGCGCGAACGCAAACCGAGCATCGGCACTGCCGAGGGCGACCCGAACAGGGTCACTTATATGCATGACATGCTGCACAGCATGAGCGGCCTCGCCAAGGGGGCCGGGCATCATTTTCTGGCTTATCTGATAACCGTTGCGCAACAGGAAGCGGCGCAGCTGGCGCGGCGGCGCAAGAGCTAAAGCAGCGCCACCATCTGACCTGCGCTGCGATGGAGCCGGCCAGCGAGTTCGAGTTCCAGCAGCACCGACATGACGATCGAGGCGGGCAACCCGGCGCGGCGGATGATCTCGTCGATGGCGACGGGCGTGGGGCCGAGAAGTTCGACAATGACAGGGCGGGCGTTATCGACGGCGCTGTCGTCCGGCGGCGTCGGTGGTGCGGCCTCGGGTTCGCGCAGAACGAAGGACCGCGCGGCGGGAAGGGCGGCGAGCACATCGTCGGCGGTCTCGGTGAGGGTCGCGCCGTTGCGGATGAGATCGTTGCAGCCGCGCGTGCGGGGATCGATGGGCGAACCGGGGACGGCGAAGACCTCGCGATTCTGTTCCAGCGCATAGCGTGCGGTGATGAGCGAGCCTGAGCCGATGGCGGCTTCGACCACGACCGTCCCGAGCGCAAGGCCGGAGATGATGCGGTTGCGGCGCGGGAAATGCGCGGCCTGGGGCGTGGTTCCAGGCGGCATCTCCGAGACGATGACGCCCTCGGCGGCGATGCGGGCGTGGAGTTTCGCGTTTTCGGGCGGATAGACGTTATCGACGCCGCCCGCGAGGACGGCGACGGTGCCGGCGGCGACCGAGCCGATATGCGCCGCTGTATCGATGCCGCGCGCGAGGCCGGAGACGACCAGCATACCGGCGGCGCTCAAGCCCGCAGCGATGTCTTCGGCGAGTTTGCGTCCGCCGGCCGAAGCGTTGCGCGCGCCGACGATGGCGACCGCCTTGCGCGACAGCAGCCTTGCGTCGCCGAGCGCATAGATGAGCGGCGGGGCGGGATCGACGGCGCGCAGCAGCGGCGGGAAGTCCGGGTCGGTCCAGATGAGCAGGCGCGCACCGAGCTTCGACGCGGTGTCCAGTTCGCGCTTCGCGTCGCCGGCGGGCATGAGCTTGAGCGGTGCGGCGCGGCCGCCGCGGCGGGCGAGGCCGGGCACGGCGTCTAGTGCGCGCTGAGGCTCGCCATAGGTTTCGATCAGACGGGCGAAGGTGACGGGGCCGATGCCGTCGCTGCGCGCGAGACGGAGCCAGGCGAGGCGGTGCGCCTCGCTCACGCCCGCACCTCAATCACAGAAGCGGGCCGCCATTGTGGCCGACGAGGTCGGCGTTGGGGAGACCCGCCTTCTTCTGGCCGATCTTGGGCTCGGTGCCGTTGAGAAGGCGGGCCATGTTGTACCAGTGCGAATAGAGCACCATGAGCGCGAAGAAGAGGCAGACGAAGGCGACGATGCGGTCGCCGAACAGGAAGGCGGCGATCGGCGCGCTGAACACCGCGACGATGGAACCGAGTGAGGAATAGCGCGTGGTGAAAGCGATCAGCAGCCACAGTGCGCCGGCGACGAGCCCGGTCTGCCAGTGCAGCGCGAAGACGGTGCCGAAGAAGGTCGCGATGCCCTTGCCGCCCCGGAAGTTGAGGCCCACGGGGAAGATATGGCCGACGAAGGCCCCGAGCGCGGCGGCGGCCATGAGCGCCTCGCCACCCCAATAGACGGGCATGCCGAACCATTTGAAGAGGACGCCGCTGGCGATGAAAGCGGCGAAGGCGCCCTTGCCGGCGTCGAAGATGAGGGTGAGGAGCGCGATGCGCTTGTTGCCGGTGCGGAGCACGTTGGTCGCGCCGATATTGCCCGAACCGATATCGCGGATGTCGCCGAGGCCTGCCCAGCGGGTAAAGATCTTGCCGAACGGAATCGCGCCCAGCGCATAGCCCAGCACGAAGGCCGACAGCATGTAGGGCCAGGCGGCGGACCAGTCGGCGGGCGCGAACGTCTCGATGATCATGGGATCAGGTTTTATGCGCGAGGCGGCCCGCTGCATAGGTGCGCCAGACGACGCCCTGGAAGTTGAGGCCTTCGAACGGCGTGTTCTTGGAGCGCGAAAGCAGCGTCTCGCGGCGAACCGTGCGCGGCGCGCCCGGATCGAATATGGCGATGTCGGCCCGTGCGCCCCTGGCGAGAGTACCGCTACCGTCGGTGAGGCGCAGGATGCGGGCCGGATTGACGGTGACGGGCTTCAGCGCCTCGGCAAGCGTCACCGATCCGTCATGGAACGGCAGTAGGGCCACGGGCAGAAGTGTTTCGAGGCCCGCGCCGCCGAATGCCGCCTGCGCGAAGGGCTGACGTTTCGTATCGGGCGCCTGCGGGTCATGGCTGGAGACGATCGCGTCGATGGCCCCGGCGGTGACGCCGTCGAGCATGGCGAGCCGATCGCTTTCGGCGCGCAGCGGCGGGGTCAGCTTGCGGAAGGTGAGATAGGTGCCGACATCGATTTCGTTCAGCGCCATATGCGCGGCCGAGACGGCGCAGGTGATCGGGTGGCCGCGCGCCCGGGCGGCGCTGATGGCGTCGAGCGCCGCAGCGGTGGATATTTGTGCGAAGTGCAGACGGGCGCCGGTGATTTCGGCGAGACGGATGTCGCGCTCCACGATGATCGCTTCGGCGGCAGGGGGAATGCCGGGAAGGCCGAGCCGAGTGGCGGTCTCGCCTTCGTTCATCGCGCCGCCTTCGGCCAGGAAGGGGTCTTCAGCGTGGACGGCCACGAGAAAATCGAAACTGGCGGCATAGGAAAGCGCCCGGCGCATCACGCGGGTATTGGCGATGGAGACGTCGCCGTCCGAGAAGGCCACTGCGCCAGAGGCGGCCATCAGGCCCATCTCGGACATTTTCTGCCCGTGAAGGCCTTGCGTCAGCGCGCCCATGGGAAGGACGCGGACGGCGCAGGGGGCGCGGGCGACGAACTCGATAAGGGCGGGATCGTCCAGCGGCGGATTGGTGTCGGGCTGGACGCAGATGGTGGTGACGCCGCCGGCGGCCGCCGCGCGCCCGGCGCTGGCGATGGTTTCGCGATGCTCGTCGCCCGGCTCGCCAGTGGAGACCTTGAGATCGATCAGGCCGGGGGCGAGGACGCGGCCGCCGCAATCGACGATCTCGGCATCGGCAGGGGCGGCGAGGCCCGGACCGTGGTCGGCGATGCGGCCGTCTTCGACCAGGAGCGCGCCGGGCTGGTCGAGCCCGGTGGCGGGATCGACCAGACGGGCATTGATGAAGGCGATGCGGCTCATACCATCATCCCCTTGGCGGCGTTGGGAAGGGTGTGGCTGAGCGTGTCGAGCACGGCCATGCGGACGGCGACGCCCATCTCGACCTGCTCCTGAATGAGGCTGCGTTCGACATCGTCGGCGACGGCGCTATCGATTTCGACGCCGCGGTTCATCGGGCCGGGATGCATGACGAAGGCGCCCGGCTTCGCGAGGGCGAGCCGTTCGGCGTCGAGGCCGTAAAAGCGATAGAACTCGCGCGTGGAGGGCAGGAACGAGCCGTCCATGCGCTCCTGCTGGAGGCGAAGCATCATCACGACGTCGGCGCCGTCGAGGCCATCCTCCATGCGATGGAAGATTTCAGGGCCGAGGCGGGCGATGGAATTCGGCAGCAGCGTCTTCGGCGCGACGAGACGGACGCGCGCGCCCATCTTCTGAAGAAGGTTGATGTTCGAGCGGGCGACGCGGCTGTGCAGGATGTCGCCGCAGATCGCGATGGTGAAGCCTTGAAGCCCGCCGAGGCGGCGGCGGATGGTGAGCGCGTCGAGCAGGCCCTGGGTCGGGTGCTCGTGAGCGCCGTCGCCGGCATTGATGACGGAGCAGCCGACCTTGCGGGCGAGAAGCGAGACGGCGCCCGAGTCCTGATGGCGGACGACCAGCAGGTCGGGGTGCATGGCGTTCAGAGTCATCGCGGTGTCGATGAGCGTCTCGCCCTTCTTCACCGAAGAGGTGCCGACCGACATGTTCATCACATCGGCGCCGAGGCGCTTGCCGGCCAGCTCGAACGACGACTGGGTGCGGGTGGAGCTTTCGAAGAAGAGGTTGATCAGCGTGCGGCCGCGCAGCGTGTCGCGCTTCTTCGAGACCTCGCGGTTGAGGGCGAGATATTGCTCGCCGAGGTCGAGCAGATCGGTGATCTGACTCGGGGAGAGATCCTCGATGGCGAGGAGGTGTCGGCTCGGGAGCAGAGATCCGGCGGGCGGCATGTGCGGGCTTATAGGGGCGGTTCGGGGCGTTGCCAAGGAAGGGCGTCGATCATCCGGCGAGCGCGATGGCCAGCGGGATGGTGACGACCGAAATGAGGGTGAGGACGGTCACGAGCGTGGCCATCAGCAGATAGTCACCGCCGAGCTGGCGGGCGAGGATGTAGGCGGAGCTGGCGGGTGGAACGGCCGC
>JAPUEF010000303.1 GCA_027492655.1 Alphaproteobacteria bacterium | reverse complement strand
GGTGTGGGTGGCGGTGCACACCAATCATCCGCGCGAGCTGAGCGAAGGCGCGCGCGCCGCCATCGCGCGGCTGCGCAAGGCGGGCGCGGTTCTGGTGAGCCAGAGCGTGCTGCTGAAAGGCGTGAACGACGATGCCGACACGCTGGCCGCGCTGTTCGAGGGCCTGATCGCTATCGGCGTGAAGCCTTATTATCTGCACCATGCCGATCTCGCGCCGGGCACGTCGCATTTCCGCACGACCATCGCCGAGGGTCAGGCGCTGATGAAGGCGGTGCAGGCGCGGGTGTCGGGACTGGCGGTGCCGACCTATATCCTCGACATTCCGGGCGGCGTCTCGAAAGCGCCGCTGACGCCCGATTATGTGCGCGACGGTGAAGACGGCAGACAAGTGCTGAGCGCTGCGGGCGACTGGATCGACTATCGCGGCTGAGCGGCTTGCCGCCGGCAATCGGGTAATCCGTTACATTAGCCCCGCGCGATTGCTGTAGGGTTCTTCTGCGGAAAGCATTGTCGCCGCGAGAGCGACAGGCGAGGAAACACGACAGGAGCGCGCCATGAACCTTGTTCTGAAGGTAGATGCAGGCAGCCATTTCGATCTGAAGCCGTTGTCGCCGACGATCGGGGCGGAGCTGCATGGGATCGATCTGCGCGAGACCCTCAGCGACGACGCCATCGCGGCGGTGCGGCAGGCTTTGCTGGACTGGAAGGTGATCTTCTTCCGCGATCAGGACATCACCCGCGCCCAGCATATCGCCTTCGCGCGGCGCTTCGGCGATCTGGAGATCCATCCCGCGACGCCCAAGGATCAGCCCGACCCGGAAGTGCTGCGCATCGAGCATGGCGAGAATTCCAAAGGTCAGGAAAACGCCTGGCATTCGGACGTGACCTGGCGCGCGACGCCGTCGCTGGGCTCGATCCTGCGCTCGATCGAAATTCCGCCGGTGGGCGGCGATACGCTGTTCGCCGATATGGAGGCCGCCTTTGAAGGCCTGTCGCCGGAGATGAAGCGCATTACCGCCGGTATGACGGCGAAGCACGACATCGCGCGGGTGTTCGCACGGCGGCTGAGCAAGGAAGCGGACGAGCTGCGCGCGAAATATCCGGTGCAGGATCATCCGGTGATCCGCACCCATCCCGAGACCGGCCGTCGCAGCATCTATGTGAACACCGCCTTCACCGAGAGCATCAACGGGCTGACGCGCAAGGAGAGCGACTGGCTGCTGGAGCATCTGTATGCGCAGGCCTCGAACCCCGAATATCAGTGCCGCTTCCGCTGGACCCCGAACGCCCTCGCCTTCTGGGACAATCGCGCCAGCCAGCACTTCGCGGCGTCGGATTATTTCCCCCAGCGCCGCGCGATGGAGCGCGTGACGATCAAGGGCGACCGGCCGTTCTTCACCGCCTGAACGCAAAGAGCCCCGCGCCGAAACGCGGGGCTCCTCGTGTGTCCGGGCCGATGCGCGGGGGGTGGGGCTGGCCCGAACGCAAACCGCGATCAGAAGTTGAAGCGCAGACCGGCCGACAGGACGTGGGCCTGGTATTCCCAATCCGTGCCGCTCGCCTGCGCGTTGTCGGCGCCGACATAGCGATACTCGGCGACGAGCTCGGTGCTGCCGGTAACGGCGGCGCGGACGCCGGCCATCACCTGATACGTGAACACCCAGTCTTCGATCTGGCTGCCGGATTCATAGGCGAGCTCGCCATAGCCGATGCCGACGCCGAGATACGGCTTGATCGTGCCGGCGGTCTCGAAGGTGTAGTAGCCGTTGACCGACAGGTTCAGCAGCGAGGCGTTGCTGGTGCAGCAGGCATAGTCCGCCTGGTGATAGGCGATCTCGCCTTCGACCGACCAGTTGGGCGTCAGGTTCCAGCCGAGCGCAGCGCCGTAGCTGTAACCGGTGTCCATCTCGTAGTCGAAATTGTTCCACTCCAGGTCGGGCGGGAAATCGGCGCCGCCGAACACTTCGAGATACATGCCTTCTGCCGCAGCGGCGCTCATCAGGCCCATGGCGAAAGCGGCTGTCGCGATTATCGTTTTCATAGGTAGTCCCCTTTTTCAGTCCCGCTCCCAAGAGCGGGCACGGACGACGTATAGTCGGGGGACCGTTTCAATTATGTGATTTGTATCACATATAAAATCATCACCAAAATAATAGTGATAAAAATCACATTCTAGAGTCTGCGCTCCATATGCGTCCGGGCCGACGCGCCAGGCACCGCCGCAAAGCCGAGACGGCTCCAGAAGCGGGCCGCGCCGTCATTGTCTTCATCGACTTCCAGCGCGATACGGCGCGCCCCGGCGGCTTTCATTTCGTCGGCGAGCGCGTTGAACAGATGCGAGCCGAGGCCGGCGCGGCGATAGCGCGGATCGACCACCATCAGCTCCACGAAGCAGCAATCGGCGGTCGGCGCGCCGGCCCTGAGATCGACGAAAGCGCGCAGCACGCGCATGTCGTCGAAGACGCCGATGCGGGCGGTCGCAGCCCCCGGCGATTCCGTCGGCGGCGTGTGGCGATTGACGCCGGGGGCGTGGCGCATGAGGTCGTCCACCGCCCCGGCATCGGTTTCGGTCAGCGGCCGCGCCTTGTAACGGCGCGGCTCGTGACGGCTGGGCAGATCGATCGTAAATCTGAGACTGCCGGTCGCCTGTGCGATCATCGTCGCTTTAGCGTCCCTTGGGGGCGTCCTTGAAGGCCAGATCCTTATCGACGCGGATGTCGCCTGGCAGGCCCAGCACGCGCTCCGCGATGATGTTCTTGAGGATCTCGTCGGTGCCGCCCGCGATCCGCAGGCCCGGCGCCCACATATAGGATTGCTGGAACTCGTTGTTCGCGCCGTCCATCACCACGCCGGCTTCGCCCTGCAGGTCCATGCCGAAACCGGCGACGTCCTGAAGTTTAGGGGCCGACACGATCTTGAAGATCGAGGCCTCAGGCCCCGGCTGCGCGCCGCGCGAGAGCTCGGTCATGGTGCGGTCGGTCGTGGATTTGAGGCCCTGGGTGCGGACATAGATGTCGGCGATCTTCTCGCGCACCGCAGCGTTGCGGATGGCGGGGCCGTCTTCCAGCTCGGTCGTGCGGGCGAGTTCGAGGATTTCCTTGGCATCGGGACCGCGCGCACCGGCGCCGCCGCCGACCGCGAGGCGTTCATGCATCAGCGTGGTGAGCGCGACCTTCCAGCCGTCGCCGACTTCGCCGAGACGCTGGCTGTCCTTGACGCGGAGATCGTTGAAGAAGACCTCGTTGAAGTTCGCGCCGCCATTGATCTGCTTGATCGGCTTCACCGTCACGCCCGGCGCCTTCATGTCGATGTAGAACATCGTCAGGCCCTTGTGCTTAGGCACGTCCGGGTTGGTGCGGGTGAGCAGGATGCCGAACTCGGAATAATGCGCGCCGGAGGTCCAGACCTTCTGGCCGTTGATGACCCACTCGTCACCGTCCTTCTCGGCCTTCGTGCGCAGGCCCGCGACGTCGGAGCCGGCCGAGGGTTCGGAGAAGAGCTGGCACCAGACCTCCTCGCCCTTCAGGGCGGGGCCGACATAGCGCTTCAGGTCTTCCGGCCGGCCATAGGTCATCAGCGTCGGGATGCACATGCCCAGGCCAATGTCGAAGAAGCCGCCGGGCACATTAAACTTGCCCTCTTCCTGATTGTAGATGACCTGCTGGATCGGCGTGCCGGCGCGGCCGCCGAATTCCTTCGGCCAGGTGATCTTGGCGAAGCCGGCGGCGGCGCGCGTCGCCTGCCAGGCCCTGGCGCGCTTCAGCGCCTCGGCCTCGGACGTTGGGGCCGACGTGTCGGTGGGGGCGTTGGCTTCCAGCCAGCTGCGCGCTTCGGCGCGGAAGGCGGCTTCCTCGGGGGTGTCGTTGAAGTCCATGACGTATTGTCTCCGGGTACGGAAATAGCGGCGATCAGGCGGCGTTCTTGCGTTCGAGCTGGGTGACGAGCTTCTCCTTCCACACGCGGGCAGGCCCGATGCTGAGCGCATCGTTCTTGGCGCGGCGGAAGAAGAGCTGGCAGTCCAGCTCCCAGGTGAAGCCCATGCCGCCATGCGTCTGGATGTTCTCCTTGGACGCAAAGTCATAGGCCTGAATGGCGGAGATGCGCGCGCCGGCCGCCGCTTCGGCAAGCTCGGGCGCGTTGGTGGAGAGCGCCCAGGCGCCGTAATAGGCGTTGGAGCGGGCGATCTCGGTGTTCACATACATGTCGGCCAGCTTGTGCTTGATCGCCTGATACGAGGCGATCTGGCGACCGAAGGCGTAGCGGTTGAGGGCGTAGTCCTTCGCCATGGCGAGGCAGGCGTCGGAGCCGCCGACCTGTTCGAAGGCGAGAAGGATGGCGGCGCGGTCGAGCACCTGACGGGTCAGCGCCCAGCCCTCGCCCGCTTCGCCCAGCGCCTCCGCCGCCGCGCCGGCGAGATGGAGCGTGGCCTGACCGCGCGTCGGATCGACGGTCTTCAACGCCTCGCGCTTCACGCCGCCATCGGCCAGATCGACGATGGCGAGCGACAACGAACGCTCGCCCGCATCGCCGGTGCGGGCCAGCACGACCGCGAAGTCGGCGGCGAGGCCGTCGGCCACCGGCGTCTTCACGCCATCGAGCTTGCCGCCCTTCAGCGTCGTCTTGATCGTGCGGGGCGACGGCGCGTTGGCGCCTTCGGCGAAGGCGAACGTGCCGATGATCTCGCCGGCGGCGAGTTTGGGGAGATACTTCTCCTTCTGCGCCTGCGAGCCGGCGAGGAGGATCGCTTCGGTCGCCAGATACACCGACGAGGCGAAGGGGATCGGCGCGACGGCGCGGCCAAGCTCTTCCGCGATCACGCAGAGTTCGAGATAGCCAAGCCCCAGCCCGCCGAATTCCTCGGGGATTGCGGTGGCCGTCCAGCCCATCTCGGCGACGCCCTTCCAGAGATCGCGATCATAGACATCGCCGCCCTCCAGAATGCGACGCACGGCCTTGGGCGGGCTGCGGTCCTTCAGGAAACGGCTGGCCTGTTCGCGCAGCGCTTTCTGGTCGTCGGAAAAATCGAAATTCATCGGCGTCTCCTGCCATGCTTCATTTTCTATTGCCGCTATGGGTATCCAAGCTGGCATAAACTGCAAGGCGAAGGATACTCGGACCTGCGCCGTCCGCATTGACGCAAAGTCAGCCTGACAAAGGGAATTACGCATGGTCACACCCCGCTCGTCCCTGATGTTCGCCGCTGCGATAGCGATGCTGTGCAGTGCAGCATCGGCGGAAGACAAAGCCGCCGCATGCCCGGGATTCATCGTGGGCGGGTCGGAAGACGTGATGGCCGAGGGCGATCCGACGGCGAGCGTCGGGACCGGAACATGCGTCGTCGCGGTTCAGGGTTCGGAGAACGTGAAGATCAACGGACGCGGCGCGGTGCGGGTCGGCGACAGCGTCACCTGCCTCAACGGCAAGACCGGCACGGTGGTGGGCGGCGCGACGACGGTGATCGTCAATGGCCGCCCGCTGGCCGGAGCGGGCGCGCAGATCGTCGGGTGCGAAGACTGACGAAAAGAAACGGCCGCCGGGTCGCCCGGCGGGCGCCATGGTCTTTCAAGGCGTTCAGCGGCGGAAATACGTCATCCCGCGTCCCGGTTCGCCGACGCTGCCCTGGCCATGG
>JAPUEF010000302.1 GCA_027492655.1 Alphaproteobacteria bacterium | reverse complement strand
CGCCCGCTGGCTTTCCGCGCTCGCGCCGGAGGCGATGGCCAGCGGCACGACGCCGAGCGTGAAGGCGAGCGAGGTCATAAGAATCGGCCGGAATCGCAGCTTCGCCGCCTCCAGCGTCGCCTCGATCAGTCCTTTGCCTTCGGCGCGCAGATCTTTCGCGAATTCGATGATCAGCACGGCGTTCTTGGCGCTGAGGCCGATGATCGTGATGAGGCCCACCTTGAAGTACACGTCGTTCGGCATCCCCACGAACGTCACCGCGATCACCGACCCGAGCAGGCCGAGCGGCACGACCAGGATGACCGAAAGCGGGATCGACCAGCTTTCATAGAGCGCCGCGAGGACGAGGAAGACGAGCAGGGCCGAGATCGCCAGCAGAAACGGCGCCTGCGATCCCGACTGGATTTCCTGAAGCGACTGACCCGTCCACTCGAAGCCGAATCCAGGCGGCAACTCGCCGGCCAGCCGCTCCATCTCGGCGATCGCGTCGCCGGACGAATAGCCGGGAGCCGCCGCGCCGCCGATCCGGATCGCCCGGTAACCGTTATAGCCGACGACCTGCGAGGGGCCGCGCGTCCACTCCGTCCGGGCGAAGGCCGACAGCGGCACCATGCCGCCGCGGGCGTTCCGCACGTTGAGTTTCAGGATGTCGGCCTCGCTCATCCGCTTGCCGGCGTCGGCCTGCACGACGACGCGCTGCAGCCGGCCTTCATTGGGATAGTCGTTGATATAGGCCGACCCGAGGCTGGTCGCGAGCGTGCCGCTGATATCGGCGAAGGTGACGCCGAAGGCGTTGGCTTTCTCGCGGTCGATCAGCAACGACACCTGCGGCGCGTCGGGCATGCCTTCCGGATAGGCCATCATAAAGACGGGGCTGCCCATGATCGCGCCGAGCAACTGATCGCGCGCGGCGGCCAGCGCCTGCTGGCCCTGTCCGGCGCGATCCTGCAGGCGGAACGAGAAACCCGTCGAATTGCCGAGCCCCTGCACCGCCGGCGGCGACAGCGCCATGATATTCGCGTCCGTCACCCCGGCCAGCGCGCCGTTGGCGCGTTCGGCGATCGCCTGCGCGCTGTCGTTCGGCCCGCGCTCGCTCCAGTCCTTCAGCGTCATGAAAGCGAGGCCGGCATTCTCGCCGCCGCCCGAGAAGCTGAAACCCGAAATCACCGTCGCGCTCTTCATCGCCGGTTCGGCCATGAAGACGTCCTCGACCTTTTTGATGGCGTTGAAGGTGCGGTTCGCGCTGGCGTCGGTGGGGGCCTGGATGTCGACGATGACGAAACCCTGGTCCTCATCGGGAAGGAATGCGGAAGGCAGCTGCATGAACAGCCAGCCGAGCCCGGCCAGCAGCACGGCATAGATCGCCATGTAGCGCCCGGCGCGCCGCACCGCACCGCCGACGCCCGCCCCGTAGCGCTTCGACACGCTGTCGAAACCACGGTTGAACCAGCCGAAAAAGCCCGTCTTCGTATGGTGATGTCCGGCCTTCACCGGCTTCAGGAACGTCGCGCACAGCGCCGGCGTCAGCGACAGCGCCATCAACGCCGAGAACAGGATGGCCGCCACCATCGTCAGACTGAACTGCTGATAGATCACGCCGACGGCGCCGGGAAAGAACGCCATCGGCACGAAGACCGATGTCAGCACCAGCGTGATGCCGACGATCGCGCCGGTGATCTGCGTCATCGCCTTGCGCGCCGCCTCCTTGGGCGACAAGCCCTCCTCGGACATGATGCGCTCGACGTTTTCGACGACGACGATGGCATCGTCCACGAGAATGCCGATCGCCAGCACCATCGCGAACATCGTCAGCACGTTGATCGAGAACCCGATCATCAGCATGACCGCGATCGCGCCCAGCAGCGCGATCGGAACCACGACCATCGGGATCAGCGTGTAACGAAGATTCTGCAGGAAGACGAAAATCACGACGAAGACGAGAAGCATCGCTTCGATCAGCGTCTCGACCACCTTCTCGATCGAGATCGCGACGAAGGGCGAGGTATCGTAGGGAATGGAGTATTCGACGCCCGCCGGAAAGAACGGGGCCAGCTCGTCTAGACGCGCGCTGATCGCCGCCGAGGTCGCCATGGCGTTCGCGCCCGGCGCCAGCTGGATCGCGATCGAGGCGCTGGGCGCGCCGTTGAGTCGCGACGAGAAGCCATAGGACTGACCGCCGACCTCGACGCGCGCGACATCGCGCAGGCGCACCGTCGATCCGTCCGGATTGGCGCGCAGCACGATGTTCGAGAACTCTTCCGGCGAGCTCAGCTGTCCCTTGACCAGCACGGTCGCCGAGATCTGCTGCTCCTCAAGGCTCGGCATGCCGCCGATCCGCCCGGCCGGCGCGGCCGCGTTCTGGCTCGCGATGGCGGCGTTAACGTCGGCGGTCGTGATGTTGAGGCCGACCATCCGGTCGGGGTCCAGCCAGATACGCAGCGCCCGCTCGGTCGCGAAGAATTGCGCCTTGCCGACGCCCGGCACGCGCCGCATCTCGCCGATCACGTTGCGCGCCAGATAATCGCCGAGATCGACATTGCTCATCGAGCCGTCTTTGGAGATGACGGAGATGATCAGCAGGAAGCCCGATCCGGCCTGCTCGACCTGGATACCCTGTTGCGTCACCACCGCCGGCAGGCGCGGCTCGACGCGCTTGATGCGGTTCTGCACATCGACCGAGGCGAGATCGGCATCGGTTCCCGGCTCGAACGTCACGGTGATCTGGATGAGGCCCGACGAGTCGGACGACGACTCGAAATAGAGCAGCCCCTTGGCCCCGTTCAATTCCTCCTCGATCAGCCGCGTGACGCTCTGATACGTGTCTTCAGGCGACGCGCCCGGATAGAACGTCGTCACCTCGACCTGCGGCGGCGCGACGTCCGGATACTGCGATACCGGCATCTGCGGCAGCGCCAGAAGACCCGCCAGCGAAATGAAGATCGCGACGACCCAGGCGAAGATGGGCCGATCGATGAAGAAGCGCGGCATGGCGGATCACTCCTTCGGCTTGTCGGCGGCCGTGGCCTGCGGCGGCGTCCAGTCCTGCGCGGCCACCGTCCCGCCGGGCTGAAGCTTCTGGAATCCTTCGACGATGATCCGCTCGCCGGCGTTGAGGCCGGTCGCCACGATCCAGCGATTGCCGTCCGCCCGGCCCAGCGTCACCGGCCGCACATTGGCGCCCTCGCCCTCTACGACATAGACGAACGGCTTGCCCGCGCCGTCGCGCTGCACCGCCTGCTGCGGCACGGCGATGGCGTCCTGCGTCCCCTCCTCCACGATGCCGCGCACGAAAAGACCGGGCAGCAGATCGCCGTCGGGATTGGCGAACTCGCCGCGCAGCGTCACCTGCCCGGTATCCGCCTCCACCACCGCTTCGGAGAACAACAACTTGCCGGCATACGGATAGGGCGACCCGTCATCCATCACCAGCGTCACCACCGCCGCGCCCGCGCCGTCCGACCGGATCGTCCCGGCCTTCACCGCACGGCGCAAGGCCAGCATCTCGCCGGCCGGCTGCGTGAAATCGGCATAGACGACATCGAGCTGGTTGATCGTCGCCAGCGGCTGCGCGTCGCTCGGCCCGACCAGAGCGCCTTCCGTCACCAGCGCCCGGCCGATCAGGCCGCCGATCGGCGCCTTCACGTCGGTGTTCTCAAGATCGAGCCGCGCGGCTTCGGTATCCGCCCTGGTGCGCGCCACATCGGCTTCGGCCTGCTTCAACGCCGCATTGGCGTTGTCCATGTCCTGCGCGCTCGCGACCTTGCGGTCGCGCAGGCGGCGGATGCGTTCCGCCTGCTCGCGCGCCTGCACCAGCGCGGCCTCGGCCCGCTTCTGCGCGCCTTCGGCGCTCTCAAGCCGTGCCCGGAACGGCCCCGGATCGATGCGATAGAGAATGTCGCCCTGCTTCACCGTGACGCCCTGGGTGAACACCCGCTCGACCACGATCCCGGCGACCCGCGCCCGCACATCGGCGCTCTGCAGGGGCGCGATCCGGCCCGGCAATTCGCTCGTGACCTTGATCGGCTCAAGCTGCACCGCCAGCACCGCGACCGGCGCCGGACTGCCCATCGGCCCGCCCGGAGGCGCGCCGCCGCCCGATCCCGAGGTCAGATACCAGACGGCTGCCCCGGCCAGAACCAGCCCGGAAACCCACAAAACAGCCTGAGAACGGCGCGACATACCCTGCCCCGAAATGCAAACAATCATGCATGTATATATTGTGCGCCGCACAATTTCAAGTATCCCCTTACCGTAGCGTCTCCTTCTGACTTTCTCGTGCTTATGGCTCCGCGCCCGAACGACCCTCCCGGACGCCGCCCGGAAGCCATCTGCCGACGACCGGCCAAGCCGTTTCCGGCCCCGGCCTCACGCCGCCGGGATGGCGCGGGCGCGCCTCAGTCAGGCCTGTCAGCCCGCGGCGCCAATCCGGGAGCGACGCTCCAGGCGGCGACGGATAATGCCATGCCGGCGTTCATCGATGGGGAATCGCCACATCAGAACCGCCGCCACCGATCCGAGCAACGCCGGAACAAGAAGAAACATCGTCTTCATGCCGGCGACCGCTACGGCGTCGTTCGACGGCGACGCCGGATCGTATCCGCACGCCGACAGCGCCAGAAAGGCCAGACCGCTGCCGGCCGCGACGTTCAGCTTGTTCACGATCGCCCCGATCGCGAAATAGTTCGCCGTCCTGTTCAGCCCCGATTTCATTTCGCCGTAATCGGCGACGTCTCCGAGCGTGGCTTTCGAGACGACATTCGCAACCGAATAGGCCGCCCCCGACAAGGTAATGACGCCGAGCAGAATCCAGAAGCGGCCCGGCGTTTCCGGATCGAGGACGTAGAGCGCCGGATAACACAGCGCGTTGACGAGGACGCCGACCGCCCAGGCGCGATGTTTCTGAACGCGGCGCAGAACGAGCTGCCAGAGCGGCAGCGCCAGCAGATTCGCCGCGACGTAAAGCAACAGGATCAACGAGAACTGTTCGCCCAGCCTCATATAGGAGACGATGTAAACGAACGTCAGCGCGGTGAATATGCCAAGGCTCAGCCCGCTGAGAAGATAGATCGCCATATAGTAACGCACCGGCGGCGTATCGCGCAGGATGGCGAACATATCGCGCAGGGAAGGCGTCGAAGCGCCCGAGCCGTAACGCTCGGACGGCGCGAAGGCGACCGCCGCCGCCGTTGCGGCGCTGAACACGACCACCACGAGCAGCGCGTTGAACGCCAGCGTTTCTTTCGTAAAGGCATGCGTCTCGAAGATCGGCAGCATCGGCGTCGCAAGAAACAGGATGCTGCCCGCGTAATAGGCGATAGCCCGGTACGAGAAGATCAGGGATCTCTCGCGATAATCGCGCGATAGCTCCGCGCCCCACGCATCATAGGGAATGATGGACATCGACCAGCCCAGATAGAGGACGAAGATCGAGACCGTGAAGCGGATCGCGTTGTCGCCATCGCCGGGCTGATAGAGAAACCAGACGGAGATGATCGTCAGCGCCGTTCCCGCGATGAGCCAGGGTTTGCGCGCGCCGATCCGCGTGCGGGTGCGATCCGACAAATAGCCGATTCCCAGGTCGGTAACGGCGTCGAGGATGCGCGAGAGCGCGTCATAGTCGGCCGGCGTCGTGGGCTTGA
>JAPUEF010000301.1 GCA_027492655.1 Alphaproteobacteria bacterium | reverse complement strand
TCGCGCTGATGCTGCCCGTCAGCGCGCTCGCCGGGATGATCGTCTATCGCCTCGACGAGCGCCCGCTGACCCGTGGCTGGGCACTGCTGTTCAGCCCGCAGCCGGTTCCCGCCCGCCGCGCCTAAATCAGCCTCTCCAGATCGAAAGCCACCAACAGCGCCGCGTGGTCCGAGGCCGCCGCGCTGCGGGGCGCCGCCTTCGGCCCCCACAACGCCTGCCCCGAGCGGTCGATGCCGCAGCGCGTCGCCGCAGCCTTCATGTCGGGCGACAGTAGGATGTAGTCGATCTGCCCCATGCGCACCCGCCCGCCGCGCTCCTCCACATGGGTGAAGGATTTCTCCGGCCCCAGCGCATCGCGGACCACATTCTCCAGCCCGCTCTCCACCAGCAGCGGATCGATCGAGCTCTGCCGCCCGCCCAGCATCGCGCCGTTATGCCCCGCCCGATCCGGCGTCTCGTTGAGGTCGCCCACCACGGCCACGCGATGCGGCTTGCCATCGACGGCATAGCGCTCGGCGACGATGCGCGCGATCTCCGCAGACTGGCGCAGACGCTTGGCGTCGGTCTCCGCCTCGAGCGTGTCCGATCCGCGCTTCGATTTCAGATGCGCCACCAGCACCGCCAGCCGCCCCTTGCCGCCCGGCAGCTCGATCACCGTCTCCAGACAGTCGCGATTGAAAAGCCGGGGCGTCGAACCGTCGCGCCGCATCTTCTCTTCCGGATCGACCGTGGAGGCGTTCGACCGCAGCGACACGATGGGATGCTTCGACAGGATGCCGACATCGATCCCGCGCTCGTCATTGCCTTCGATCAGCATGCAATACGGGTATTTGCGCCCCAGAACCTGCACGTTGAAGGCTTCCAGCGTGCGCCGGTCCTCCACCTCGCACAACCCGATCACGTCGGCATCGACCCGCCGGATCACCTTGCCGATGGCCTGAACCTGGCTTCCCGACAGCGTCTCGCCGGTCAGCTCGATCCCGCCGACCCAGTCGCCCCGGCCCTTGATCGCGACGTTCACCGACACCGCCGGCGAATGCGCATCGCCATCGCGCTGATGAAAGAAGAACCGCTGCGAGCGCGCCTCGGGCGCATTCACCCGGTCGCAGCGCACGGTCACATAGTCGGCCAGCCTCCCTTCGTTCCACACCCGCACGATCTCGGCGGTGTTGTAGACCTTGGCGTCCAGCAATCGCTGCAGCACGGCGGCGTTCTTCAGCGCATCCGCCGCCCCGCCATCGTCTCCCGCCGCGAACAGCCGCGGCCGCGAGAACAGATTCTCCACATTGAACGTCGCAAGCCGAAATTTCAGCATGGCCGGATCATGCCCGCATGTCCCGAGGGGTCAATGCAACCCGCCGACGCGCCCCGGATTTTGCCGAGCGCCCGTCAAGCCTATATAAAGCCCCGCCGGAATTCGACTGACGCCAACACAAAGAGGAAACGAGACCCATGACCCACAATCACGAGTTCTACATCAACGGCCAGTGGGTGAAGCCCGCGACCGCCCGCAGCTGGGATCTCATCAACCCCGCCACCGAAGAGAAATTCGCCGACATCGCGCTCGGCTCATCGACAGACGTGGACCGCGCCGTCGCCGCCGCGCAGGCCGCCTTCCCGGCCTTCTCGCGCACCACGCCCGCCCAGCGCCTCGAGCTGCTCGGCAAGATCATGGCCGTCTTCGCCCGCCGCAAGGACGAGATCGCCGAAGTCATCTCCACCGAAATGGGCGCGCCGATCTGGCTGGCGAAAGCCGCGCAGGCCGCGATGGGCCTCGCCCATCTCAACGAAACGATGGAAGTGCTGAAGACCTTCGAGTTCGAGAAGACTCAAGGCCGCACCCGCATCGCCTACGAGCCGGTCGGCGTCGTCGGCATGATCACGCCGTGGAACTGGCCGATCAACCAGATCATGTGCAAGGTCGCCCCGGCCCTCGCCGCCGGCTGCACCATGGTGCTGAAGCCATCGGAATACACGCCGCTCAACGCCCTCCTCGTCGCCGAGATCCTGCATGAGGCCGGCGTCCCCGCCGGCGTCTTCAACCTCGTCAATGGCGATGGCCCCGGCGTCGGCGCCCCGCTCTCGGCCCATCCCGGCATCGACATGATGTCGTTCACCGGCTCGACCCGCGCCGGCATCCTCGTCGCCAAGGCGGCGGCGGAAACCGTCAAGCGCGTCAGCCAGGAACTCGGCGGCAAGTCGGCCAATATCGTCCTGGACGACGCCGACCTCGCCAAGGCCGTGGGCGGCTCCGTGCAGGGCCTGATGATCAACTCGGGCCAGTCCTGCAACGCCGGCACGCGCATGTTCGTGCCCGCCGCCAAGCATGACGAAGCGCTCGCCATCGCGGCCGCTGCGGCCAACAAGACCAAGGCCGGCGACCCCTTCGCCGAAGGCACCAATATCGGCCCGGTCGTCAACAAGACCCAGTACGAGAAGATCCAGGGCCTCATCAAAAAGGGCATCGACGAGGGCGCGACGCTCGCCGCCGGCGGCCTCGGCCGCCCGGATGGCCTCAACAAGGGCTTCTTCGTGCGCCCGACCATCTTCGGCAACGTCACCAACGACATGACGATCGCCCGCGAGGAAATCTTTGGCCCTGTCCTCTCGATCCTTCCCTACAAGACCGAAGCGGAAGCCATCGAACAGGCCAACGACACGGTCTATGGCCTCTCGGGTTACGTGCAGTCGGGTTCGATCGAGCGCGCCCGCGACGTCGCGAAACAGCTCCGCACCGGCAACGTGCACCTGAACCTCGCCGGCCCCGACCTCAAGGCGCCGTTCGGCGGCTACAAGCAGTCGGGCAACGGCCGCGAATGGGGCGCCTTCGGCTTCCACGACTTCCTCGAAGTGAAGGCCGTCCTGGGCTACGAAGCGGCATAATCAACTGTCACCCCGGCCAGCCTCAGCGCGAGCCGGGACACAGCGAACCAGCAAACGGCGCGGAGCGATCCGCGCCGTTTGTCATTTCAGGTGGCTACCGCTCAGGCCTTCAGATCGAACCGATCGAGGTTCATCACCTTCACCCAGGCCTGCACGAAGTCCTTCACGAACTTCGCCTTGGCGTCGCTCGCGCCGTACACCTCGGCCAGCGCGCGGAGCTGCGAGTGCGAGCCGAAGATGAGATCGGCGCGGCTGCCGGTCCACTTCACCTTGCCGCTCGCGCGGTCTTTACCCTCGAACGTCTCTTGCACCTCGCCGCCGACGCTCTCCCACTTCACGCCCATGTCGAGCAGGTTGACGAAGAAGTCGTTGGAGAGGACGCCCGGTCTGTCGGTGAGCACGCCGAGCTTGTCGTCGCCGACCTGCAGCACGCGAAGCCCGCCGACCAGCGCGGTCATCTCCGGCCCGGTGAGGCTCAGCAACTGCGCGCGGTCCACCAGATGCTCCTCCACCGACATGATCGGCTTGCGCACATAGTTGCGGAAACCATCGGCCTTGGGCTCCAGCCAGGCGAAGCTCTCGATTTCGGTCTCGTCCTGCGTCGCGTCGGCGCGGCCGGGCGTGAACGGCACGGTCACGTCGAACCCGCCGGCCTTCGCCGCCTGTTCGATCGCGACCACACCGCCCAGCACGATGAGATCGGCAAGGCTCGTCTTCGCGTCTTTCAGCGTGCCGAGCGCCGCCAGCACCTTCTTCAGGCTCGCCGGCTCGTTGACCTCCCAGTTGTTCTGCGGGGCCAACGCGATCCGCGCACCGTTAGCGCCGCCACGCTTGTCCGACGAGCGGAAGGTCGAGGCCGACGCCCACGCCGCCGACGCCAGCTCTTTCACCGACAGGCCAAGGCCCGCGATCTTCCCCTTCAGCGCCGCGACATCGGCATCGCTCAGCTTGGAGGGCGCGCCCGAGATCGGATCCTGCCAGATCAGCGTCTCCTTCGGCACCAGCTTGCCGAGATAGAGCTGCTTCGGGCCCATGTCGCGATGCGTCAGCTTGAACCAGGCGCGCGAGAAGGCGTCGGCGAACGCGGCCGGATCTTTGTGGAAGCGGCGCGCGATCTTTTCATAGGCCGGGTCGAAGCGCAGCGCGAGGTCGGCCGTCGTCATCATCGGCTGATGCTTCTTCGATTTGTCGAAGGCGTCTTCGACATCGCGTCCGGCATCGCCCTTCGGCTTCCACTGATGCGCGCCGGCAGGGCTCTTCGTCAGCTCCCACTCAAAGCCGAACAACGTATCGAGATAACCATTGTCCCAGGTCGTGGGATGCGGCTTCCACGCGCCTTCGATGCCCGAAGTGATCGTATGACCCGCCATGCCGCTCTCGAAGGATGAATTCCACCCAAGGCCCTGCGCCTCCAGATTCGCGCCTTCCGGCTCGCGCCCCACATGGGTCGCCGGACCCGCGCCATGCGCCTTGCCGAAGGTGTGGCCGCCGGCGATCAGCGCCACGGTTTCCTCGTCGTTCATCGCCATCCGGCTGAACGTCTCGCGGATGTCGCGGCCCGAAGCGACCGGATCGGGATTGCCGTCCGGGCCTTCGGGATTGACGTAGATGAGGCCCATCTGCACCGCGCCGAGATTGCCGTGCAGCTCACGCTCGCCCGAATAGCGGCTGTTGGGGGCTTTGGAATCGGCGAGCCACTGCTCCTCCGCGCCCCAGTTCACCTGTTCCTCGGGCTCCCAGGTATCGGCGCGGCCGCCGCCGAAGCCGAACACCGGCCCGCCCATCGACTTCACCGCGACATAGCCGGTGAGGATCATCAGATCGGCCCACGAAATCTTCGCGCCGTATTTCTGCTTGATCGGCCACAGCAGACGCCGCGCCTTGTCGAGATTGCCGTTATCGGGCCACGAGTTCAGCGGCGCGAAACGCTGCTGGCCGCGCCCGCCGCCCCCGCGCCCGTCGCCGGTGCGATAGGTGCCGGCGGCATGCCAGGCCATGCGGATGAAGAACGGGCCGTAATGGCCGTAATCCGCCGGCCACCAGCTCTGGCTGTCGGTCATCAGCGCCGTCAGGTCGGCGACGACGGCATCCAGATCGAGGCTCTTGAACGCCGCCGCGTAGTCGAAGCCGTCGCCCATCGGGTCGCTGTCATGCGTGTTCTGGTGCAGCACCTGGATGTTGACCTGGTTCGGCCACCAGTCGCGATTGCTGCGCGCCCGGAACGCGCCATGCGGCACCGGGCATTTTCCGTCGCCTTTGCTTCCGTCCATGTCGCTCTCCCAAAAGCTTGAGTGTTCAAGTGCAGGGCCACCCGTTTGACGGCCGTGTCGTTGTCGCTAGGGAAGGCTAACACGCATGGCGATCAGCCAAAGTTGGATTTCCTGATCACGCTGATTGGAATTCTTGATGGTGGGACGCGATGCTTTGCGCGCCGCGCCGCCTTCCCGCTTACGGAAGGGGAAATTCATCGGGCAATTATTTTGCCTGTGATTTCAACGCTCTCTTGCGCGGCCTCCGCCAAGAGCGCTCAATCTCTGCGAGCGTGACGCCGCGAAACGAGCGTCCGCCGCCAGGGACCAGACGCGCGGGAGCGGGACATGCACAAGGGCCATCTGAGCGCCATCGATGCGGGCTTTCTCTATCTGGAGACGCCCGAAATGCCGATGCATATCGGCGCGCTCTATCTGTTGAAGCCGCCTGCGCATGGCACGGATAATTACGTCGCCGAATACAAGGCGATGATCGAGGCGCGCATGCACACCGCGCCCCTCTTCACGCA
>JAPUEF010000300.1 GCA_027492655.1 Alphaproteobacteria bacterium | reverse complement strand
TCGCTCACCCGCCTCAACAACATCCGCGCCGTCGATGCCACAGGGCAGACGCTGATCGCCGAGGCCGGCGTCACGCTGAAAGCCGTTCAGGACGCCGCCGACGCTGCGGGCCTTCTTTTCCCGCTGTCGCTGGCGTCGGAAGGCAGCGCCACCATCGGCGGTAATCTTTCCACCAATGCGGGCGGCACGGCGGTGCTGGCCTATGGCAATGCGCGCGATCTCGCCCTCGGCCTCGAAGTGGTTCTGCCGTCGGGCGACATCTGGGATGGCCTGCGCACCCTGCGCAAAGACAATACCGGCTACGACCTCAGAAACCTGTTCATCGGGGCGGAAGGCACGCTCGGCCTCATCACCGCCGCCTCGCTGAAGCTGTTCCCGCGTCCTGCCGCCCGCGCGACGATCTTCGCCGCGACGCCCCATCCCGCCGCCGCGCTCGCCGCGCTCGCCGCGTTGCGCGCCCGCGCCCCCGGTACGGTCACGACGTTCGAGCTGATGCCCCGCTTCGGACTCGAACTCGTTCTCCGCGCCCTGCCGCAATCGCGCGATCCTTTGAGCGAGCCCTCGCTCTGGTACGTCCTCGCCGAAATCTCATCGCAGCATGAGGAAGGCTTCGCAGCCGCCGTCGAAACCGCGCTCGCCGCCCTTCTCGCCGCCGGCCACGTCACCGACGCCGCGCTCGCCGCCTCCGGCGCACAGGCCGCCGCCTTCTGGCATCTGCGCGAGGCGATGTCGGAGGCGCAGAAAATCGCCGGCGGCTCCATCAAGCACGACATCGCCGTGCCGGTCGCCGCCGTGCCGGATTTTCTCGATCGGGCGCTGCCGCTGGTCCAGCGCGTCATCCCCGGCAGCCGCCCGTGCCCCTTCGGCCATCTCGGCGACGGCAATCTCCATTTCAACATCTCGCAAGGCGAAGGCGCGGATACGGCGGATTTCCTCGCAAGGCGCACCGAGATGAACGCCGCCGTCTTCGATCTCGTCGCGGAATTCGGCGGCTCGATCTCCGCCGAACACGGCATCGGCATCGACAAGCGCGCTCTGCTGCCCGGCGTGAAACCGGCGGTCGAAATCGGCCTGATGCGCCAGCTCAAGGCGATGCTCGACCCGCTCGGCATCATGAATCCCGGCAAGCTTCTTTAAGGCTTGCGAAACGCCGGATTAACCCCGCCGCGCCATCCTCGCCGCCGATGTCGAAGCAGATCCACTACGAGCTGTTCGTCCGGCGCGGCGCCTCGCCCGGCTGGTCGCTGCAGGAGGCCGGCGAAAGCCGCGCCGAGATCATCGCGGCGGCGCAAACCGCGCTCGCCTCGGGCTTCGTCACCGGCGTCAAGGTGATGAAGGAAACCTACGACGTCGCGACCGGCGATTTCATGACGCTGCGCATCTTCGAAGACGGCGCCCGCACGTTCAAGGCGTCGAAAGCTACGGAAGATCTCCCGCCTGCGCTGCCCTGCATCACGCCGGAAGATTTCTACGCCGTCCATGCGCGGTCCACGCTCACGCGCCTTTTCGCCGACACGCTGGCGCGCTGGAAGGTCACGACCACCGAACTCATCCACCGCGCCGATCTTCTCGAAAAGCTGGAAGCGACGGGAACGCTCTTCCAGCACGCGGTCCAGAAGGTCGCGATCGCCCAGTCGAACGGCGGCGAACAGCCGCTGGCCCAGACCATTCGCGCGCTGACCGATCTGGCCGACCGCGCCATCCAGCGCGTCTATCGCGAAGACCGCTCAGGCCGCGTCGTCGCGCCGAAAAGCGTGGAGGAGCTGAACGCCTACGCCGAAGCCAAGGCGGGCCGCGAGGGCGGCGGCTTCCTCATCGGCCTCGCCTTCGCGCGCTATCTCCAGCCGGCGCAAGGCTGGGCTGAAAAGCTGGGCCGCGCGCTCGCGGTCATCGCCGCCCGCCGGACGATGCCCGCGCCGCCGACATACTGGCCGCGCTCGCCGACGCCGTGGTCGGCGAAACGCTGGCCGGATCGGCCGCGTTGCAGGAGCTCATCGGCCCCGCCGAAGATCTCGGCGGCGCGCTCATCGCGATGAGCGATCTCTCTCTCGGCCGCGGTCCCGCCTCCGCGCCGCATGCCGCGCTGTCGCAGCTCGCCTCGTTCTTCGCGGCGGACCGCCTGCTCGATGCGCGCACCGCGCTCGGCCGCCGTGTGCTGGCGGAACTGAAGACCCACAAGCGCCTCGCTCCCGGCGTCGCGACCGAGCTGGCGCATCTGCGCGCCATCACGTCGCGCCTGGTTCTGGGGCCGGCGCGGCTGGTACCGCACGAAGACATCGTCGCGGCGGTCACGCTGCGCTCGCGCCATCTGGTTCAGTCAGGCCCGATCGCCGACTATCTGGAAGGCGCCGATCCGCTCGTCCGCGTCGATCGGCTGATCGCCTACGAGGTCAACATCGTCGGCGCCGAGAACAAGCGCCGCGTCTGGGATCACCTCAAGCCCGCGCTCACCAGCGCCGCTTTCGAGACGGCTTTGCTGCAGCATGGCCCGGCCCTCTCGCGTCTCGCGCGCGCCGCTGCGCTGCAGACGGCGCTGCTCAGATCGACATTGCCCGAAACGGCCCGCGAAGACGGTGCGCGCCTTATCGACGCCGCCGCCCACCGGATGCTCGACCTGCCGCGTCTCGCGGCCTCGCTGGCCGCGCCCGGTGCGCTGGCCCAACTCGCCAATGCCTTCGCCGCCGGTCACGTCCCGAAAGGCGCATGCACCAACGCCATCGCCGCCCTGCTGACGAAGGCGGCCCGAAAAGTCGCCTAGAGCAATTCCAGGGAAAATGCGCAGCGGCTTCCCGCCCACACCTGCGCCAAAGCGAAGGAGACAGATCGGTTCAGCGATTCACGGAAACGCTGAACTTATCTAGTGCGCCTCGTCCCAGTTCTTGCCTGATTTCGCTTCGACGGTCAGCGGTACCGACATCTCGACGGCGGGCAACGCCGCCTTCTCCATCACGTCCTTCACCAGCGCGGCCGTCGCTTTCGCTTCGGCTTCGGGCGCTTCGAACACCAGTTCGTCATGCACCTGCAGCAGCATGCGCGCCTTCAGCCCCGCCTCGGTCAGCTTGCCGGGCAGGCGGATCATCGCCCGCCGGATGATGTCCGCTGCCGCGCCCTGCAGCGGCGCGTTGATCGCCGCACGTTCCATGAAGGCGCGGTGCGCCGGGCTCGCGCCCTTCATCTCGGGGAAATGCAGCCGCCGCCCGAAAATCGTCTCGACATACCCGCGCTCGCGCGCTTCCGCCTTGGTGCGGTCCATATAGCCGCGAATGCCCGGGAAGCGTTCGAAATAGGTTTTGATATAGGCATCCGCCTCCGCCCGCTCGATGCCGAGCTGGTTGGAAAGGCCGAAGGCCGAAATGCCATAGATGATGCCGAAATTGATCGCCTTGGCGCGCCGCCGCGTCTCGCTCGGCATCCCTTCCACCGGCACACCGAACATTTCCGACGCCGTCATCGCGTGAATATCCAGCCCGTCGATAAAGGCTTTCTTCAGCGACGGAATGTCGGCCACATGCGCCAGCAGACGCAATTCGATCTGGCTGTAATCGGCGCTGATCAGCACATGCCCCGGCGCGGCGATGAAGGCGGTTCGGATCGCCCGCCCTTCCTCGGTGCGGATGGGAATGTTCTGCAAATTCGGTTCGCTCGACGACAACCGCCCGGTCGATGTCGAGGCCATCGAATAGCAGGTGTGAACCCGCCCGGTTCGCGCGTTGATATAGTCGGGCAGGGCGTCGGTATAGGTGCCCTTCAGCTTGGAAAGCTGCCGCCATTCCATCAGAACCTTGGGAAGCGCATGCCCCTGCGCCGCCAGATCCTCCAGCGCGCTTGAATCCGTCGACCACGCGCCGCTCGCCGTCTTCTTGCCGCCGGGCAGGCCCATGCGCCCGAACAGGATGTCGCCAAGTTGCTTGGGACTGCCGACATTGAACTTCTCGCCCGCCAGCTCGTGGATCTCGGCCTCCAGCGCGCCCATCTTCTGCGCGAACCGCCCCGACATCCGCGACAGCACATCGCGGTCCACCAGAATGCCGTCGCGCTCCATCGCCGCCAGCACGTCGATCAGCGGCCGCTCCAGCGTTTCATAGACCGTCGTCATGCGGTCGGCGGCAAGGCGCGGCTTCAGCACGCCATGCAGGCGCAGCGTCACATCGGCGTCTTCCGCCGCATACTCCGTCGCGCGGCCGATCTCGACGCGGTCGAATGTCAGCATGTTCTTGCCGCTGCCCGCGACCTCTTTGAAGGCGATGGGCTGATGCCCCAGATGGCTCACCGACAATTCGTCCATGCCATGGCTGCGGCGTCCGGCGTCCAGCGCATAGGAAATCAGCATCGTGTCATCGACCGGCGACACGTCGATCCCCGCGCGATGCAGGATGTTGATATCGAACTTCGCATTCTGCGCGACCTTCAGCACCGATGGGTCTTCCATCATCGGCTTCAGAATCGCGATGGCCGCTTTCGGGTCGATCTGCTGCGGCGCTTCGCCGGCCGACATCAGATCGCGCAGAATCCTGCCGTGGCGCAGCGGGATATAGACGGCATCGCCGGGGCTCAGCGCCAGGCTCACCCCCACCAACTCGTCCTGCATGGGGTCCAGCCCGGTCGTCTCGGTATCGAACGCGACCAGCCCCTGATCGATCGCGCGCGCGACATAGGCCTCAAGATCGGCTTCGGTCGTGATCGCGCGATAGGCCTTCACATCCACCGCCGCCTTGAACGCCGCAATCTCCCCCGCCGCGCCCAGCCGCGCCTGCGGCGTCCACGCGCCGCCGGTCTCAACGTTGGGCGTGCGCGCCTTCGCGGCGCTCGCCTCGGTGCTCGGCGGCGGTTCCGGCGTGGCGAGTGCGGCGGCGTCGATCGCGTTGACGTCATCCACCTCGAACTCGGCGGCGACACGCTTGGTCAGCGTCGAAAACTCCATCGCCTTCAGGAAGTCGATCAGCTTGCCCGCGTCGATATTCTCGACATTGAGGTCATCCAGCGGCACCGGCACCGGCGTCTCGCAGTCCAGCGTCACCAGCCGCTTCGAGATGCGTGCCTTCTCGGCGTATTCGATCAGATTCTCGCGCCGCTTGGGCTGCTTGATCTCGCCCGCCCGCTCCAGCAGCGTCTCCAGATCGCCGAAATGATTGATCAGTTCGGCCGCCGTCTTGATGCCGATGCCCGGCACGCCCGGCACGTTATCGACGCTGTCGCCGGCCAGCGCCTGGATGTCGATCACCTTGTCCGGCGTGACGCCGAACTTCTCGAACACTTCGGGGCTGGCGATGCGCTTCGATTTCATCGCGTCGAACAGCTCGATCCTGCCGTCCTCCACCAGCTGCATCAGATCCTTGTCCGACGACACGATGGTCACGCGCCCGCCCCGGTCGCGCGCCTGGCAGGCATAGGCGGCGATCAGATCGTCGGCCTCGTAGCGGGCCAGCTCCACCACATCCACGTTGAAGGCCCGCGTCGCGTCGCGGATCAGCGGGAATTGCGGGATCAGGTCTTCCGGCGGCGGCGGGCGCTGCGCCTTGTAGTCGGGGTAGATTTCCTTGCGGAACGTATCTTCCGACATGTCGAAGATCGCCGCGATATGGCTTGGCCGCTCGCCGCCGCGCAGTTCCTGCAGCAGTTTGTGGATCATGTTGCAGTAGCCGCTGACCGCTCCCACCGGCAGCCCGTCC
>JAPUEF010000299.1 GCA_027492655.1 Alphaproteobacteria bacterium | reverse complement strand
ATTCGGCGGGCTCGGCGCGCTCGCCGCCGGCCGCACGCGCTCGTTCTGGTATGCGGGCGCGGCGGCGTGGGGTCTCGTCGCGATCGTCGTCGCGCGGTGGCGCGACGGGGGAACGATGGATCTCGTCATCGCCGTCGCGGCGCTGGCGATGGCGCTGGCGATTCCCGGCATGGCGGCTGCGGCGCGCCGCGCTCCGGACTAGGAACCGCATCGCGCCGTCTCCGTTCTACTCGCGACGGCGCAATCCCGCGCCGCGTTGAGACCGAAGGGCGCGGACGATGAACCGGCGGACGATGCCCTCAAGACGTTCCGCGTACGGCCGGAACTGAGGAGACCGTCATGCTCAGAGCCCTTTTCAGCGTCGCAAAGACCTTCATCGTCGTCAAAACCGTGGACGCCGTGATCGGCGCTTTGACCGCCCCGCGGACGCCGCGCCGCGTCCGCACCGCCGCCGCGCCCGCGCGCCGTGCGGCTGTGAAATCCAAACCGCATCGCGCGCCCAAGCGCCGCGCGGCGCACGCATAAGGGAGTGACGCCATGCTTTACTGGGCTTTCGTCTTTTTCGTCTTCGCGCTGATCGCCGGCCTGCTCGGCTTCGGCGGTCTGGCCAGCGCTTCGGCCGGCATCGCGCAGATTTTGTTCGTCGTGTTTCTGGTGCTGTTTCTCGCCAGCATCGTGTTCGGCTATGTCCGGCGCCCGCCGTTGACGTAGTCGTGACCGATCTGACGACCCGACCTGGCAAGGCGGCCCAGCCCGGGCCGCCTTGCATCTATGCAGGCTGCGCCTCTGCGAACGCGGTGCGCTGCGGGAAAATGAAGCGTGTGGTGGTGCGGCCGTTCTCGTCCCGCGCCTCGTAATGGCCGCGCAGCTGACGCAGATACGCCTCGGCGAAAGATGACAGGCGACGCGTTTCGGCGGCGCCCTTCGCCAGGTAGGAAAGCGTCAGCGTCAGGGCTTGCCCGTCGCTGACCGCGACGATCCGCAAATCGAGTTGCGGCTTCTCCGCCGTCAGCGCCTCGCGCGAGACCACGCCGATCTGCTCCACCAGAAGCAGCGCCAGCGGCACCGCGATGTCGGTTTCGACCAGAAGCTCGGGCGCCTCCACCTGCACGCCTTCGGCGTCGTTCCCCGCGTTGAAAGCGTCGTGCAGCATCTGCGCGAGGTCGCCGAGCAGGCGGGCGATGTTGACCCGTGTCTCCGCGCCCACTTCCTGCAGCGCGCGATGGGCGAGGGCGATGGCGTTGATGCGGGTCTGCGTCAGCTTCAGCGCGGCGCGGGCGGCCGGCTCCTCGATCCGGCGCGCCTCGATCTGCAGCAGACTGCCGACGATCTGCAGGTTGTTTTTCACCCGGTGATGGATTTCGCGCATCATCATCGTGCGCTGGTCCAGCGCCTGACGCAGGCTGGCGTCACGCTGGCGGATGTTCTCGGCCATCTCGCCCATCGCGCTCGCCAGGGTGCGGATTTCGGGCGGCGCGTCGGCGGCAGCCCTGGCCGGCTTAAGCGCGAAATGGCCTTTGCCGTAGGCGCGCGCCACCCGCTCCAGATAGGAGATCCAGCGCAGCACGAAGCGGTTGGCGGCGTACCAGATGGCGAGGAAAATCGCCGCCGCCATCACCAGCGGCAGTACGATGGTCGCGGCGACATCGACATAGGACCACGCAAAGAGCGTGGTCTCGCGCTCGGCGAAGGCCAGCCGCAGATCGCCGGCGGCCAGCGGCGCGACGGCGATCAGCCAAAGCCGGTCATCGGCGTCCGTCGCGCGGAGCAGGCGGTCGTCGTCGCTGACCGGCGGCGTCGCGAAAAGCGTCTGCGCCAGCGCGGCGTCGGTGGAGGCGACGACCTTGTCATCCTTGTCCACCAGCGCGGCGAACGCGCCTTCGGGCAGGCGGCGGTCGCGCATCAGTCCGGCGAGAAAATCGACCGAGATGCCGAGCGCAAGCGCCCCGTCATCGGCGCCGCTCGCGGTCTTCAGCGGGATCGCTGCGGTGAGAATCTGGCGCCCGCCCATGCCGGCATGCTGTTCGGAGACGATAAAGGCGCCGCGCTCGCGAACCTGCGCCCACCAGCGTTGGCCGCTGCGGTCGTGCATGGCCGCCGGCACGGGTTTCGCCGCGCAGACGATGCGGCCGTCCGCATCGACGCGCGACATGTTGGTGATGTAGGCGAGGCCGTCTATGGCGGCGGCCAGCGCATCCTGGCATGCAGGCCCGCCCAGCCGCACGGCATCCTGCGATTCCATGGAATGCAGCAGGGTCTCGGCGGCCGAGAGAATGTTGGATTCGCGGCCCGTCGAGGTATAGGCGGCGGCCACCAGTTGGTCGCGCGCCAGTTCATGCGCGCGCACCAGCCGCCAAACCGCCTGCCCTGCGCTGAGCAGGGCGAACGGTACGATCGCCAGGATCAAGGCGATGATGAAGCTTTTGCGCATGGCCCCCGCGCCTGTGCGCCGTCACTTGTTGTCGGGCACGTCTCCGGTGTCGGCGATTCGCTGCGCTTCGTCGATCAGATCGTTCGCCTCGGCGGTCGCCACCTCGCTGCGCGCGGGGAGAGACTGGCTGTCGGGGCCGGTGAGCATCCGCTCGATCGCCTGCCGGGCGCGCGCGACGCGGCTTTTTACCGTGCCGATGGCGCAGTTGCAGACGATGGAAGCCTCCTCGTAGGACAGGCCGCCCGCGCCGACCAGGATCAGCGCCTCGCGCTGCTCCGGGGTGATCTTCGTCAGCGCGCGTTTCAGATCGCTCAGCTCGACATGCTGCAACTGCCCCGACGGCGCGATGAGGCGCGTATCGGCCAAATCGTCGTCCCATGCGACATTGCGCCAGGCGCGGCGCTTGTCGGAGTAGAACTGATTGCGCGCAATCATGAAGAGCCAGGCTTTCAGATTGGTGCCGGGCTGGAAGCTGGCCCGCGCGGCCCAGGCTTTGGTCAGCGTTTCCTGCGCCAGATCGTCGGCGGCGGCGCGGTTGCCGGACAGGGTGCGCGAGAAGGCGCGGACATACGGGATGGCCTCGACCAGCCCGTCGCGGAAATCCTTGTCATCTTTCGCGGAAGAGACGGCGGGGCGAGCGGCCGTCTGCGGCGCCGTCACCTGACGGACCCCGATCCGGCATCGCCATCGTCGAATTTGGCGAGCAGATCCATGAAATCGTCGGGAACGCGCTCGTCCACCACATCGTCGAACAGGCGCTTCAGCCCGGCGCCGATCACCTTCTGGCGCGCGCGCAGACTTGAATCTCCCGCCGCCTTCGGCCGGCCCTTGGGCTGGCTCCCGGCGCGGTCGCTCTCGTTGCCGCCGTTATCCATCATTCAAAACCCCAAAACCGGGCGTTCCGGCCGTTTGCCTCGGAAAGACCTGTTTCCTTTAAGAAAAGTCATGCCGTCGCCGCATGTCTCCAAAGGAAATCCGGCTTCGCGGGGGTCCTACACGTCGACCGCCATGGCGCGGTGACATCGGAGAACGCGGAAGGCGAAAAATAGGTTCCCGATTGAAAACGCCGGATTTCCGCCTTTCAGGAAAGTAATGGAACTTTTTGTGGAAGGGGTGGAACCCGCTATGGAACTCGGCGTTTCGTTCGGGTCACTTATGAGAGCTCCATGACCACAGCAAAGACGATCGCGCCCCATCTTCCCTATCTGCGCCGTTATGCCCGCGCACTCACGGGATCGCAGACCTCCGGCGACGCCTATGTGCGCGCGACTCTGGAGACTTTGCTCGAAGATAAGGCCCAGCTTTCGTCCGGTCTCTCGCCGAAACTGGCGCTTTACCGGGCCTTCCACGTCATCTGGTCCTCCAGCGTCAACAACCACGACCACGACGAGACGATGCTGGCGAAGATGACGCCGGATATGCGCCTGCAGGCTCTGCCGCCGCGCAACCGCGAGGCGCTACTGCTGACTGCGGTAGAAGGCTTCAGCCCCGACGAAGCCGGCGCGATTCTGGGTCTCGACGCGCCCGGCGTGCAGGCCGCGATCCTGGAGGCGCAGAGCGCCATCGAGGCGCAGCTCGCCACCAATGTCCTCGTGATCGAGGACGAGCCCATCATCGCGCTGGATCTGGAAGCGCTTGTGAAGGATCTGGGCCACGATGTCGCCGGGGTAGCCGCGACCCGCGATGAAGCCGTCGCGCTGGCGAAGGCCTCGCGCCCCGGTCTCGTACTCGCCGATGTGCGCCTGGCCGACGGCTCGTCGGGCATCGACGCTGCCACCGATATTCTCCGCAGCTTCGATGTGCCGGTGATTTTCATCACCGCCTATCCCGAGCGTCTGCTGTCGGGCGAGCGGCCGGAGCCTGCTTATCTCATCACCAAGCCGTTCCTGGCCGAGACGGTGAAGGCCACCATCGGTCAGGCGTTGTTCTTCCACGGCGTCAAACGCTGAGGGGAACCCGCGCGGAACTTTAGCCCGTCGAGATCGTTGGAAACGCGCGGGCCGACGGCCCCGCTTTTTCAGCAAAACGGACGGAGTACGACATGGCCGCCAAAAGCGCAGATATCGAAACGGGCTTCGACAAATCGGTCGATCGCATCCGCGACACCGTGAAGACCTTCGCCCAGTCGGTCGGCGACAGCGCGGCCGAAGGCGTCGGCCATCTCGCCGATCAGGGCGCGGATGGCGTAAAAACCGTCGCGGGCCAGGTGCCGAAGGTGTCGCACTGGATCGACGATCAGGTCGATGCCGCCCGCGACCGCGTGCGCGCCGAGCCGATCAAGATGATGGCCATCGCCGCCGGCGTCGGCGCGCTGCTCGGCGCGGTTTTTCTGCGCCGCTGACGGCGCGTCGCCCAAGAGGGACATACATGCTTCCGGTCGCTATCGCCGCCCTGCTGGGCGCGTTCTGGATCGCGCTTGGCTTTTTCGCCTACGCGCTCTTCGCAGCGCTCGCCGCGCCGCTCGGCGTTTCGGGCGCTGCGGCGGCGACGGGCGCGGCCTTGCTGGTAATCGCCGGCCTCGGCGGACTATTCGTGAAGAGCCGGATCGAGGCGGCGAAGCGTAATGCGCTTCTCGCCGGGCTCGCATCCAGCGGCGCGGCGAACGTGGTGATGGGCCTGATCGCGCGGCGGCCGCTGATGTCGCTCGGCATCGCCGGCGCGGCGGCGGCGTGGCTCTTCACGCGCCCGTCCGGTGGCGCGCCGAAATAAGCGGCCGAAAAGATCGGCAGTCGAGGGGACGGAGGGGCGCGTCATGAGTGGAAAGCCGGGACAGGCCGCCGTTCGGCAGAGCCGATTCGAAACCTCGTGGGGCGTCGCGCTATGGATCATCGCGATCGGCGCGGTGTTGTTCATCCTCGACTTCGCCTCCGCGATCCTGCTTCCGACCGCCTATGCCATCGTGCTGGCGTTGGTGCTGGCGCCGATCGCCCGCACCCTGACGCGGCTGCGCATCCCTGAAGGGATCTCTGCGATTCTCACCGTCGCGATGGCCGCCGCGGCCATCGTCACCGTCGTCTCGGTCGTGACGCCTGCGATCGCCGAATGGATGGAGGACGCGCCTAAGATGGCGCGTGCCATCGACCGCAAGCTGAAGCCCATCAAGGACCAGCTAGAGGTCGTGGAGCAGGTGTCGGCCCGCATTCAGGGCACCAGCGCGACGCCGGGCGCGCCCGCGCCGGCCTCGGAGGGCGTCATGGGTTCGATCCTCTCGACCGGCGCGAATGTCGCCAGCCAGACGATCTACGTGCTGTTCCTGACGCTGTTCCTGCT
>JAPUEF010000298.1 GCA_027492655.1 Alphaproteobacteria bacterium | reverse complement strand
GAAGCCGCCGGCCGAGTCCGTCTCGCGCCGGAACGTGGCGATCCGTTCGGCCAGGATCATCTCGCGCTGCAGACGCGGGATGTCCGGCGGCAAGTCGCCCAGATCCGCCGCCGGATCGATCAGCGCGTCGTCCTCGTCCACGTCGCCCAGCGTGACGATGCGCGGCAGCACCACGGCGTCGCGCCGCAGCGCGGCGGTCAACGCCTCGCCCAGCGTGCGGGCGGCGCGCCGCGTCGGCAGGAAAATGGTGACGGCGGCCAGCGCCATCGGGTCGTCGTCGCGGGCGAATGTACTCACCACGCCCTCGGCCAGCTCGGTCAGGAACGCGCGCCCCGGCGCGATCGTATAGATGCCGTGCGGCGCGGCCGTCACGCGGCCTTGCCCGTCGGCAGCAGGCCCTCGCGGCTCAGCCAGGCTTCGGCCTCGTCCACCGCATCGGGCGTGTTGATCTCCAGCCAGTCGCCGTCCAGCCGCTGGCCGTATAGCCGCTCCGCCGCGATGGCGCGGTCCCACATCACGTTGGTCGAAAATTTCTGCGCCGGCGGGTCGGCGAACAGGCGCGGATGACAGATCTGCACCGTCGTCCATACGAACGGCGCGACGGTGCGCGGCGCCCGGCGCTTCAGGCGTCCGGCGCTGTCCATCGTGAAATCGCCCGGCCCGTGATAGCCGATCGAGCGCACCGTCAGCGCCAGCAGCATCAACGCATCCATGCGCGTATCGTCCCACGACCGGGCCAGCCGCAACAGCGCATCGCCGCGCGCATCCACGAACAGCGCATCGGTGTTCACCGAAAAGAACGGCTCCTCATGAAAATGGTGCAGCGCCGCCACCGTTCCGCCGCCGGTATCCAGCAGCGCGGCGCTCTCGTCGGAAATGACGATCTCCAGATCGTTGCGCTTCTTCAGATGCGCGGCGATCTGTGCGCCGAGATAATGCACGTTGACGACCGCAAAGGTCACGCCCGCCGCCACCAGACGGTCCAGCATGTGGTCGATCAGCAATTTTCCCGCCACCTCGATCAGCGGCTTCGGCCGCGTCAGGCTCAGCGGCCGCATCCTTGTGCCAAGGCCCGCCGCCAGCACCATGGCGCGTTTCGGCGCGCTCATGTCCGCGCCTCTTCCGGCACATAGGCGTCGAACCAGGCCTTCATGTCGCAAAGCGCGGGGTTTTGGAAGCAGCGATCCAGATAGGTCCAAAGGCGCGGCATGAACGCGGCATAGCGCGGCTTGCCGTCCCGCGTCACCAGGCGCGCGAAGATGCCCAGGATGCGTACGATATTCAGCGCGCCCAGCGCGTGATAGTCGGCCAGGAAGGCGGCGCGCGGCGCGCCCGTCGCGGCGAGATAGCGCTCAAGACACGCGCCTTCCAGAGCCGATGAAACCGTGCGCCGCGCATCGTGCAGCAGCATCGACAGATCCCAGGCCTTGTGGGCCTTCACCGCATCCTGGAAATCCAGCAGCCCCACCCGCGCCGCGCCGCTGCGTTCAGGCAGCCAGATCAGATTTTCGGCATGATAGTCGCGATGGCAGAAGACGTCGGCATCGGCTTCGCCACGCGCCCGGATCGGCGCCCACATCGCCTCCCAGGCGTCCAGCGCCGCCGCGTCGAACGAGACCGGCCGGAAGCGCGGCATCCATTCGATGAAGATGCCATGCGCCGTCTTCAGCGCCAGATCGTCATAGGTCAGCAGCGGCCACCCGCCGGGCAGAACATCCGGCGGCGTCGCGGCGTGCAGTCTCACCAGCGCGTCGATGGCGGTCTCATACAGCGGCGCTTCCGGCGTGCCGGTCTGGATCAGCCGCGCGTAGAGCGCATCGCCCAGATCCTCCAGAACCGCCAGCCCGGCCTCCGGTTCGGCGTACAGAATGTCGGGCGCGGAAAGCCCAAGAGATTTCAGATACCGCGCGCAGGCGACGAAGGCATCCACCCGCCCGGCAGCCAGGCGCGCCAGCGCGTTGTAGCCGAGCGCCCCGCGCCGCGCCGCGTCGGCGTCCGGCGGGCAGGGCTCGCTCTCCACCGCGCGAGGCTGGTTCATCAGCATCGCGTTGCGCCCGTCCAGCGTCAGCCGCTCATAGCTGCGGGTCGAGGCGTCGCCCGGCAGTCTGTCGCGCGTCGCCGCACCCCATCCGGCGCGGGCCAGGAAAGCGGCGATCTCAAGGTCGCGGGTCATGCATCCTCCGCGATGCCAGGAATAAGCGTGGGCCAGCGTCCGCCGCCCGTCAGCGTCGCGGCGCGCGGCGCGCTCGTCAGCGCGACGTGCAGCGCATCTTCCGGCATGTAATCTTCCGCCTGTTCCGGCCATTCGATCAGCGCCGCTCCGTCCGCCAGCACGTCGTCGAGACCCAGCTCCTCGATCTCCTCCGGCCGCTTCAGGCGGTAAAGATCGAGATGGGCGACCGGCAGGCTAAGGGCATAGCTTTGCAGCAGCGTGAAGGTCGGCGAGGGTGTTTCGCCCTCATGGCCCAGCGCCTGAAGGATCGCGCGCGCCAGCGTCGTTTTTCCCGCGCCCAGATCGCCCTGCAACAGCACCGCGTCACCCGCTTCCAGCCGCCGCGCGATGGCCGCGCCCAGACGCGCCACGGCGACCAGATCGGGTAGCCCGATACGCAGTTCCTCGCCGTGAATCGCCGCCTTCATGCCTTCCCTTTTGCCCAAACGCCCTTATCGCGGCAACGGGGCTGAAAGCGGCGATTCCTGCGTTGATTCAGGGGGCCGGTTCCGGCAGGGTCCGCCGCCTGAAAAGCAAGGGGAAACGCGATGTCGGGTATGGTGATGATCGGCGCGGGCCAGGCCGCCTCCCAGCTCGCCGCCAGTCTGCGTCAGGAAGGCTATCAGGGCGCGATCACGGTGATCGGCGACGAAGCCTTCCCGCCCTATCAGCGTCCGCCGCTGTCGAAGAAGTTCCTGTCCGGCGAGATGGAGGAAGAGCGCCTCTATATCAGGCCGCCCGAATTCTACGCCCAGGCGAACGCCACGCTCATCCTCAACGCCCGCGCCGAAAAGGTCGATCTTGAGGCCAAGACGGTGACGCTGGGTGACGGCGCGGTGGTGCCGTACGAGACGCTGGCGTTCACCACCGGCAGCCGGGTGCGCAAGCTTACGGTGCCGGGGGCCGACCTCGCCGGCATCTTCTATCTGCGCGGCATCGCCGACGTGAAGGCGATCCAGCCGCATTTCCAGGCCGGCAAGCGCCTCGTCGTCGTGGGCGGCGGCTATATCGGCCTCGAAACCGCCGCCGTCGCCGCCAAACGCGGACTGAAGGTCACGGTGGTCGAGGCGCTGGAACGCTGTCTCCAGCGCGTCACGTCAAAGCAGATTTCCGACTTCTTCGAAGGCGTCCACCGTGCGGCGGGCGTCGAAATCCTCACCCGCACCGGGGTGCACGGCTTTGAGCGCGCGTCTGATGGCGCGCTGCTGGTGAAGACCGCGAATGGCGAGATCGCCGCCGATCTGGTCATCGCCGGCATCGGCATCCTGCCCGAACAGGAGGTGGCGCAGGCTGCGGGCCTCGTCTGCGACAACGGCATCGTGGTCGATGAATACGCCCGCGCCTCCGATCCGAACGTCTATGCGATCGGCGATTGCGCCAATCATCCCAATCCGCTGCTCGGCCGCCGCCTGCGTCTTGAATCGGTGCAGAACGCCATCGATCAGGCCAAGGCGGCGGCGCTCGCCATTGTCGGGCGTCCGAAAATCTACGCCGAAGTGCCGTGGTTCTGGTCGGACCAGTACGATCTGAAGCTTCAGATCGCGGGCATCTCCGCGCCGGGCGACGACATCGTCGTGCGCGGCGATCCGGAAACGCGCAAGTTCGCCGTCTTCTATATCCGCGACGGCCACGTTGCGGCGGTCGATGCCGTGAACGCCGTACCCGAATACATGATCGGCCGCCAGCTCATCGCGCAGAAGAAGCCGGTCGATGCCGAAAGCCTGGCCGATCTCGCTGTGCCGATGAAAAGCTTCACGGCCTGAAGCGTCAGGCGAAAATCCGCGCCGGCGCGCCTTCGTCGGTGCGCCGGCGCAGTGGCCCGCGATAGTCCTGCGTCTCGGCGCGGCGACGATCCGGCCCGACATACCGCGCCGTCACGATGAACGGGCGCCTGTCGGCCATGGCGCTGATCGTCTTGTGTTCCAGCCCCTGCAGGCTGAACGGTTTCAGCAGGATCTCGTTGACCCCGGCGTCGCGCGCGTCGCGGATACGGCCCGCCGTCGGCATCGCCATGGTCAGCAGAATCGGCGTCTGCCGGCGGACGTCGTGGAAGCCGGAACGGATTTGGCGCACCAGCTCCACGCCGTCCATATCGGGCAGCCGGATATCGGCGACGATCAGCGCGAACGGCCTTTCATGCAGCTTCAGCAGCGCATCTTCGGCGGTGGCCGCGCCGGTCAGGCCGCGCGCGCCGATGTCCGAAAGAAATTCGCGCATGAGCCGCAGCATGGAAGCTTGCGGCTCAACGACGAGGATGCCCGAATTTTCCGATCCGGCGGCTCGGTGATTGGCTGGAAAGAAACTGAACCGAGGATCGGGCATCGCCTCAAATCGGGGTAAGAGCGTCTTGCGCGAGGAAGCCGGAGAGCCTCCAGCCTCGAATGCTATGTCCGTGCCCGGAATGCGGGATTTCTACTCTCGGCTCGTACCGCCCATACCTTGGTATAGGCGCGCGCTTCCATAGGCAGGGCTAGTGTGAGTTCAGGAGACGCCCGGCCGTTGGCGGCGGCGGGGCCAGGTGGAAGGACTGGTATTTGGCTGCGTCTGGCCGCGTTTCGGAATCCGGCGCAGATCTCGCCGCGCCGCTCGCTTCAGGACCGCATCCCGGTCGCGGTCCCCGTCTTCCCGATTTGCTCACCGCACCGATGGTCGGCGGCGCCATCGTCGCGGCGACGCTCTACAATTTCTTCGTCGCGGTGCGTCAGGTCGGTCCTGGTCCGCTTGAAGTCGCACTCAACGTCGCACTGGTGGTCGCCATCGCCGCCACGGTGCTGCTGCCGCGTTCGCGCACCGCATGGTGGTTCGCGCAAGGCATGGCGCTGGCGTTCATCGTCGGCACGGTGCTCATCAATTACCGCGTCGGCGGCGCGCCGGAGCGCACGCTGCTATGGATGCCGTGGCTCGCCATCGTCTATCTGCACAATGCCGGTTCGCTCGCGCCGCGCGCTGCGCTGTTCGCGTCCGGCGCCATATTCCTCGGCTCGCTCGGCCTCATCGCGTTCTTCGCCGTCGTCGGCTACATCGCGCCCGGCATGGCGGTGTTCGATGCGCTGGCGATCATGGCGCTGTTTCACGCCACGCTGATCCTGATGCTGTTCAACGTCGCGCGCCGCAACGCCTTCGAGATCGCCTGGCGGGCCCGCGCTGAGGCGGCGCTTGAGAACGCGAAAACCCAGGCCCGTGCCGAGGCCGATCTCGCCGCCGCCCGCCTCGCGCTGGCCGAGGAGCGGCGTTCGCTGTCGGTCTCGGCGCTCGCCGAATCCATCGCGCACGAAATCCGCCAGCCGCTCACCTCCATCGCCACCGGCGCGACGGCGGCGCTGAACTGGCTGCGTCACGATCCGCCGGATGCGGCCGAAGCTGCAGCCTGCAGCGAGCGCATCCTCGCCGCCGCCCGCCTGGCGGGCGAAATCGTGAGCGCCCCCCGCGGCCTCATCCGGCGCGAGGAACCGCCGCGGGCGGTGTTCGATGCCGGGGCGATGATCGTCGATGT
>JAPUEF010000297.1 GCA_027492655.1 Alphaproteobacteria bacterium | reverse complement strand
CCTTCTCGGCTTTCCCCGAATAGAGCGTCGCCGACTCGCCGCAATCGGTCACCGGCGCCGACAGCTTCACGATGGCGACGTCAAAGCCCGCGCGCGACCCGTCTTTCAGGTAGTCGGGATGCGTCGTCTGCTCGACGCCCTCATAGTGCTCGGTCCCGCAGCGCAGATAGTAGCTGGCCGCTGTCGTGTCGGCGGAAAAGCAATGCGCCGAGGTCATCACATAGCCGGCCTCGTCATCGTTGCCGATCCACGTGCCACTGCAGGCGCCCCAATTCTCTTCGTCGGTCGAAAAAGCCACTGCGGCGCCGAACTGCGGCTCGTGCGCCAGCGCAATGTGTGCGCCAAACCCGGCGCCGGGCGCTTCGGGCGTTCCGCCCTCCTCCGCCCAGACCGAATCCTGAATGACGACAGCCTGCGCGGGCGCGGTCGCCGACGCCAACAAAGCTGCGAGGGTGAGGGCCGCGCTGTTCGGCCTCACGCCGCCGCCAAGCGGTTCAGCCGCCCGCGGATGATGGCCTCGGCCTCGCCGACGATCCGCGCCACCAGCTCCTTGCAGCTGGGAATGTCGTGGATAAGGCCCTGGGTCTGGCCGGCCGACCAGATGCCGTAATCGGTGTCGCCGGTCTCATAGACCTGACCGCCGCGCGTGCCGGCCACCAGATCCTTGATGTCCTCGAACTTCGCGTTGCCCTTCTTCTCGATGGCGACGACTTCCTGGCTCACGGCATTGCGCGCCACGCGGGCCGAATTGTGCAGCGTGCGGAAGATGATGTCGGTCGCGCGCTCGTCATTGCTGACCAGCTGCTCCTTCACCTTCTCGTGGATCGGCGCTTCCTTGGTCGCCATGAAGCGCGTGCCCATGTTCACGCCCTCGCAGCCCAGCGCCAGCGCCGCGACGAGGCCGCGCGCATCGGCGATGCCGCCCGACGCGATCACCGGAATTTTCAGCCGCGCGGTCGTCACCGGGAACAGCACCATGCCGCCGATGTCTTCTTCGCCCGGATGCCCGGCGCACTCGAAGCCATCGATCGACACCGCGTCGACGCCGATGCTCTCGGCCTTCACCGCGTGGCGCGCGGTGACACATTTGTGGATCACTTTCACGCCCGCCGCCTTGAACGCCGGCAGATGCGGCTGCGGATTGTTGCCCGCCGTCTCCACCGCCTTCAGGCCGCTCTCGATGATCACCTGACGATATTCGTCATAGGGGATCGGGTTGATCGTCGGCAGGATCGTCAGATTGATGCCGAACGGCTTGTCGGTCAGGTCGCGCGTCTTGGCGATCTCCTTGACCAGAAGCTCCGGCGATCCGGGCGTCAGCGCGGTCAGAAAGCCCAGCGCCCCGGCATTGGCGACGGCGGCGATCAGCTCGGCCTTGCCCACGCGGGTCATGCCGCCGCATGTGATCGGCGCCTCGATCCCGAACATTTCCGTAAAGCGTGTTTTGATGGCCATGGTTGCGTCCCCTCAAGCCTTGTACTGCGAGATATCTGATGGCCGCAGATTGGCGTCGCCTGACGCCGGGCGCAACTGCCGGGAGAACGGTCTTCCAGGGCGCGGCTTGCGCAAGCCGCACAAAAAGAGACGGGCGGACGCCCTTGGGGATGCGTCCGCCCGCCTTATCGCACGCTGCCGCGTCAGGCCGCGCGCTTTGCCGCGTTTCTCTTGCGGGTCGCTGCCGCTTTCTTCGCCGAGGCCGAGCGGGCGGCGGCCGGTCTCTCGGCGGCCGCCTTGCCGCCCAGCCTGCCGCCTTTATGGGCGGCAGGATTGCCGGTTTTCTTGCCCCGGCCCGACCCGCCCGGCTTCTTGCCGCCGCCATCGTCTTTGTTGACGGTCGCCCAGGCGCGCGCTTCGGCCTCTTTCTTCGAGACGCCCCGTTTCCGGTAGCCCTCCTCGATATGCTCGGCCTTGCGCTCCTGCTTGTCGGTGTATTTCGACTTGTCGCCGCGCGGCATGGCTACACCGCCTTTACGCGCCCGGAAGCGTCTGCAGGTGTTTCAGATGGGCCTGAACGGTCTTCACGCTTTCGGTGGCGAAGTCCTTCAGCGCCGCATCGTCGCCCTTCGAGGCATAGGCCTCATGCATGGCCAGCGCTTTCTCATGCGCCTCTTTCTGCTGCTTCACGAAGACACCGTCGAACGCTGCATCGTCGGCTGCCTTCAGATCGTCGATCATCTTCTGATGTTCGTCATCCAGCGAAGACGGGACCGAGCCGTCGGCCTGCGAAACGATGACATCCAGCTTGGCGTTCGCGGCGGTGTGATCGGCGATCAGCATCTTGGCGAAGGCCTTCACCTCTTCCGATTTGCTGCGTTCCCACGCCACGTTGGCGGCTTCGATCTCATAGAGATTTCCGATCGTCGCCATATTGGCGTAGCCCTCACGGGTCAGCGCCACCGCCTCCTGAACCGCCTCCACGGCTTCCTCCGTCGGAGCCGCAGGCGGGACGACCGGCGCGTCCGCCGCATAGGCCGCGACGCTGAATGTGCCCGCCAGCAAAGCGGCGGCGAAAGTCATGCGTTTCATCGAAGTCCTCCATGTCTGGCCGCGCGCCGCAGGGGCGACGCAAGGCGTCATGGAAAAGCAACGCATGAATGGCGTGGGCGATCCGAAGGAACTTCAGTCCGCGAACGGATTGCGCACCAGAATCGTGTCCTCGCGCTCCGGGCTGGTCGAAAGAATCGCCACCGGCGCGTCGATTAGCTCCTCGATGCGGCGCACATATTTGATCGCCTGCCCGGGCAGATCCTTCCACTGACGCGCTCCGGCGGTGGTTCCGCTCCACCCCTCCATCGTCTCGTAGATGGGCTCCACGCGCGCCTGCTCGGCGGGCGAGGCCGGGAAATAGTCGATCTCGCGCCCGTCCAGCTTATAGCCCGTCGCGATGCGGATTTCCGGGAACCCGTCCAGCACGTCCAGCTTGGTCAGCGCGATGCCGCGAATGCCGCCGGTCTGCACGGTCTGGCGCACCAGCGTCGAATCGAACCACCCGCAGCGCCGCTTGCGACCCGTGACGACGCCGAATTCATGCCCCTTCTGGCCGATCAGCTCGCCCGTGGCGTCCAGCAATTCGGTCGGGAACGGACCCTCGCCCACCCGCGTCGTGTAGGCCTTGCAGATGCCCAGCACATAACCGACCGCATTCGGCCCGATGCCTGACCCCGCCGCCGCCTGCCCCGCCACACAGTTCGACGAGGTCACATAGGGATACGTCCCGTGATCGACATCCAGCAGCGCGCCCTGCGCGCCCTCGAACAGCACGCGCAGGCCCTCGCTCCGCACCTCGGCGAGCTTGCGCCACACCTGCCCCGCATAGGGCAGCACCTTGGGGGCGATCTCCAGCAGCTCGGCGACCAGCTTGCCGGCATCCGCCTCGGCCTGCCCGAAACCACGGCGCAGCGCATTGTGATGCTGCAGCAGGTTCTCCACCCGCGCCCGCAGGAAGTCCGGATCGGCGAGGTCGATCAGGCGGATCGCCCGGCGGCCCACCTTGTCTTCATAAGCCGGCCCGATGCCGCGCTTGGTGGTGCCGATCTTCGTGCCGGAATTCGACGTCTCGCGAAACGAATCGAGCTCGCTGTGAATCGGCAGAATCAGCGGCGCGTTGTCCGCGACGATCAGGCTCTCGGGCGAAATCTCCACGCCCTGCGAGCGGAGCAGATCGATCTCCTTTGCGAGATGCCAGGGGTCGACCACCACGCCATTACCGATCACCGAGAGCTTCCCCGGCCGCACGATGCCCGAAGGCAGCAGGCTGAGCTTGTAGACAGTGCCGTCGATCACCAGCGTGTGGCCGGCATTGTGCCCGCCCTGGAAGCGCACCACGACGTCGGCGCGCTTCGACAGCCAGTCGACGATTTTGCCCTTGCCCTCGTCGCCCCACTGGGCGCCGATCACTGCAACATTGGCCATGCGTCCAAACCCCTGCCAAACAAACAAAAACCCCCGCCGGGAACGAGTCCCGGCAGGGGTTGTTCCGACGCCTTATAGCGACGGCATGCCGCCTGGGCTAGAGCTTGAGCCCGACAAACGCTTAATCAACAATGTAATCTCGCGCGCGGGCAATGACCGATGAATTGGCTCCTATCAGTATTGTTCGGTGGCTTTCTGACCATCGTCGCAAATGCCGACCAGTCCGGCTTTGACGCAGCAAATGCGACATTGTCGTGCGAAGGCGCTGGGCCAAACACTTTCTACTTTCCGCCCGGCACATTTCCGGGGAGTTACAACGACGCAGATGAATTTCGACGAGCCTGGTATTCCAAGCATCTTGCAGCAATGCAGGAACCGTCTCTAACGTGTGGTGCAGAGGGCGGGTCACAAGTCATCCGCTTTCTATGGCTGCGGACATTTCACGAACCTGTCGCCGTCCGCATCGACAGGATCGGCGCGGCGTACAAGCTAACCGCGACAATTTTGGATGGTGCAGGCGGATATGGGCCCGGCAACATCAAACAGCGCATCCAAAAGGACATCACCGAAACTGAGTGGGCTGCGCTCGATCAACTGCTCAACGAGATCGGCTTTTCGGAGATACCGCCTTACATCGGAATCGGTGGCTTGGACGGCGCGCAGTGGATTGTCGAACGACGATCTGGCGATGCTTACCACGTCGTCGATCGCCAAGGTGGAAGCGATGGCATTCGCAGCATCGGTGAAAAGCTTCTGAAACTCGCGGGCATCGTCACGCCTGCCCGCGAGAAATACTAGGCACGCGCTCGCCGCTACGCCGCGTCCTTCGCGACCATTTTGAAGTACTGGTCGAGATAGGAAACGAACACCGGGCTGACGCCTTCACTGGCCAGATAGCTCGCCGGCACCGGCGTCGCCACCGGCTCGAAATCCGGGTTCGCCGCAGCCTTGTTCGGCCAGTCGTGATGCAGGATCGCCGCCCGCCCGATCAGCGCATAGTCCGCGCCCGCTTCGAGGCACGCGCGCGCATCCTTCGCCGAGCGCACCTTGCCCGCAACGCCCAGCACGCAGCCCTTGCGCGGCAGCGCGGCGAAAATGTCGATCAGCCGCTTGCCTTTGAAGCGCACGTCGCCCGGCTCCATGAACACGTCCCACAGCGACATATCGAGAAAGTCCACCTTCCCGCCCACAAGGATCGCGCCGGCAAGATCGCGGATCTCGCCCATGTCGAGATCGAACCGCTCCGGCGACAGGCGCACGCCCAGCGTGAAACCCGGCTTCGTCGCTGTGCGCACACCGTCGATGATCTCGTGCAGCAGACGCGCGCGGTTCTCTGCCGAGCCGCCATAGGCATCCTCGCGCTTGTTCAGCCCCGGCGAGAGGAAGGCGCAGATGATATAGCCATGCGCCCCGTGCAGCTCGACGCCGTCAAAGCCCGCCTTCTCCGCGCGCACCGCGCCCGCGATGAAATCATCGCGCAGCTGGTGCACCTCCTCCAGCGAGAGCGCGCGCGATCCCGTCTCGGCATGATCCGAAGGCCCCACCGGCGTTTCGCCGATCAGCGCCGCCGGCGAGCGGATACCCGCATGATGCAGCTGCACCACCGCCAGGCTCCCCTCGGCTTTGATCTTGTCAGCCAGCCGCGTCAGCCCCGGCAGATGATCGTCCGACCAGATGCCCAGCTGCCCCGGAAAGCCCTGCCCGCGCCGCTGCACATGCGCCGCGCAGGTCATGGTCAGGCCGAACCCGCCTTCGGCCCGCATCGTCAGCCAGCGATACTCCTCATCCGACAGCGTGCCGTCGGCATGGCTCTGCGTGTTGGTCAGCGGCGCCAGCATCAGCCGGTTCTTCATCACCGCCCCCGAGGC
>JAPUEF010000296.1:2872-5811 GCA_027492655.1 Alphaproteobacteria bacterium | reverse complement strand
GGGCCAGCTGATGACCTTTGCGGGCTTTGGCAGCCGCGGCATCGGGTCGGTCGGGCAGCAGGCGGAATATTATGCGCCGGCCAACGACTACGAGCAGAAGGCAGCCGCGCAGGGCATCGTCGACGACCTGCGGGAGACGGTGATGTCCGACACCAACGATGCGGGCAACTGGCTGTGGATTTTCTTTCACAAGGAAGACGGCAGCATCACGAACAAATATGGCAGCAGTGTCCCGGCGACACGGCTGGTCGGTTTGACGGGAAGCGGGGATAGCGGCTCGGGCGCCTATATCCAGTTGGAGGATGAAAGCTGGGTCGTCGCCGGCGTAACCTCGAACGGCTCACGTAACAGCCTGTACGGCGAAGACTCGATGTTCGCGCGTGTCTCGGGCTTTCAGGACTGGATCGTTTCCGTGTTTCCCGGCGCGCAGTTCGCAGAGTAGAATGCTGCGGGCGCCGGGACGACCCGGCGCCGTCTTATCGAACGCGGGGACGGCCCTGCCTCTTTCATGTGAGGGCCGTCATGGCCTGGATCTATCTGTTCATCGCCGGGCTGTTCGAAATCGGCTGGGCGATCGGGCTGAAATACTCCGAAGGTTTCACCAAGGCGACCGCGTCTACGCTGACCGTCGTGGCGATGGGGGCGAGCGTCGTATTCCTCGGACTGGCGCTGAAGACGCTGCCGGTCGGCACCGGCTATGCGGTGTGGACCGGGATCGGAACGGTCGGCACCGTGATTCTGGGCATGATCCTCTTCAAGGATCCGGCGACCTTTGGCAGGATCGCCTGTATCGGCTTGATCGTCGCGGGGATTGCGGGACTGAAGATCCTGACGCCCGCCAGCTGAGAGGGGCAGCCATGTGGACCGACTTCATTCTGGCCGCGACTCACCATGTGCTGGTGTTTTCGCTGTTCGCGATCATCAGCGTGGAGATCGTCTATGCGAAGCCGGGCCTGAGCGCCGACACGATCCGGCGGCTGGGGACGGTGGACGCGCTTTACGGGATGGTTTCGCTGTTGGTGATCGTGGTCGGTTTCAGCCGCGCGATCTGGGGGCTGAGGGGCTGGGACTATTATTCCGGCAATATCCTGTTCTGGACGAAGATCGGGCTGTTCATCGGGGTCGGCCTGCTCAGCCTGAAGCCGACCATCGCGTTCCTGAAATGGAACGGGCGGCTGAAGGCGGACCCCGCCTATCTGCCGCCCGACGCCGAGGTGAAGGCGAACCGGAAATGGATGCACATGGAGACGACGCTGCTGATCCTCATCCCCATCGTCGCCGCCGCTCTGGCGCGCGGCATGACGGATTGATCCCGGCCCGCGCGGCGCGGCTGCGCCGCTGGCTGGCCGGGATGCCTGTTTTCACTGAGCGGGCAGGGCGCGGGCCTGTTCGACCGCGCCGGCGGCGCCGGAGCGCAGCCGGGCGAGGCCGGCCTTCATGGCCTTCTGCAGCTTCTCGAACGCGCGCACCTCGATCTGGCGGACGCGCTCGCGGCTGACGCCGAACTGGGTGGAGAGCTCCTCCAGCGTCTCGGGCTCGTCCTTCAGGCGGCGGGCCTGAATGATCGCCTTCTCGCGGTCGGTGAGCTCGCCCAGGGCCGCCTGCAGCAACTCGTGGCGCTCATCCATCTCGTCGCGTTCGGCCAGCATGGTTTCCTGATCCGCGCTGTCGTCGGTGAGGAAATCCTGCCATTCGCTTTCGGTGTCGGAGCGCAGCGGGGCGTTGAGCGATGAATCCGGCGCGGTCATGCGGCGGTTCATCGAGATGACCTCGTCCTCGGTGACGCCGAGACGGGTGGCGATGGCGGTGACGTTCTCGGGCTTGAGATCGCCGTCTTCCAGCGCCTTCATCTGGCCCTTCACCTTGCGCAGATTGAAGAACAGCTTCTTCTGCGCGGCGGTGGTGCCCATCTTCACGAGGGACCACGAGCGCAGGATGTATTCCTGGATCGCCGCGCGGATCCACCACATCGCGTAGGTCGCGAGGCGGAAGCCCTTTTCGGGGTCGAATTTCTTCACCGACTGCATCAACCCGACATTGCCTTCGGAGATGACCTCGCCGATCGGCAGGCCATAGCCGCGATAGCCCATGGCGATCTTGGCCACGAGGCGCAGATGCGAGGTGACGAGTTTTTCGGCGGCTTCGGTGTCGCCGTGTTCCTGGAAGCGCTTGGCGAGCATGTATTCCTCGCTCTGCTCCAGCAGCGGAAATTTGCGGATCTCCTGGAGGTAGCGCGAGAGCGATCCCTCGGGCGACATCGTCGTGAGCGCGCGCGTAGCCATGACAGCCATCCTTCCCCCGCCTGACGGCGGCCGGTCCGTTCCCCAAGATGACACGGCGGGAAAGATCGGACCTGAAAGCCCCCGCCGGTCCGGGGACTGATATAGTAACCGCAAGGATTACATTTAAGGGGTCGGAACGCGACCCTGACGGAATGAATGCGCCATCACAGTCCGGCGATCCAACCGAAACTTCTTTTGTGAGAGATCGAGAAGGTCGATGACGAAAGTGGCGGAATTCCGGCGGGTTCCGGCAGTCAGGCCTTCGGCGCCCCTCAATTCGCGCGCTGCAGGGCGGCTTCCAGCGCCAGCAGGTCGTCGGGCAGCGGGGCTTCGAAGCGGATGGTCTTGTGGGTGGCGGGGTGCTGGAAACCCAGAACCGCCGCGTGCAGCGCCTGACGCGGGAAGCTGTCGATGGCGTCCAGCGTCTCCTGCGGCACGCCCTTCTTCTGCGCCGGCGCGGTGCGCGCGCGGCCATAGGTCGGGTCGCCGATCAGCGGGTGGCCGATATGGGCCATGTGGACGCGGATCTGGTGGGTGCGGCCGGTTTCGAGCCGGCACTCGACGAGGCTAGCCGTGGTGAACTCGGCCTGGTCCTCGCCGAAGCGCTCCTGGACGGTGTAGTGAGTAACCGCATGGCGGGCATCGTCGCGATGCTCC
>JAPUEF010000296.1:0-2862 GCA_027492655.1 Alphaproteobacteria bacterium | reverse complement strand
GATATGGGCCATGTGGACGCGGATCTGGTGGGTGCGGCCGGTTTCGAGCCGGCAATGGATCTTCGCGGCGATGGGCGACATGGGCGGGCCGTATTTCGTCTGCACCTCGTAATGGGTGACCGCCGGCTTGCCGCCGGGGCGCACCACCATCTTCGTGCGCTCGAAATGCGAACGGCCGATATCGCCTTCGATGCGGCCTTCGCGCTTGAACGGCGCGCCGCGGATGAAGGCGACATACATGCGCTCGATCGCATGGGCGGCGAACATCTTGCCGAGACTGGCCAGCACCTTCTCGGTCTTGGCGGCGACGAGGAGGCCGGAGGTGTCCTTGTCGATGCGGTGGACGATGCCGGGCCGGATTTCGCCGCCGATCCCCGCCAGCGAGCCGCCGCAATGATGCAGCAGGGCGTTGACCAGCGTGCCATCGGGATTGCCCGCCGCCGGGTGCACGACCAGCCCGGCGGGCTTGTTGACGACGATGAGATGGTCGTCCTCGAACACGATGTCGAGCGGGATGTCCTGGGGCTGGGGCTCGGCCGCTACGGGGGCGGGCACGCGGATGCGGTAGGTCTCGCCCTCTTTGACGCGCCGGGCGGCGTCGCCTATCACGCCCTCGGGCCCCGAAACCGCGCCTTCGGCGATGAGCGCCTGAACGCGGGCGCGCGAGAGTTCGGCCCCCGCGCCGCGCACGAGCACGCGATCCAGCCGGTCGCCGGCTTCTGCGGGCGAGGCGGTGACGGTGATGAGGCGGCCCTGAGAGAGGGGCGGGAGATCGGATGCCATGAGCGAGCCACGCACTACGCCGGATGACGACACGCCTCAAGCGCCGAACCCGGCGGTGAAGGCGCTGGTCTGGGGCCTTGGGGCGGCGATCGTCGTGATGACGGTGCTGCTGGTGGTGGGCCTGTTGATGGGCTGGCACAAGAAAGGCGAGACGGCGCTGGAGCGCGGCGCGGCGGCTCCGGTCGCCGCGATCCCGCCGGTGGAGACCGGGGCGAACGCCGCAGCCGGGCCGGTTCAGCCGCTGGATGTCGCGGTGGGGCGGGATGCGGCGGTCTATACGATCGCAGGCGACGGGCGGCTGATCGCGCTGCATGTGCGCTCGCCGGACGGAGATGAGGTGATCGTGGTGGATACGTTGAGGAATACGGTCGTCTCGCGCATCCGGCTGGTGCCGCAGGGCGCGCGGTAGGGCGCCTTGAGGCCATGTGGCTGCTGGTCTTCAAGGCATTGCTGTCGGGGGCGATCGTCGCGGCGGTTTCGGAAGTCTCCAAGCGCCTGCCGGGGCTTGGCGGCCTGATCGCTTCGCTGCCGCTGGTGTCGGTGCTGGGGATGATCTGGATCTGGGGCGAGACGCGCGATACGGCGCGGCTGGCCGACCATGCGAGCGCGACGTTCTGGTTCGTGCTGCCCTCGCTGCCGATGTTCCTGTTGATTCCGGTGCTGCTGCGGCAGGGCTGGGCGTTCTGGCCCAGTCTGATCGCCGGATGCCTTCTGACCATGGCGCTGTATGCGCTGATGGTGTGGGCGGGGCCGCGTTTCGGGTTGAAGCTCTAGCCGGCCATCGTCGTTTCGACCGGGCGGCGCGGGCTGTAGGGCAGGGCCTCGCCATAGCCGAGGCGGATCACAAGATCGGGCCGAAGATCGCCTTCGCCAAGCAGGGCGGCGAGTTTCGGGCGGAGCGCCGCGACCTCGACCGGCTGGTTCACGAAGCAGTGCTTCAGGCCGAGGCTGGTGGCGGTGAGCGCGAGGCGCTGGCAGGCGCGGCCGACCCTGATCCAGTTGGCCGGTCTGGCTGCTTCGCCGAAAAAAACCGCGAGGGCGGGCGTCGAGGCCATGTGCGCGGCGTATTTCGCGTTCTCACTGCCAGGCTTGAAGAACGCGTCGAAGGCGAGCCGGCCGACCGGGCCGGGCATGACGGGGTTGCCGCTGGCGGCGGCGAAGAGGCCGTCGCCGGTCTTCATCGCTGCGTCGGGGTTGAAGCGGAGCCAGGCCTTGAGTTCGGCTATGAAGGCGGGATCGGTCATCTGCGCGCCGTTGCCTTCCAGCACGAGATCGCGGACCGCGTCGATGCGGGCGCGTTCGGTGACGAGGATCAGACGGACGCCGGGTTCGGCGGCGGCGGCCTCAAGCGCCTTCAACGTGTCGGCCGCAAGGGGGCGGCCATCATAGGGCGCGCGGGTCGACTGGCGGCGCGGGATGGCGTCGTAGAGCGGCGTCGATTGGGGCGCCGTGGCGGTGACGGCGAAGCGGACGCCATTTTCATCCGCGCCGGTCTCTTCGGTCCTAAGCCCGCCGGCGCGGGCCGCGATGGCGAGATTCTCCGCCGCGCAGCCGAGGCTGACATACAGATGATGATCGTCGGGATCGACGACCGGCGTTCGGCGGCTCAGGTCCGGTGCGATGCCGGCCTCGGCGCCGGACAGGGCGAAGCGCCATGGCTGGGTGTTGTGACCGTTGGCCGCCATGCCGGCATAGCGCAGGATGTCGGGAATGGAGGGCGGGCCTGCCGGAACCGCGCGGAGGCGGGTTTGCCAGGCTTCATAATCGGCCATCGAGCCGGTTGCGCTTGTCCAGGCGAATGCGCCCGCGCCTGCCGCCACGGCGAGGCCGCCCAAGCCATACAGCACGCCACGCCGATTCATCGCTGCCCCCGCTCCGGACGCCGAAAACTAGCATAAGGCGGTGCGGCGGGGCGATGCGCATCGACGCGGCTTGATCGGCGGGGATGGGGCCTGTATAGACCCGCCTCCCGGCAGGGGGCCTTCGTCTATCGGTTAGGACGGCAGCCTCTCACGTTGCAAAGACGGGTTCGATTCCCGTAGGCCCCGCCACCCTTTCTCTAACCTATTGATTTTCAAC
>JAPUEF010000295.1:354-5829 GCA_027492655.1 Alphaproteobacteria bacterium | reverse complement strand
GACCAGCCGCACGTTCTGTCGTCGAACGACCTGTTCCTGTCGCCGCACCGCAACCCCGGAAAGTCGGCGGTGGTGATCGACGACAGCGGCCATTACGAAGCGATCGCGTGCGCCGAATATCTGATGGAGCGCGGCGTCGAGGTCACGTTCGTCACCCGCCACATTTCCTTCGCGCCGCTGGTCGAGAGCGCGCTGATGACCGAACCCGCGCTCCGCCGCTTGAGCGAGGGGCATTTCACCCTCCACACGCGAATGCGGGCGCTCGCCATCGGGCCGGATCATGTCGTGATCGCACCGACCTTTCTGCCGGCGAACAGCAACCGGACGATCAGCGTGCCGGCCGACACGGTCATATTCGTTTCAAGAAACCGGCCAAGCCGCGATCTGGCAGAGGCGCTGCGGGAGCAGGGTGTCGCCGTATCGCTGGTCGGCGACGCCAATGCCCCGCGTTTCCTTCTCGCCGCCATCCGCGAGGGAAATCAGGCCGGCGCCGCGGCCTGAACCGGAACCGATACCGACGCGACATCCATTTTCTTGCAAATGTATTGCGCGTTATATAAATGATTCGCTGATACAGGGAACCAGGCACAGCGCCGGCAGCAGGGGGTGGGGATATGAGCGACGCGCATGGGCTTTCGCCGATCGCAGCGGGATTGTGGGCCGAAGGCCCGCCGCCGCGCCTGATCGGCGGCAGAAGGGAAAGCGGCGAAATCGTCTTTCCGCTGCCTGACGAACCGCTGGAACCGCTCAAGTCCGTCGAATTGTCGCCCACGGGAACATTGTGGTCGTGGACCAGCCAGGAGTTCCAGCCGAAGCCGCCATTCTCCGGCCCCGAGCCTTTCGAGCCATTTTTGCTCGGCTATATAGAATTGGCGAATGAAGTGATCGTCGAGAGCCGCATCGTCGAAACGTCGATCGACCGGCTTCGCCTGGGGATGGCCATGCAGTTGGTGATCGTGGCGTTCGACGATCACCGCAGCACCTATGCCTTTCGCCCGGAGCCAGCCGCATGAGCGAGAATGTCTATATCATCGGCGCGGGCATCCACGCTTTCGGACGCACCGAGGGGCGATCGGGCCGGGCACAGGGCGTGTTCGCGCTGCGGCAGGCGCTGGACGACGCCGGGATCGATTGGGCCGACATCGGCTTTGCCAGCGGGGGCTCGGTCGCCGCCGGTTCCGCCGACATCATGGTCAACGACCTGGGCTTTACCAGCCTGCCGTTCATCAACGTGCACAACGGCTGCGCGACCGGCGGCAGCGCGTTGACGTCGGCGCACAATGCGATCGCGTCGGGCATGTGCGACTTCGCCGTCGCGGTGGGCTTCGACAAGCATCCGCGCGGCGCGTTCAATGCCAAGCCCGCGAACTATGGCCTGCCCGAATGGTATGGCGAGACGGGCATGATGCTGACGACGCAATTCTTCGCGCTGAAGATCCAGCGATACATGGCGCTGCACGGGATCAGCCGCCGGACGCTGGGCAAGGTGGCCGAAAAGGCGTTCCGCAACGGCACGCTGTGCGATCATGCGTGGCGCCGCTCGCCGGTCGACCTCGACACGATCCTCAACGCGCCGATGGTCAATGATCCGCTGACCAAATATATGTTCTGTTCGCCTGCCGAGGGCGGCGTCGCGCTGGTTCTGGCGAGCGAGAAAAAGGTCCGGGAACTGGGCGCCGATGGGGTGAAGATCGCCAGCATCGCGTTTCGCACGCGGCCCGAGGGATCGTTCGAGGTCTTCGCACCGTCGATCCGCACCCCGCCGGGCGGCAAGCCCACGGCGCTGGCCAGCAAGGCCGCGTTCGAGCTGGCGGGCATCGGCCCCGAAGACGTCGACGTCGCGCAGCTTCAGGATACGGAGAGCGGCGCCGAGATCATGCACATGGCCGAGAACGGCTTTTGCGCCGACGGCGAGCAGGAGGAATGGTTCGCCAACGGCTGGTCGGAGATCGGCGGACGCCTGCCGATAAATACCGACGGCGGATGCCTGGCCTGCGGCGAGCCCGTCGGTGCGTCGGGGCTGCGCCAGGTCTATGAAAATGTGCAGCAGTTGCGGGGGCGGACGGGCGCGCGTCAGGTCCCCGGCGATCCGAAGGTCGGATACAGCCATGTCTATGGCGCGCCGGGCCTGTCCGCGGTGGCGATCGTCACCCGGTAGGGCGGCCGTCCGACGAAGGCGGCCGCATCGGCGTCTGCAGGCTTGATGGAGAACAAGCATTGAAGATGGACGACACGGCGATCGAGACACGGCCCGCATCGGGGCTTGGCTATAGCTATTACGTCGTCCTTCTTCTGATGCTGACCTATATCCTGTCGTTCCTCGACCGGGTGCTGATCAGCCTGCTGGCCGAGCCGATCCGCGCCGAGTTCGACCTTGGCGACACCGAGATCGGCCTGCTTGTCGGCTTTGGCTTCGTGCTCTTCTACACCGTCCTCGGCCTGCCCTTCGGCGCCGCCGCCGATCGGACCAATCGCCGCAACCTGATCGTGATGGGGCTGGTCGGATGGAGCCTAGCGACGGCGGGCACCGGCCTGGTAAGCGGCTTCGGCGGCCTGCTGCTGATGCGCGCGCTGGTCGGGGTGGGCGAAGCGACGCTCTCGCCCGCCGCGCTATCGACCATCGCCGACCGATTTCCCCCCGAACGGCTTGGCTTTGCCATTTCGCTCTATTCGTCGGGCGTCGTGCTCGGCGGCGGCCTGGCGATGGGATTCGGCGGGACGATCGCCGAGTGGGCGGCCCGGACGAGCATCGACATACCGGGCTGGGGCCCGATCGGCGACTGGCGGCTGGCGATGCTGCTGGTGGGGCTGCTCGGCATTCCGCTCGCGGTGCTGCTGCTCGCGACGATGCGCGAGGCACCGCGCGGAACCCGGCTGGCCGAGGTTCCGCGCATGGCCGTGCTGCTGGCGACGATGCGCGCCAATGCGGCGGCCTTCGCCACCGTGTTCGGCGGCTTCGGCTGCCTGGTGATCGCCGGCTATATCCCCATGCTCTGGGGTCCGTCGCTGCTCGCCCGCGCGCACGGCCTGTCGGCGCCCGAGATCGGCATGGCGCTGGGCATCATCGTCGGCCTGTGCGGTTTCGCAGGCGTTCTCATCGGAGGGCTGGTTTCCGATCGCATGGCGCGGCGCGGGATCGCCAACGCGCCGGTCCTGCTGGTGCTCATGACGCTGCCGCTGCAAATCCTGTCGTTCGGCGGCGCCTATCTGCTGGCCGACACGCGGACTGTTCTGATCCTGTTGGGGCTGGGCGTCTTCCTCTCTTCGATGCTGGGCGGGTTGCAGGCGACAACGGTGCAGCTTTTGACGCCCGCGACGATGCGCGGACGGGCGATGGCCATGTATCTGCTGGTCGTGACCCTGCTGGGAATGGGGCTGGGTCCGCTGATCGTCGGCTTGCTGAGCGACCATGTCTTTGCCGCGCTACCGGCGGCGCTGGCGACCGTTTCCACCGTGTCGCTGACGCTCGCGGCGGCGATCCTGTGGGCCGGACGCAACGCGGTGCGGCAATCGATCCTCGCCATGCGCGCGCCGGGCTAGGCCGAAAACTCCTTCCAATCCCGATGGCTCGATCGCCCGGCTGATGACCGGGCATGCGATGTGCGGCCTTCGCCGCCCAGGGCGGTGGTTCTGCGCCGCCGCCGGGTGTAGAATGGGCGGCCGCCTGCCAGATCGCGCGCGGCGTCTTTTCTAATTTATCGAACATATCGAATAATTTTATCGTTCTGTTTCGTACAAATACTCCAGTCTAGACCGGCCTCACCCCGAACGGATCGGGATCCCGGATTTCTTCAGAAGGAGTGTCAGCCATGTCGATCAAAGCCACGCCGACCCCAGCCAAGGCCCTGCTGAACCCCAGCAACCACGCGCTGGTGCTCATCGATTTCCAGTCGCAAATGGCCTTCGCCACCAAATCGATCGCCCCCGAACTGCTGCGCAACAACGCCGCGCTCGTCTCGAACAGCGCCGCGGGTTTCAATGTGCCCACCATCCTGACCACCGTCGCCGAGAAGAGCTTCTCCGGCCCGATGTTCAGCGAGATCACCGACGCCTTCCCCGGCCAGGCGCTGCTCGACCGCACCAGCATGAACACCTGGGAAGACGCCGCGGTGATCGAGGAAGTGAACCGGATCGGCAAGGATCGCATCGTCTTTGCCGGCCTGTGGACGTCGGTCTGCATCGTCGGCCCGGTGCTCTCCGCGCTCGAACAGGGGTTCGAGGCCTATGTCATCACCGACGCCAGCGGCGACATCTCGGCCGAAGCCCATGAACGCGCCGTCGAACGGATGGTGCAGGCGGGCGCGAAGCCGATCACCGCGCTGCAATATCTGCTCGAGCTGCAACGCGACTGGGCGCGCGCCGATACCTATGACCTGACCACCGGCATCGCCCGCAAGTGGGGCGGCGCCTACGGCCTTGGCATCACCTATGCCAAGACGATGTTCGGCGCGTCGGAAGGCGGCCACTAACTCCCCCCGGGGCCGGGCTCCACGCGGGTTCGGCCCCTTTTCACGTCCCGCATCTTCTCCCTCTCTTTGTCTGAAAGGATTATTGTCATGAGCTTTGTCACAACCAACGACGGCACCAACATCTTCTACAAGGATTGGGGTCCGAAGGACGCCCAGCCGATCGTCTTCCACCACGGCTGGCCGCTGTCGTCGGACGATTGGGACGCGCAGATGCTCTTCTTCCTCGCGAACGGCTATCGCGTCGTCGCGCACGATCGCCGCGGCCACGGTCGCTCGGATCAGGTAAGCGAGGGTCACGACATGGCGCATTATGCCGCCGACGCGGCCGCCGTCGCCGACCATCTCGACCTTCGCAACGCCATCCACATCGGTCATTCGACCGGCGGCGGCGAGGTCGCGGCCTATGTCGCGCGCCACGGCATCCCGCAGGGCCGCGTCGCCAAGGCGGTGCTGGTCAGCGCCGTGCCGCCGATCATGCTGAAGACCGATCGCTACCCCGGTGGCCTGCCGATCGAAGTGTTCGACGGCTTCCGCGCCGCACTGGCCGCCAATCGCGCCGGCTTCTTCCGCGACGTCGCCGCGGGCCCCTTCTACGGCTTCAATCGCCCCGGCGCGAAGGTCGACGAGGCGGTCGTCGACAATTGGTGGCGCCAGGGAATGACGGGCAGCGCCAAGGCGCATTATGACGGCATCAAGGCCTTTTCGGAAACCGACCAGACCGACGATCTGAAGGCGATCACCGTCCCCACGCTCGTCCTGCACGGCGATGACGATCAGATCGTGCCTTACAAGAATGCCGGCGTTCTGCAGGCGGAAATCCTGCCGAATGCGACGCTGAAAATCTACGAAGGCTTCTCGCACGGCATGCTGACGGTCAACGCCGACGTGCTCAACGCCGACCTGCTCGCCTTCGCGAAGGCCTGAGGCAAAGAGGGAAGACGGACCGATGAAAATCTACCTCGTCTCGCTGGGCGCCGGGCTGCTCGCCGGTCTTGTGTACAGCCTG
>JAPUEF010000295.1:0-320 GCA_027492655.1 Alphaproteobacteria bacterium | reverse complement strand
CGGCGTCCGTTCTCCCGCCCCGCCCGTCGTCGCGCTCGTCGGGCTCGCGGGGATCCTGCTCGGCGAACAGATCGTCCCGATCGCCAAGCGCATCGCCGACCGGACCGAACTGGCGCGCTTCGTTCGCGAGGATTGCGCCCCGCAGATCCTGGGCACGCCGCCCCCGCGCCAGGAGCATGACGCATGAACCCGATCACCCGCCGCCAGGCGCTTGCCGGCGCCGCCACCACCGCCCTTCTCTCATCATCGGAAAGCTTTGCCATGAGCCCCAAGGATCTGATCATCGTCAACGCCAAGGTGACTACGCTCGACAAGGGCAA
>JAPUEF010000294.1 GCA_027492655.1 Alphaproteobacteria bacterium | reverse complement strand
ATCGCGACAATGGTGCGCCGGTCGATGTCGCCGTCCTGCCGGCTGAAGGCCGCCGCAAGCGCATGCTGATCGCCGACATGGATTCCACCATCATCGGCTGCGAGTGCATCGACGAACTGGCCGACTTCGCGGGCGTGAAGGCGCAGGTCTCCGAGGTCACGGAACGCGCCATGCGCGGCGAACTCGACTTCCCCGATGCGCTCCGCCACCGCGTCGCGTTGCTGGAAGGCCTCGATCTTTCCGCGCTTCAGCGCTGCTACGACGAACGTGTCCGCCTCAATCCCGGCGCACGCGCGCTCGTCCGTACCATGGCGAAGACGAACGCCGTCACCGCCCTCGTCTCGGGCGGCTTCACCTTCTTCTCAAACCGCGTCGCCGCCGCAGCCGGCTTTGCGATCAACCGCGCCAACCTGCTTCTGGATGACGGCGTCGCGCTGACCGGCCTCGTCGCCGATCCCATTCTCGGCCGCGAGGCCAAGCTCGCCGCGCTGGTCGAACTGGCGCGCGCCAACGGCCTGACCCCGGCCGAGGCGCTGGCGGTCGGCGACGGGGCCAACGATCTGGCGATGATCGACGCCAGCGGCCTTGGCGTCGCCTATCGCGCCAAGCCCATCGTCGCAGAGGCCGCGCGCGCCCGCATCGACCACGCCGACCTCACCGCGCTGCTCTATTTTCAGGGCTACCGCGCCGAGGAGATCGCGCCCGACGCCTAGCGCGGCGACTGCGCCACCACCAGCACCCAGTAGCGAACGCCGCCCGCCTCAGCCATGCCGATGCCCATCGCCGCGGCGGCGGGGTCCAGCATCGCGGGCGACATATCGCCCCGGCTGGCCCAGAACTGCATCGCTTCCGACACCGAATTCTGCCGCCGCGTATGCAGCTGCGAGGCCCGCGCGTTGCCGTAGCCCGACTGGATCAGCATCTGCAGGACCGCGCTGCCCGAGGGCTGGCGGATCGCGCCCGAGCGGGCATTGTTCTCGGCCAGCGACTGCGCCACCGCATCCAGCGCGCTGCTGCCCGCGAGTTCGTTCAGCCCGTTCCGGCTGCGCAGCCCGTTCAGCAGCGACAATGCCTGCGCGCTGATATTCCCCGTCGGCGGACGCTGATCCGGCGTCGGAGCCGGGGTCGGCGCGCGCGTCGGCGTGGGGGCCGGCGTCGCCGTCGGAGACGGAAGCGGTCTCTGGGACGGCCCGCCATAGCTGCGCGGGGTGGCGTTGAAGGCGTCCAGCACCGCGCCGTCGGGGCCGGCCCGGCCGATAAAGACATCGTCCAGCATCACGTCCAGCGCGCCGGCATCCGATGCCGAGACCAAAAGATCGGTCCGGTCCGGCATCCGGTAACTGTCGCCCTTGTTCAGGTCGCGGTCGATCAGGTCGTCGCGCCCGCCCCGCACCGTCAGATGCGTCGGGCGGCGCGCGATATAGACGATCCGGCCATCCTCGTTCTGCGTGCCATACGCGCGGCCGTTCATGGCCTGCGCCCGTGCGCCGCGCGGGGCCGCCTCGATCTTGCCTGTCGCGCGTGGCGCTTCCGGTGTCGGCGTTGCGGTCGGCTCGGCTGTCGGCGTGGGCGTCGGCTCGGCCACGGGCGTCGGTTCTGGCGTCGGTTCTGGCGTCGGTTCCGGCGTCGCCTCCGGGGTCGGCTGGGGCGTCGGCTCGATCGTCGCGATGGGCGGCGGCGTCGGGATCGCCTCCGGGGTCGGTGCCGGCGTCACCGGGATCGGCGTGGCTTCCGGGCTTGGCGTCGGCGCGGGCGTCTCGGCAGGCGATGGCGTCACCTCGGCGACGACCGGCCCCGGACCGCCCGGCTTGTCGTCGCCCGGCAATGCGAAATACACGACCGCCGCGCCCACCAGCGCCAGCCCGACGAACTGCGCCAGCCCCACCAGCGGCGACCGGCGGCTCGGCTCCGCCTCGCGCGCAGGCTCTGTCGGCCTCTCGGAATAAGATGTCCGCTCCGTCTCGGCCCAGTCGGCCTCCCGCCCCTCGTCGGCAGGCGGCTCCGGCGGCGCCGACACGGGCGGCTCGACGGGCGGTGGCGGCGGCGGCGGCGGCGGTGGCGGCGCGACGACAACCGGCGCGACGACAACCGGGGCGTCGGCCGTTTCCCGCACCACTTCCCGCACCACCGGCGGCGGCGGCGCAGCGGGAAGCTCGTCCGGCATGTCCTGGAACAGCCGCGCGACCGCATCCATATCCGCCGGCCGGTCGGCCGGTTCGGGCTGCAACAGCTGCGTCAGCACGATCTGCATCGGCGGCGGCAGATCGCCCAGCGGCGGCACGCCCAGACGCCTGGCTTTCGCCGCCTCAATATCGCGGCCCATATCCAGCGGCTTGCCGCGCGCGAAGGCCGCCATCAGCAGACCGAAGGCGTAGATATCGATCGACGGCCCCAGCTTGGTCGCATCGAACGCGAACTGCTCCGGCGCGGCATAGCTGAACTTGCCGGCGAACGCCCCGCCCAGCGCATCGCCATCGCCCATGCGCGCGATGCCGAAATCGATCAGCGTCGATTCACCCAGCTCGCCGCCCGCGACGATCACATTGTCCGGGGCCAGATCGCGATGGACGATGCCGCGCTTATGCGCCGCCGCCAGGCCGCTCGCCAGACGCGCCGCGACATGGCGCACTTCATCCAAAGTCGGTTCGTGCGTGCGCCGCCATTCCCGCATCGTCGGGCCGGGCACGAACTCCGTCACCAGATAGAACTGATCGGAATCGGCGATGCGTCCGAACACCCGGTACTGCACCACGGCCGGATGCTTCAGCCGCAGCAGCGCATTGGCCTCCAGCTTCAGCAACTGGGCGAAACGCTCGCTCGCCGCCACATCCGCCAGCAGCAGCTTCAGCGCGACCCGCTCGTCTTCGTTATGGATGTTCGCAGCTTCATAGACCGCGCCGAAGCCGCCCGCCCCCAGACGCCGCACGATCCGGTAATTGCCGACCTCGTCGCCGGGACGAAGATCGGCGGGTCCGGCCCCCCGCACGGCGGAGATCACCTTGCCGCTGGCGGTCGGCGCGGTCGAAGCGCCGCTCGTCGCCGCTCCGACCGAAACGCCGCCCGAAACCCCGACCGACGGCTGCGTCGCCGCTTTGGCGCGCGAGGGATCGTCGGCCTCGCTCTTCATCACGATGGTCGAGCGCTCGAAATCCAGCTCGTCGTCGCCGGACTGCGGCGCGACCGAAGGCAGACTCACCTCCGCCGCTGCGCCCACCCGCCCGCGCAGCTGCGCGATCACTTCCTCAAGCCCCGGCCCGCCCGGCGTCCAGCCGCGCAAATCCGCACAGCGCAGCTGCCTGAACCCCAACGGCGGCTTGTCCACGTCCAGCAAGACCGGCAGCAGCACGCCGCGCTCTAACGCTTCCTGCGCGACGTCCCGCACCCAGTTGGAATTTCGCGAGGCGCTCGACCAGACCGAGACTACGGCCTTGGCCGCAGCCAGCTCGTCCTCGACGTCGCGCTGCGCCGCGCCCAGATCAGGGGCCAGATCCCACAGCACATCGAAACCGGCAGCCTGCAACGCGCCGGCGAACCCGCCGACCCAAACCCGATCCTCGGGCGCAAAGCTGATGAACACGTCGGCCACGAAACGACGCTCGCACGGAAACCCTAACCGAAACTAGCAGGGCCAGCCCTAAGCGCCAGCCGCCAAACGATTATTCGCCAAGACGAATTGCCGCAAAGCTCAGATCGCCGCCCCGGTTGAGCAGGAACAGCACCACCCGGCTATTGCCCTTCACGGCCTCGTCCACCTTGTCGGCGACGGCCTGCGCCGTCGCGACTTCCTGCTGCCCGACCTCGACGATCACGTCGCCCACCCGGATGCGGCCTTCGGAGGCGGCCATACCGGCGGGCGTATCCTGCCCGATATCGGTGATCACCACGCCCTGAACCTCCGCACCGATCGAGAACCGCTCGCGCAGCGCGTCGGTCATCTCGGCGACCGTCATCCCCAGCGCCTCCACCCGCACGGCGCCGGCTTCCGGTTCCGCCGTCGGCGCGGGCGGTGGCGGCGCGCTTTCGCCGCCGGCCTCGCGCTTCTCGAAATCCTCCAGACGCTCCGGCGTGATCGACAGGGTCTGCGACGCGCCGTCGCGCCACACCTCGATCGACGCCGCCTTGCCGATCTCGCCGTCCGCCACGATGCGCGGCAGACTGCGGCTGTCGCGGATTTCCCGGCCCTCGAACGACAGGATCACGTCCTGCGGCTTCAGCCCCGCCTTCTCCGCCGGGCCGCCCGGCGTCACTTCCGCCACCAGCGCGCCCCGCGCCTTGTTCAATCCCAGACCTTCCGCAAGCTCCGGCGTCACCACCTGGATGCGCACCCCGATCCAGGCCCGGCGCGTTTCGCCGAACTGGATCAGCTGATCGACCGTATGCTTCACGATCGAGGCGGGAATGGCGAAACCGATGCCGATCGAGCCGCCCGACGGCGAGATGATCGCAGAGTTCACGCCGATCACATTGCCGTCCATGTCGAACAGCGGTCCGCCGGAATTGCCGCGATTGATGGCGGCGTCGGTCTGGATGAAATCGTCATAGGGGCCGGCCGCGATGTCGCGGTTGCGGGCCGAGACGATGCCCGCCGTCACCGTGCCGCCCAGCCCGAACGGATTGCCGATCGCCATCACCCAGTCGCCGACCAGCACCTTGTCGCTGTCGCCGAAACTCACCGACGGCAGCGGCGTGGCCGACTTCACCCGCAGCACCGCCAGATCGGTCTTCTCGTCCTTGCCCACCAGCTCCGCCTTCAGGCTGGCGCCGTCAGGAAAGTTGACGGTGATCTCGTCCGCACCCTCGATGACGTGATTGTTGGTCACGATCAGGCCCTGCGGATCGATCACGAACCCCGACCCCAGCGACGTCACCTGACTGTCGCGCTTCTGGTCGTAATAGTCCTTGAACATGTCCTCGTAAGGCGAACCCGGCGGGAATTGCGGCATCTCGTTGACGTCGGGCCGCTCGATCTTCTGGCTCGTGGAGATGTTCACCACCGCCGGCGACAGCTTCGCCGCGAGGCCTGAAAAACTGTCGGGGGCCGGCTTCGCCGCCGCCGGGGCGGTCAGCACGAGAGCGGCGATCACGCCGCGCAGAACGAACGACTTCACTGGTGTGCTCCTGTCGGGCCGCGCTGCGGCCTGCGGAGCGCCAGTGTGCCCTGATTCACGGCCCAATTTGGATAACATTGCGGCGACTGCGGCGAGACCCCGTCCGGGCCTCGCCGCACGCCGTCTTTACTGCGGCGCAGCCGGCGCCGGATTGCCGACCCGCCCCGCGCCGTCCTTGAAGAAGCGGAAGAACGAGGAATCGGGCGACAGCACCATCGTCGTGTCGCTGCCCGACATCGACTGACTGTAAGCCTGCATCGAGCGGTAGAACTCGAAGAAGCCGGGGTCTTTGGAGAAGGCGTCGGCATAGATCCGGTTGCGTTCGCCGTCGCCTTTACCGCGCGCAATCGCGGAATCTCGCTCCGCATTTGCGACGATAATGGTCGCGTCCTTATCCGCTTTTGCGCGGATCTCCTGCGCGGCTTTCTCGCCTTTGGCGCGGATTTCAGCGGCTTCCTTCTCACGAGCCGTCTTCATCCGATTAAAAATCGCCTCGCTGTTGGCCTGCGGCAGGTCGGCTCGACGGATGCGCACGTCCACCACCTCGATACCCCATTTCTGGGCATCGACATTGGTGCGGTCGCGGATCGTCTCCATCATCGTGGCGCGGCCCGCCGACAGCAAAACCTGGAACTTGTTGGCGGCCACGGTCGCCTTGATGTTCGAGGTCAACTGCTGGCTCAGCCGCTGTTCGGCCACCGTGCGGTTGTTCACCGCCTGATAGAACAGCAGC
>JAPUEF010000293.1 GCA_027492655.1 Alphaproteobacteria bacterium | reverse complement strand
CGTTGATCATCGGCAGCAGGATGCGGTTGACGATGAAGGCCGGGAAATCCTCGGCATAGGCCGAGGTTTTGCCGAGATCCTTCACGAAGGCGAGGACGGTCTGGAACGCCTCGTCCTCGGTCGCGATGCCGCGGATGAGTTCGACCAGCTTCATGACCGGAACGGGGTTCATGAAGTGGAGGCCGAGGAATTTTTCCGGCCGATCGGTGGAGGCGGCGAGGCGGGTGATCGAGATCGACGAGGTGTTGGTGGCGACCAGCGCGTCGGGGCGCAGGATCGGGCAGAGCGCGGCGAAGATCTTGCGCTTCACCTGCTCGTCTTCGGTGGCGGCCTCGATGGCGAGATCGACATCCTTCAGATCGGCGAGATTGGCGCTGGTGCGGATACGCTTCAGCGTCGCGTCGATCTGGGCGTCCGTGATCTGGCCGCGCGAGGCCTGGCGGGTGAGGTTCACCTTGATCTCTTCGATGGCCGCCGTGAGGCGATCCTCGGTGAGGTCGTGGAGCACGACATCGTATCCCGCCAGAGCGACGACATGCGCGATGCCGTTGCCCATCTGGCCGGCGCCGACAATGCCGACGCTCTTCAATGTCGTGACCATTCGCCTGTCCGTCTCCGCGCCTTAACGCTTGCCGATGCCCTGGGCTTCAAGCTCGGCCTTCAGTTCGGGCGCGATCTTGAAGAGATCGCCCACGAGGCCGTAATCGGCCACCTGGAAGATCGGGGCTTCCTCGTCCTTGTTGATGGCGACGATGACCTTGGAGTCCTTCATGCCGGCGAGGTGCTGGATGGCGCCCGAAATGCCCAGCGCGATGTAGAGCGTGGGGGCGACGACCTTGCCGGTCTGGCCGACCTGGTAATCGTTGGGCACGTAGCCGGCATCGACCGCCGCGCGCGAGGCGCCGACGGCGGCGCCCAGCGTATCGGCCAGCGGCTCGATATAGGTGTGGAAGTTCTCCGACGAGGCCAAAGCGCGGCCGCCCGAGACGATGATCTTGGCGCTGACGAGTTCGGGACGCTCCGATTTCGACAGTTCCTCGCCGACCCAGGACGAGACGGCCGGATCGGCGGCGGTTTCGATCTTCTCGATGGCGGCGCTGCCGCCGTCGGCGGCGTTCTTGAACGCCGTGGTGCGGACGGTGATCACCTTGATCTTGTCGGCGGACTTCACGGTCTGGATCGCGTTGCCGGCATAGATCGGGCGCGTGAAGGTGTCGGGGCCTTCGACCGAGAGGATTTCCGAAATCTGCGCGACATCGAGCAGGGCGGCGACGCGCGGCAGGGTGTTCTTGCCGTTGGCGGTGGCCGGGGCCAGCACGGCGGCGTAGGCCGGCGCCAGCTTGACGATCAGCGCGGCGACCGGCTCGGCGAGCTGGTGGGCGTAGAGCGGGCCTTCGGCGACGAGGACTTTCTCGACGCCGGCCAGTTTGGCGGCGGCTTCGGCAGCCGCCTGAGCGCCTTCACCGGCGATGAGGACATGGACGGGGCCGCCGAGGGCGGCGGCGGCGGTCACGGTTTTCGACGTCGCTTCCTTCAGCGAGGCGTTGTCGTGCTCAGCGAGAACGAGGGCCGTCATGGTTCAGATCACTCCCGCTTCGTTCTTCAGCTTCGAGACAAGCTCGGCCACGTCTTTCACCTTCACGCCGCCCGAGCGCTTGGGCGGCTCGGCGACCTTCACGACGGTGAGGCGCGGGGCGGCATCGACGCCGTAATCGCCCGCAGTCTTCTCGTCGATCGGCTTCTTCTTGGCCTTCATGATGTTGGGCAGCGAGGCGTAGCGCGGCTCGTTCAGGCGAAGGTCGGTAGTGACGATGGCCGGGAGCTTCAGCTTCACGGTCTGCAGGCCGCCGTCGATTTCGCGCGTCACGGAGACGCTGTCGCCTTCGGGCGCCACTTTCGAGGCGAAGGTGCCCTGGGCCCAGCCGAGGAGCGCGGCCAGCATCTGGCCGGTCTGATTGCTATCGTCGTCGATGGCCTGCTTGCCGAGAATGACGAGCTGGGGCTGTTCGGCCTCGGCAATGGCCTTGAGGATCTTGGCGACCGCGAGAGGTTCGACCTCGCCATCGACCTTCACCAGAATGCCGCGATCGGCGCCCATGGCGAGGGCGGTGCGGATGGTTTCCTGAGCCTGCTGGGGGCCGACCGAAACGACGATCACCTCGCTCGCCGTGCCCTTTTCCTTGAGACGGATGGCTTCCTCGACGGCGATTTCGTCGAACGGATTCATCGACATCTTGACGTTGGCGAGATCGACGCCCGTTCCATCGGGCTTCACGCGCACTTTGACGTTGTAGTCAACGACCCGCTTCACGGGCACAAGGATCTTCATCAGGGACAGGCTCCGGCTAAGACTCTCTCCTCGCGCCGGCTTTTCAGGGCCGTTCGCGCCGCAGGGAGGGACAGGCGTTATAGGCCGAAGCCCCCGCTTTCAAGCCCTTCCCAGCGCTTTGTGCGCCGCACCATAGGGGCGCGCGACCGAGAGTCAATCTTGCCCCGACGGCATTCCCGGCGCGGGTTTCAGGTGCGGGTCGCGCCCGGCACCCACAGCACGTCCTTGGCGCCCTTGTCGTTGGCGAAGCGCGCGGCGACGAAGAGATGGTCGGACAGGCGGTTGAGGTATTTCAGCGCCGGATCGCCCACCGTCTCGCGGCGGGCGAGTTCCACCACCAGACGCTCGGCCCGCCGGCAGAGCGTGCGGGCGAGATGGAGATAAGCCGCCGCCGGGGCGCCGCCGGGAAGAACGAAGCTGGTGAGCGGGCTGAGATAGGCGTTGAGCTGGTCGATCTCGTCTTCGAGGCGCTGGACCTGCGCCTCGACGATGCGTGGGATTTCAAAGGCGGGTTTGGGTTCTTCGGGCGTCGCGAGATCGGAGCCCAGATCGAAGAGATCGTTCTGGATGCGGCCCAGCATCTGGTCGAGCAGGCCGGAGGTCGCGGTGCGGGCGATGCCGATGGCCGAGTTGGTCTCATCGACGGTGCCGTAGGCGGAGATGCGCAGATCGTCTTTCGGGACGCGGACGCCGGTGACGAGCGCGGTTTCGCCCTTGTCGCCGGTTTTCGTATAGATGCGATTCAGGACAACCATGACGCCCCCGTCAAAATGGGTTCGCGCCTATATGGTGCTGCGCCGCACAAAAGGGAAGCTACCCTTCGCGGAACCACAAAACAGTCATAATGGCGACGATCGCGACAAACTGCAGCGCGACGCGCAGGCGCATGAGCCTGTTGGAATGCGAGCGCGCATAATCGCCGCCCTTGAAGAGGCTGTAGAGGCCAAGACAGAGCACGATGAAGACCGCGCCTGCGGCGATCCCGACGATGATATTGCCGTTCATGGCGCGGGATTTAGACCTTTAGGCCGCCGCGCGAAAGATGGGCGAGCACGAAGTCGGCGCGCGCCGCGACCGGCGCTTTGGGAAGTTCGACGATCCGATAGCCGAAATCGCGATAGCTGGGCGGGATGAGTTCGGCTGAACGGATCGCCTCGCCGAGGCTTTGCGTGCGTTCGGCGTCGTGGGCGTAGATCTCGGGCCAGGGCGGCGCGAAGAAAACGTCTGGATTGTAGCGGCAACGGCGGGCGGCGAGATCGAAATGCAGCGGCGTCGGGCGGCCGAACAGGGCGTGATAGCCGGTGAGCTCGGGGATGCCGCGATCGAAGAAGACGGGGCCGTGGGCGTTCCGCATCTCGTTCCATGCGCGCATGTCCCATGACAGCATCAGTTCGGCGTAAAGCGCGGCGTTGCGATGGTGCTGGGCCGGGCCGTCGATCGTCTGCTGGAGCTGCAGGATGGCGCGTCCGCTTTCGCCGGATACGGCATAGCCGCGCCGGGCAAGCTCGGCGATGAGGGCGGTCTTGCCCGCGCCGGGGCCGCCGGTGATGATGTGGAAGTTGTCCATGACGTTCCCTTGTCGTTGATCGTGGTGGCGATGGCGGCGGCGGAGGCGACGCTGGCGCTGCCGGAGCTGTCCTATGCCGTCAGCGACGCCGATCCGCGGCTGGCGGCGCTGTGGGACACGCGGCTGCGGCGCGACTAGCGGGCGTGGGCTTTCAGGCTTTTCGTGAAGCTTCTTAAGAGCTGATCGAGCGTGATCGCACCGAGGCGTTTCAGGAGCAGGGCCTCGGCGGCGTCCAGCGCATCTTCGAGGGCTTCGTTGACGGCGCGTTCGACCGCGCAGGACGGGTTTTCGCTTTCATGCCCGATGGCGAAGAGCGTGGGGCCGCCGACCGCGCGGTGGATATCGAGCAGCGTGACCTTTTTCAGATCGCAGGCAAGACGCCAGCCGCCGCCATGGCCCTTCCCGGAGGCGACATAGCCCGCCTCGCGCAGGCCCGCCATGGTGCGGCGGACGACGACCGGGTTGGTGCCCAGCATCCCGGCGATGGCATCGGAGGTGAGCGGCGCCTCCCGGGCCGCCATGTGCAGCAGAACGTGGAGCATGCGGGAGAGGCGGCTGTCCTGTCTCATGGGTCGACTATGGCGGTTCGCGCCGCCCGATCAAGACTCGACACATCATAAGTTACATGAAATAGAGGCGGCCCGTTCCAAAGGAGGTCATCTTGGCCGAATTCAATCCCGCCGATCCCGCGTTCTGGACGAAATCCGCCGCCAGTTATGCCGCGCAGTCGGAGCCTTTCACGGGGCTGTTCGCCGCCGATACGCTGGCGCTGGTCGAGATCGGGCCGGGCGTGCGCGTGCTGGATATCGCGGCGGGAACGGGCGCGGCGAGCGCGCTGGCCGCAGCGAAGGGCGCTGAGGTGCTGGCGACGGATTTCTCGCCCGGCATGGTGGCGGCGGTGGAGGCGCAGGGTCTGCCCGGCGTGACGGCGCGGGTGATGAACGGCGAGGCGCTGGAGCTGGAGGACGCCAGCTTCGATGTGACGATCTCGATCTTCGGCGTGATGCTGTTCCCGGACTGGCGCGCGGGACTGCGTGAGATGGCGCGGGTGACGAGGAAAGGCGGCGCGGGGCTGATCGGGACGTGGAAGCATCCGTTCGGCGCGGCGACGAGCCTGTTGCTGGCGGAGATGCGCGCGGCGCTGTTTCCCGATCTGCCGGGGATGAAGCCGTTCGGCGGGATGGAGGTGCTGCGCGACCCCAAGCGGCTGACGGCGGAGATGGAAGCGGCCGGGTTCGGCGATGTGCATGTCGCCGAGTCGTCGCATGATTTCCGGCTGAAGCTGGGGCCGGACATGGATGTGGAGACGCTGTTCGGCTTCTCGCCGCACTGGGAGGGGCTGAGCGACGATCAGCGCGCCCGTGTGATGGAGGCGCTGGCCAAGCGGATTGCGCGTGACCGCCAAGGGGATGTGTTGCCCATCCCCTCGACGGCGCTGATCGCGCGCGGGATCAGGCGGTGACGACGCCCGCCCGGTCGGCCCCCTGACGTTCGAGCATCCAGCCGGGATATTCGCGGGGCAGGGCGCTGACCTTGTCGAGGGCTTCCAGCTCGGTGGCGTCGAGCGTGATCCCGGTGGCCGCCAGATTGTCGGTGAGCTGCTCCATCGTCTTGGCGCCGATAATGACCGAGGTGACGTGCTTCTGCGCGAGCAGCCAGGCAAGCGCGATGCGGGCGACCGAGACGCCGCGCGCCTTGGCCATCGGCTCCATGGCGTCGATCACGTCGAAGGCGCGGTCTTTGTCGACCACGGGGAAGTCGAAGGTGGCGCGGCGCGAGCCTTGCGGGCCGGTGCCGTCGCGCAGGAACTTGCCCGAGAGCAGGCCGCCGGCCAGCGGCGACCACGGCATGATGGCGAGGTTGTCTTCCTGCGCCAGCGGCGCGATCTCGCGTTCGATGTCGCGGCCGGCGATGGTGTAATAGACCTGCAGGCTGGCGATGCGATCGAGGCCCAGCCGGTCGGCGATGCCGAGCGCCTTCATGATGCGCCA
>JAPUEF010000292.1 GCA_027492655.1 Alphaproteobacteria bacterium | reverse complement strand
TTTTGGTGATGGTGTTGGTTTGAGCCGCCGCCGCTGCGCCGGGCGCGCGCCGGAAGCCGCGCGAGGCGAGCCGGGGCGGCTCGGGCTGGGCGGCCTGCGGCGCAGGCCCGGCCGTGAAATCGGATTTGCCGCCGGTCTTCTCGATCAGGCGGATTGCCCCGATAGTCGCGGCGCGATCGACCGCCTTCACCATGTCGTAAAGCGTGAGCGCGGCGACGGAGACGGCGGTGAGCGCCTCCATTTCGACGCCGGTTGCGCCTTTGGTCTTCACCGTGGCGGTGACGGCGAGGCCGCCATCGGCCGGATCGACATCGACCGCGATGCCGGTGATGAGCAGCGGGTGGCAGAGCGGGATCAGCTCGTGCGTTTTCTTCGCCGCCATGATGCCGGCGATGCGGGCAGCGGCGATGACATCGCCCTTCGCTGTTTTGCCCTCGGCGATCAGCGCGAGGGTTTCGGGCTGGAGCGCGATGAAGCCGGCGGCGCTGGCGCTGCGCTCAGTGTCGGGCTTGGCGGTGACATCGACCATGGCGGCGTGGCCGGCGGCGTCGAGATGAGAAAGGTCGGGCATAGGGCGCGGATCATGCGGGGGGATCGTTAGCCGATGGTTGCACGGCGGGTGCGATCTGTCAGCTTATGGCGCAAAGAGGCAGGGAGACAGGAATGCACAAGGGCTTGGCCGCGTGGCACGCAGCGGTGGAATCGCGAAAGGCAGACGATATTCCCGGCCTGCTGGCCGAAGATGCGGTGTTTGAATCGCCCATCGTCTTCAAGCCCCAGCGCGGCAAGGCGATCACCGCGCTGTACCTGACCGGGGCGCTGAACGTGCTGAACAATGGCACGTTCCGCTACCTCAACGAATGGCACGGCAAGGACAGCGCGATCCTGGAGTTCGAGACCGAACTGGACGGGATCAGCGTCAACGGCATCGATATGATCTGGTGGAACGCCGACGGCCTGATTTCGCGCTTCAAGGTGATGATCCGCCCGCTGAAGGCGATCAATCTGGTGCACCAGAAGATGGGCGCGATGCTGGAGGCCCTGAAACCGGCCTGAGCGCGCCGCTCAAGTCACCGTCGCCAGCAGGGCCAGCACGGCGGCTTCGACATCGGTCTGGCGCATCAGGCTTTCGCCGACGAGGAAGGCCGTTGCGCCGGATTTCGCGAGCCGGGCGATGTCGGCATTGGTGTTGATGCCGCTTTCGGCGACCAGCATACGGCCCGGCGGGATGAGCCGTGACAGGCGCTCGGTCACGGCGAGATCCGTGACGAAGCTGTGCAGGTCGCGATTGTTGACGCCGAGCATGTGATCGCCGCCCAGCGCAAGGGCGCGGGCGAGCTCTTCCTCGTTGTGGACCTCAATGAGGGCGTCCATGCCCCAGCGCACGGTTTCATCGAGCAGGGCGCGGGCCTCGGCGTCGGTGACGGAGGCCATGATGACGAGGATGCAGTCGGCATCGAGCGCCCGCGACTCCGCCACTTGATACGGCGTGAAGAGGAAGTCCTTGCGCAGCGCGGGCAGGGCGCAGGCATTGCGGGCGGCGGCAAGGAAGCTGTCGTGGCCCTGGAACGAGGGTTCGTCGGTGAGGACGGAGAGGCAGGATGCGCCGCCGGCCTCGTAGGCGCGTGCGAGGGCGGGCGGATTGAAGTCTTCGCGGATGAGGCCCTTGGAGGGGCTAGCTTTCTTGATCTCGGCGATGAGGCCGTGGCCGCGCGATGCGGCGTGGCGTTCGAGCGCCGCCTTGAAGCCGCGTACCGGGCTGGCGGCGGCGGCGGCCTTCGCGATTTCGGCATAGGGGCGGGCGGCTTCGCGCTCCGTGATCTCGCGGCGCTTATAAGCTTCGATCTGCTGCAGAATAGTGCTCATGCGAGCGTCTTTTACACGCAATGCCGCAAAGAGAAACGCCGCCCTTTCAGGCGGCGTCTGTCTTGGCCGGGGGCTGGGATCTCAGCCGAGAACTCAGAAGTCGTAGGAGACCGACAGCCAGATCCGGCGGGGTTCCTCGCTGATCGCGTATTCGTCGTCATACGCGATGACCGTGTTGGTCGGCGGGTTCGAGTAGTAAGGCAGGCGGTTGGTGAAGTCCTGATCGAACAGATTGTAGACGGTTAGGTTGAGGGTCACGCTCTCCGTCGCGGCGTAGGAGCCGCCGAGGCTGAAGATCGTCTGAGCCTTGTAGTCGCCTAGCGCATTGCGCGGCACGCCGACGCCGCGGAAACGCTTGGAGCGGTATTCGCCGCGCACCCACACCGAAAGGTCGTCGGTCGCGTCCCAGCGGAGATTGCCGTTGACCATGTGCCTGGGGGTATCGGTCAGCGGCAGGCCGGCCGACGCGCCGCTCTTCTGCTTGCTCTCGGTGAAGGTGTAGTTGACCGACAGCGTCCAGTCATCGGCGAAGCGGAAGCGGGTGTTGACCTCGACGCCCCGCGTCTCGGCTTCATCGACGTTGACGCTCTGGCCGAAGGTCGCCGAGCGCGGGAAGAAGCCTGCGTCATAGCAGCCCGAGGTGAAGGGCTGGGCAGCCTGGTACTGCGCTAGCGTCAGGCCGAAGGCGCAGTTGGCGAGCGGAACGCCCGCTGCGATCTTGTCGTCGAACTGGTTGTAGAAGCCGGTGATCGAGCCGCGGAACCAGTCGGCGTTGTCGTAGTAGACGCCGATCTCGTAGCTGGTGGAGGTCTCGGGCTTGAGGTTGGGGCTGCCGAGCAGCGGGATCGTGCCCTGGCCGCCGAAGCCGACAATCCCCGACGCGATCTGGTCGAGGCGCGGCGTCTTGAAGCCCTGGCTGACGCCGCCCTTGAGAACGAGCTGGTCGTTGACGTTCCACACCAGATAGGCGCGCGGGCTGAACTGGCCGCCGAACTTGGAGTGGTGATCGTAGCGGCCGCCGACCGTGAGGGCGAGGCTGTCGGTGATCGACCATTCGTCTTCGGCGAAGAGCGCCCATTGCTGGTGCTCGAAGGCCTCGGCGGCGACGCCGTCGGTCATCTCGGCGTCCCAGTACTGGCCGCCGACGGTGAAGACATGGGCGTCGAGCTCGACGGTGAGCTTGGTGTCGAAGATGGTGTTGACGGCTTCCAGCGTGCGCGGATCGCCCGCGCCCGCAACGCCCGGCGGGACAATGCGGCCGATGGTTTCGGTCACGCCGTGCGAGAGCGTGGATTCAAGCCGGCCGAAGGGCAGGGTCCAGTCATAGGCGAGGACGTATTCGTCGCGGTTGAACTCCAGCTTGTCGCTGTAGCCGCCGGCTGCGGTGTTGGTGCCCATCTGGCCGCGCGCATTGTCGTACCACTGGCGCGTCGTCGTCGCGTCGAGCCAGAGATTATGGTTCTCGCTGAGGATGAAGTTGAGGCGTCCGCCCAGCTGCCAGATCCGGCTTTGCGTGGCGCTGCGGCCGTTGAAGCCGGTGATGATGGTCTCGTCGCCGTTCACGTTGATGAACTTGAGCTCGGATGCCTCGCGGTTGCGGAACGCGCCGCGCAGCGAGAGGCCCAGCCAGTCGCCAGCCAGCGGACCGCTGAGATAGAACGAGCCGCCGCCGCTGTGGCCGAACTCGTCGTTCAGCTGATAGGTGGAATCGAGCGAGACGGTGCCGGCCCAGTCGTCGCCCACCTTGCGGGTGATGATGTTGATGACGCCGCCCATGGCGTCGGAGCCGTAGAGCGTGGAGACCGGCCCGCGCACCACTTCGACGCGTTCGATCGCCGCGGTCGGCGGGTTGAAGCTGAACGCCGTGCCGTTGAAGGCGTTGGGCGTGACGTTGCCCGCAGCGTTCTGGCGGCGGCCATCGACCAGCACCAGCGTATAGTCTGCGCCCATGCCGCGAATGTTGACGCTCTGCGCGCCCGACTTGTCGACGGCGCTGCCGACATCGACGCCTTCGACGTCGCGCAGGATTTCAGGAAGCGCGTTGCCACGGTTTTCTTCGATCTTGGCGCGGGAGATCAGCGAGATGCTGGCGGGGGCCTGTGTAATGCGCTGCTGGAAGCCCGAGGCGGTGACGACGACCTCTTCGTCGGACTTGATCTCGGGATCGGGGGTGGTGACGGCGGCGCCGGGCTGCCCCGGTTGCTTGCGTTTGCGCTCGGCTTCCGTGGCTTCGACGCTGATCGCCTCCTGCGCGAACGAGACCGGCACAACGCCGGTGAAAGCGATCAGCGCGCTGCTGGCAAGCAGCGCGGCGTGAAGCGTAGTCATCTTGAAGCCCCCTGAGAATGCGAATGCGAATGGTTCTAAGTAATACTTAGTCGCAATTGCAACCCTATACGGGGCGCGGGTATCTCACCGATTGCTCAAACGGATCAGCGTGTTGCAACCTTCAGTATGTGAAGCGCTGCGCCACTATCGACTGAATCCGCAGCAATCCGCGCACCATCGACGAGGCTCGCCGCCTTGCCGGCGACAATGAGCGCGGCCGCGGCGTTGAGAATGACCGTATCGCGATAGGGCCCCGGAGCGCCTTCCAGCAGCTTGAGCAGGGCGGCGGCATTCTCGGCCGCGTCGCCGCCACGGATGGAGTCGATTCCATGGAGCGGGAGCCCGGCATCTGCGGGCGCGATGACGTGCGGCGCGACGGCGCCGTCCTCGACCGAGAAGACCTGGCTGGGGCCGGAGGGGCTGATCTCGTCGAGGCCGCCATGGCCGGTGACGACCCAGGCGCGATCGACGCCGAGCAGAGCAAGGACGTTGGCGATCTTTTCGGCGGCTTCGAGCGTCGGCGCGCCGATCAACTGACGGCGGACGCTCGCCGGGTTGGCGAGCGGCCCCAGCAGGTTGAACAGGGTGCGGAAGCCGAGTTCGCTGCGCACCGGGCCGACATGCCGCATGGCGGGATGGAAGTTCGGCGCGAACAGGAAGGCGAAGCGGTTGGCGTTGAGGGCTTCGGCGGCGGCTTCGGGCTTGAGATCGACGGGCACGCCGAGCGCGGCGAGCACATCGGCCGCGCCGGATTTCGACGTGATGGCGCGGTTGCCATGCTTGGCGACGGCGATACCTGCGCCGGCCACGACGAAGGCGACTGCGGTGGAGACGTTCAGCGTATGTGCGCCATCCCCGCCCGTGCCGCAGACGTCGATGGCGTGAGCCGGAGCCTCAACGGCGGTCATCGCGCCGCGCATGGCGGTGACGGCGCCCGCGACTTCATCGACGCTCTCGCCGCGCAGGCGCAGCGCCATCAGCAGCGCACCGGTCTGGGCCTGCGTCGCCTCGCCGCGCATGACGATGGCGAAGGCGTGGGCGGCTTCATCGGCATTGAGACGCGCGCCGCCCGCGAGGCGGTCGAGAACGGACTTGAGGCCGCTCATGCCGTCTTCGCGTCCTTCAGGAAGTTGCGGAGCAGATCGTGCCCGTGCTGCGAGGCGATGGATTCGGGGTGGAACTGCACGCCGTGAATCGGTCGCGTTCTGTGCTGCAGGCCCATGATGAGGCCGTCATCGGTTTCGGCGGTGATCTTCAGCGCGTCGGGCAGCGTGTCGCGCTCGACGATGAGTGAGTGATAGCGTGTCGCGCCGAAACGATCGGGGATACCGGCGAAGACGCCTGCGCCGTCATGCGCGATGGGGCTGACCTTGCCGTGCATCGGCACGGGCGCACGGATCACCTTGCCGCCGAACACCTGTCCGATCGCCTGATGCCCGAGGCACACGCCGAGGATCGGCAGATCGTCCGGCGCAGCGGCGAGGAGGTCGAGGCAGATGCCGGCTTCGTTCGGCGTGCAGGGGCCGGGCGACAGCACCACGGCCTGGGGCCGGGCGGAGAGCGCCTGCTCGACGCTGATCGCATCGTTGCGATGCACGACGACATCGGCCCCCAACTCGCCGAAGTAATGGACAAGGTTCCAGGTGAAGCTGTCGTAATTGTCGATGACCAGGATCATGGGGGCAGGGAGATAGCGTGT
>JAPUEF010000291.1 GCA_027492655.1 Alphaproteobacteria bacterium | reverse complement strand
CGGCGACGACGAATTTGACGCCGTTCTCGCGCAGCAGCTTCTGCACGCCCTTGATCGTATAGCCGTCGCCGTAAAGCAGATGCTGGATGCCGCGCAGGAGATCGACATCTTCGGGGCGATAATAGCGGCGGCCGCCGCCGCGCTTCAGCGGTTTGATCTGCGCGAACTTGCCTTCCCAGAACCGCAGCACATGTTGCGGCACGTCGATATCCGACGACACCTCGCTGATCGTGCGAAAGGCATCGGGCGATTTCTGGCTGGCGGCGCGTTCGCCGTCCGGCTCGTGCTGGCCGGCTGCATCCATTACGAAGCGGCCTCGCTGCCGGGAATCGCGGCGTTGATCTGGTCCTTCAGGACATGCGAGGGGCGGAACAGAAGCACCCGGCGCGGGGCGATCGGCACTTCCTGGCCGGTCTTCGGATTGCGCCCGATGCGGCCGCCCTTGGCGCGCACAAGGAACGTGCCGAAGGAGGAGAGCTTCACCTGCTCCTCGCGCAACAGGGCTTCCGTCACCTCGTCCAGCACGCGCTCGACAAGCGCGGCGGATTCGTTCCGTGACAGTCCCACGTTCTGGTAGACTTTTTCGGCAAGATCCGAGCGGGTCAGCGTTTTCGCCATTCTCACACCCCTGCGTTTGGGCCCTGTTCGGCCGGGAATCGAGATGGCTGAACTCAAAACCAAGCCGCTTCAGGAATCAATGGGTTAGTCTTTAATGCTCGTGCTGGCTCGCAAGCCGCGCGGCTAAGCCCTTACCAGCGGATAAGGGTCGAACCCCAGGTAAAGCCCCCGCCCATGGCCTCCAGAAGAACCAGATCGCCCTGTTTCACCCGGCCGTCCGTGACCGCCTCGTGCAGGGCCAGCGGGATAGAGGCGGCGGAGGTGTTGCCGTGCCTGGCGACCGTCATCACGACGCTTTCGGGGCGCAGGCCGATCTTCTTGGCGGTGGCCTCAAGAATACGGCGGTTGGCCTGATGCGGGACGAACCAGTCGATGTCGGACGCCTGAAAGCCGTTGGCGTCGAGCGCCGCCATGATGGCGGCCGAGATATTGGTGACGGCGTGCTTGAAGACCTCGCGGCCCTGCATGCGCAGATGGCCGGTGGTCTGGGTGGTCGAAGGACCGCCATCGACATAGAGCAAGTCGCGTAGGCGACCGTCGGAATAGATGTGGTTGGAGAGGATGCCGCGATCGGCGGGCGTGCCCGTCCCCTCGCCGGCCTTCAGGACCATCGCGCCGGCGCCGTCGCCGAACAGAACGCAGGTCGTGCGGTCGGTCCAGTCGAGAAGGCGCGACATGGTCTCGGCCCCGATGACCAGAACGGTCTTCGCCTGGCCGACGCGGATGAAATTGTCGGCGACGTTCAGCGCATAGACGAAGCCGGAGCAGACCGCCTGCACGTCGAAGGCCGCGCCGCGCGTCATGCCGAGGCGGCGCTGAACATGGGTGGCGGCGGCGGGGAACGTGTCGTCCGGCGTGGTGGTGGCGCAGACGATGAGGTCGATCTCGCCCACGTCGACGCCTGCGGCCTTCAGTGCGGCTTCCGACGCCTTCACCGCGAGGTCTGAGGTGGTCTCGCCATCCGATGCGATGTGGCGCTGGGAGATGCCGGTGCGTTCGAGAATCCACTCGTCACTGGTGTCGACGATCTTCGCCAGATCGGCGTTGGTCAGGATCTTCTCGGGCAGGTAAGCGCCCGTGCCTGCAACGACCGAACGGATGACACTCATGGCGTGACCGGATTGACGGGTTCTGCGGCGGTTTCAGATGCGGCTTCGCGCGGCAGCACGGTGGCGATGCCGGCGATGTCGGCAGCCAGGCGTTTCACCATGTCCTGGCGCGTCATTTCAATAGCCAGGTCGATGGCGCTTGCGAAGCCGAGGCCGTCAGTGCCGCCGTGGCTTTTCACCACCGCGCCATTCAGGCCGAGGAAGACGCCGCCATTGGCGGAGCGCGGATCCATCTTGGCGCGCAGCACCTTGAAAGCGCCGCTGGCGATGGCCGCACCCAGCATCGACATCCACGAGCTTTTCAGCGCCGTGCGCAGGTAATACGCGACGAGGCGGGCCGCGCCCTCGGCCGATTTCAATGCGATATTGCCGGAGAAGCCGTCGGTTACGACGACATCGACCGTGCCGGCGCTGATGTCGTCGCCTTCCACGAAGCCTTCGAATTTGATCGGCAGATTGGCGTCGCGGAGGATCTGCGCCGCCTGCTTGACGTGCTCGTTGCCCTTGACCTCTTCGGTGCCGATGTTCAGCAGCGCGACGAGCGGGATCTTGGTGCCCAGCACGACGCGGGCGAAGGCCGCGCCCATGACCGCGAAATCGACAAGGTGCCGGGCTTCCGAGCCGACATTCGCGCCGACATCGAGAACGACCGTCTGGCCGCGCATGGTGGGCCACAGCGCGGCGATGGCGGGGCGCTGAATGCCGTCGAGCGGGCGCAGCTGGAACTTGGCCATGGCCATCAGCGCGCCGGTATTGCCGGCCGAAACGGCGGTGGCGGCCTCGCCGTCCTTTACGGACTGGATGGCGCGCCACATGGAGGTTTCACGGCCGCGACGCAGCGCCTGGCTGGGCTTGTCGTCCATGCCGACGACATCGGCGGCGGGACGAATATCGACCACATCGACAAGGCCGGCCTTCTGGGCGATCAGGCGTTCAAGCTCGCCCGAGCGCCCATGCAGCAAAAAACGCGCGCCCGGATGTCGGACGCGCGCGATTGCGATGCCGTCGATCACCGCGCCGGGTGCGTTATCGCCACCCATGGCGTCGATCGAGACGACCAGCTGACCGGATTTGGGCGCATCAGCCATGGATGGCCCGTGTCAGGTCAGGCCGAGGCCGCGACGACCTCGCGGCCATCGTAATGGCCGCACTTACCGCAAACGTGATGAGGGCGCTTCTGCTCGCCGCAGTTCGAGCACTCGGCGATATTCGTCGCAGTGATCGCGTGATGCGAGCGACGCATGTTACGCCGGGACGGCGAGGTCTTCCTTTTCGGAACCGCCATGACACAAATCTCCACTACCGGCCCGAAACGCGCGCGGCCGTCCGGACGACGGCCGCTTTAGGATCAGCGCGCGAGGGGGCATCAAATCAGGGGGCGGGATATGCCCCGAAACGCCCCCGTGGCGCAAGCGGGATTTCCGGGCCTGAGCTCAGTCTTTCCCGGTCAGCCCCTTGAGCACTGCGAAGGGGTTCGGGCGCGGCGCGTCGGCTTCGAGCGGCGCATCCTCAGGCAGCTCCGCGCCCGGTTTTTTGGGAAAATCCGGGAGAGCGAGCGACAGCTCCTCGACCATCAGGCTGCCAAGGTCGATGCCGTGCTGGGTCCAGTCGCGCGGTTCGTCGGCATCGAGGTCGAAATCCAGATCGCTCGGTGCCGATTCGGCCGGATTCGCGGTCTGTCCGACCGGACGGCGGAAAACCGCCTCTACGGGAATCTCGAAATGCTGGACGAAATTGTCGAGCGAGACGCCGCAGACGAGCTCGACATCCGCATCGATCTTGCCGGTGACATGCGCCTCGGAGGCGCCGGTGCGGCGGATGGTAAGCGCGGCCGAGAGCCGCGGGATCGAAGGCACGTCCAGCCAGACCGCGAGGGCCTTGCGTTCAGCCTCATCCGTCGTGATGGCGTGAACGCCCTGCGGCGCGCCCCGGCCTGCAGGATCGATCCAGCGATGAAAAGCGAGGCTGTTCGTCATATCGCGTCCTTCAGGGTGCGCCGATGCCCAGTTCGCCGGTTTCCAGCGCCGCGCGGGACTGTGCGGCCAGCGCCGCCGATGCCGCGAAGGCCCAGTCAGCGAGGCGGCTGAGCGCGCCGTCAGCGGGCGGCGCGCCGCGATAGATGTTGCGCAGAACCGCCTCGGCCATGGCGTCCCGATCGCCGCTCGTCAGCGCGGCATCGTACGCGATGGCGCGGCCGAGATAGGCCTTGCCCATGGTCTTCACCCGGCGCGGAATGCCGTTGTCGCCGACGCCGAGCGAACGGATCGCATCGTCGAAGGCCATGAACATATGATCGGTGAGGCGCTGGGCAAGCGCCCCTGCCCCTTTTTGCTTGAGATCGCGGAACACCAGCGTGGCGACCAGCGACATCATGTCGAAGCGCCCGTCCAGCGTGTCGGGCACGCCGAGATCGGCATAGAAGACGGGGCGGCGCGCCTCCGTCGAAATCGCGGCATAGAGCCGGTCGACCTGACGGTGAGCGGGGCTGCGGCCCAGCATGCGGGAAAGGAAACCGGACACGGCAGGTTCCGAGGCTGGCGCCTCGCCTTGAATTCAGGAAGCGCCGGGGGTAGGTCAACCATACGGTTGCCGTCAACAGCGAGTCAGAACGTATGACGTTTGGTAAAGGGCGCAAGATCGCGCTCGGCACGGTCCTGATCGGTTTGTCGGCCGTAGCCGCCGGCTGCTCGGCCACCGAGAATCGGCGTGGCTATATGGAAGCGCCCGGCATGCTGGAGGCGATCCGCGTCGGCGTGGACACCAAGCAGTCGCTGCAGGCCGCGCTGGGCTCGCCCTCGGCCATGGGCACGTTCAGCGACAGCACCTGGTATTATATCTCCAGCATGCAGGAAGACGTTCTGTTCTTCGCGCCGGAAGAAACCCAGCGGAAGGTCGTGGCGGTGAATTTCGGGCCCGGCGAAGTGGTGCAATCGGTCCAGACTTATGGCCTGGAGGATGGCGTGGAAGTGTCGTTCTCGCGCAGCGAAACGCCGGCGCGCGGCCGCGAACTGAGCTTCCTGCAGCAGATCTTCGGCAATATCGGCCGTTCGGGTCCGATCGGCCCCAACAACGAGGCCGACGATCCGCGCAACCGCCGTTAGTAAGCGGACCGCTCAATAGGCGACCGGCTCTTTGCCATCGGGCGAGAGCCAGTCGAAGTCGGAAAGGCGCCAATAGGCGCCTTTTTCGCGCGCCATCATGCCATAGCCAATGAATTCGCGGCGCAGCGTGGCCGAATCCCAGTGGTAGCGCTGGAGCAGCTCGTTCACCTCCTTCTCGGTATAGCGCCGATCCTCCTCGAACTTCCGCACCAGCCAGGCGAGCACCATGTAGCGCTTCTTCCGCTGTGCGGGGATGTGGATGAGCTTGCCATCCGCGCCCAGGAAGTTCTGGACGATCGCCTCGGCCGAACCGCGCGGGCCAGCGGGGCCGGCGAGCTTCGCGACGCCCTCGACACTGAGAATCTGCGAGGCCATGGCCGGCAGGGCCGTGGGGACGAAGCTGTACCAGTGCGTGTTGCCCTGGGTACGGCGGCTGACCAGCCCAAGATCCCGCAGCATGGCGAGATGATGCGAGGCGGTGGGTTCGCTGACGCCGACGGCTTCGGCCAACTCCTGAACGCTGTGCTCGCGCTGGGCGAGAAAGCCGAGGAGGCGCAGGCGGCTTTCGTTCGCCAGCGCCTTGAAGAAGGCCAGCAACCGGGCGTTCGTATCTTCCGACATCGCAGAACTCAGTTATCTAATTTGATAGTTATGTAATTAGATAGATCATCCATCTCTGTCAAAAGGCGAAGCGGGCCTTGGCCGTTGCGCAATGTCCGCGCCAGATCGTGACTGGATCGCGGCCCCGGATCGGGAACGGAGGGGCGTATGCGGGGTGTTCCGCCCTGCTCTGTCGGTGATTCTGTGCGGGCGCCGTGGCGCAGATAACAGAAAGGGCGCGGATCGCTCCGCGCCCTTCCGTTTGAACCAGCGTGGTTCCGCTTTAGCCGTGCGCGAGGACCGCGAGCAGCAGCAGGGCCACGATGTTCGTGATCTTGATCATCGGGTTCACGGCCGGACCGGCGGTGTCCTTGTACGGGTCGCCGACGGTGTCGCCGGTGACGGAGGCCTTGTGGGCTTCCGAACCCTTGAGGTGGGTGACGCCGTCCTTGTCCACGAAACCGTCTTCGAACGACTTCTTGGCGTTGTCCCAGGCGCCGCCGCCCGAGGTCATCGAGATGGCGACGAA
>JAPUEF010000290.1 GCA_027492655.1 Alphaproteobacteria bacterium | reverse complement strand
TCATGGCCTCGCTTTTTGGGCCTCGCCTTTCCGGGCCTCGCCTTTCAGGGCCTTAAGGAAGGTCGCTCGTTCGGCTGCGGTCGAGACACGGAAGCGAACGAAATCCTTTTCGCCCCGTGCCGTGCGCCAGTCGGCGAAGAGGCCATCGGGGTCTTCGTGGAAGTGCAGCGCCGCTTCGCCGCTGCGATAGAAGACGCCGGGTTTCTTCTCGGTCAGCGGCACGGCGGCGCGGATCGCCGCGAGCAGAGGCGCAAGCTCCGCCAGCGCGGCGTCGCCCGCGTGCTTCACGGCTTCACGCCGCCCATTCTGCAGATCAGCTTCCACTCGTCTGCGGTGACGGGCTGCACCGAGAGGCGCGAATATTTCAGCAGCGCGGTCTCGGCGAGCTTCGGCTCGGCCTTCACCGCTTCCAGCGTCACCGGCGTCTTCAACGGCTCGACGGCGACGAAGTCGCACACCACCCACGGACTGCCGGTCTCGGCTGTGGGGTCGGGATAGGCTTCCTTCGCCACCTCGCAGATGCCGACGATCTCCTTGCCGATATTGGAGTGATAGAAGAAGGCCCGGTCGCCTTTCTTCATCGCCTTCAGGTTCAGCTTGGCGGTGTGGTTGCGCACGCCGCTCCACGGCTCGCCCGCCTTGCCCTTCGCGACCTGCTGATCCCAGCTCCAGGCGTCGGGTTCGGATTTGATGAGCCAGTGCTTCACGGCCTCAGACCTCGCGCTTCCTGCCGTCGGCCAGCGTCCAGTTGAAAGGCCGGACATCGACGCGGCCGAACAGACCGACTTTGGTGTAGGGGTCGTTGGCGTTCCACAGGCGCGCTTCTTCGACAGAGGCGGCTTCGAGCACGATGAACGAGCCGGCCATCGCAGTCCCGTCCTCCGACATCAGCGGTCCGGCGATGCGGATCTTGTCGCCCGAGGCGGCGACATAGGCGAGGTGATCGTCGCGCGTCACGGCACGCAGCGCGGTGGAGAGCGGCTTGTCGAGGCAGTGAATGGCGAAGAGCATGATGTTTCCCCTGTCGTTGCGTTCCTACTCCGGCGCGCGATGGAGGTGAATCGGGAATTTTACGCCCCGCCCATCCGCCTCGCCTATTCGTGTTCGGCGCGCAGGGGCCGAGCGAGCAGCGCGGCGATCGCGCTTTCGATGGGGGCGCCATCGACGATGCCGGCGACGGCGGCGGCGATGGGCATATCGACGCCCAGCCCAGCGGCGCGTTCGACCACCGGCCGGGCGCTGGCCGCGCCTTCCACAACGCCGCGCGAATGGCCGTCGGCCTCGGCCACGCTCTCGCCCGAGCCGAGCGCCAGACCGAAGGCGAAATTGCGCGACTGGGCAGTGGTGCAGGTGAGGATGAGATCGCCGAAGCCGGAGAGGCCGGTCAGCGTCTCGGGCCGTGCGCCCAGCGCCGCGCCGAAGCGGCGCATCTCGGCGAAGCCGCGGGCGATCAGGGCGGCGCGGGCGCTGGCGCCGAAGCCTTTGCCCTCGGCGATGCCGCAGGCGATGGCGAGGACGTTCTTGACCGCCCCGCCGATCGCCGCTCCGACCGGATCGTCGCTGGCATAGGGGCGGAAGGCGGGGCTGGCGAGGGCGGCGGCGAGCGCCTGAGCCAGCGGCAGGGTGCGGGCGGCCAGGGTCACGGCGGTCGGCAGGCCGCGCGCCACGTCTTCGGCGAAGCTGGGGCCGGACAGGATGGCGGCCTCAGCCCCCGGCGCGGCCTCGGCCACGATCTCGGTCATCAGCCGGGCGGTGCCGCGCTCAAGCCCCTTGGCGCAGACGATCAGCGGCGTGCCGGGCCTGACCGCCGGCGCGACGGCAGCGATCTGGCTACGCAGATGCTGGGCCGGCGCGGCGAGCAGAATGGCGTCGGCCGCCGCTGCGGCGGCGATGGGATCTTCGGGAAGTGCAAGGTCCGGCGTCAGGCGGATGCCGTGCAGGAAGGGCGTGTTTTCGCCCCGCGTGGCGATGGCTTCGCGCACTTCGGGTTCGCGCGCCCACAGGGCGACGTGCCGCCCCGCGCGCTTGGCGGCTACGGCAAGAGCGGTGCCCCAGGCTCCGGCTCCCAGGACGGCGATGGACTGAAATTCGGCAACCATGTGTTCAACTGAACGTTTCGTTGATTATTCACCCGGGCGGGCGTAGGCTCATTCATTACACGAGATCCCGGGGCAAACCTGGGCGAACAGGCTTTCGGGGGAAGGCGGTACAGGATGGTCAGCAAAGACGCCATGCGTGAACGAATTCTCGACGCGGCGACCAAGCGGTTCAAGCATTACGGCTACTCGAAGACCTCGATGGCCGAGATCGCGGCCGATCTCCAGATGTCGCCGGGTAATCTCTATCGTTATTTCCCGGGCAAGATCGATATCGCGCTGGCGATCGCCGATGAGCACGCCGAAATCCAGCTTCAGGCGCTGGCGGAAGTCGGGCGCGAAGCGGGGCTTCCTGCCGTCGCCCGGCTGCGTAACGTCTTCCATCTCGACATGGTGATGACCTACGAGCAGATCGAAAGCGATCCGCGCACGTTCGAGCTGGCCCAGATCATCAAGACCGAACGACCGATCTGGGTGAATACGCGCCTTGCCCGCGAGCGGGAAATCCTCAACGCGATCCTCGCCGAGGGCGTCGCCAATGGCGAATTCGACCTTGAGGACATCCCGATGACCTCGGAAATGCTGCAGTCGGCGCTGATGAAGTTCCGCTATCCCCAGCTTTGGACCGATCTGAAGCTGCCGGCGCTGGAACGGGAGTTCGATGGGGTCACGCGGTTGCTTCTGGTGGGCATCGCCGGTCGCGCGGGCACGGCGCGCGAATGCCCCTTCACGGCTGCCGATGCTCTGATTCCGCAGAAAATCGCCAAATCGGTGGCTGTTGCGTGAAAAATGTGATGGATAAACAGTGATGTGTGATTAGTGAACGAATTTGCTTTTGTTCATTGATCATCATTCAAGCCCGATCTATATGTCTCCTCGTCGACGCGGTGATGAACCCGCCGGCCGGCGAGTGAAGCGCTTGGGGCCCTGAACGGGCAAACGCCTCTCCCGCTGTCCACGGCAAAGAACGGAGAGACCAACATGTCCAAGACCACCGAGATCCACGAGAGCGTTTCGCAGAAGATCACCGCCATCCTGATCGGCGCTGGCCTGGTGGCGTACGCGATCCTGTTCGCGGTTCAGGGCGTCGGCGCTGTCGCGGCCTAAGCCTCTCTCCTGAAACGAAATTCCATGGAGTTCGCCATGAACACCAGCAATACCAGCCTGTCGCAGCGCGTGTGGACCTTTGTGATGGGCTTCGCCCTCAGCGCCTACGCCGCCGTCTTCGTGGTCAATGGCGTGGCCGGCTTCGTCTGAAGCTCACGTCATCCGATTTCCCTGGGTCGCTGACGCCAATCCTGAGAGCAGTCCCTCAGCGGTCCATCCCTTAGGGGTCCGGTTTTGCCGGGCCCCTTTTTCTTTGGGCGGATACCTCAGGCCCCGAGGGGCCAGCGGGCCTTGGCTTCGATGTTGAGGGGGGCGGTCACGCCCGCCTGGAACTGTTCGAGCCCGGCCCAGGCGATCATCGCGGCATTGTCGGTGCAAAGCTTCACCGGCGGGACGGCCAGCGTGAAGCCTTCGCGCGCCGCCGCCTTGTCGAGGGCGCGGCGGATTTCGGTATTGGCCGCGACGCCGCCGGCAACGACGAGGGTGGGCGTCGCAGCATCGGGGCGGTTGTCGCGGAACCAGCGCATGGCGGCGCGGGCGCGGTTGGTCAGGATATCGACGGTCGCGGCCTGAAAACTTGCGGCGATGTCGGCGGCGAAACGATCCGTCACCATGCCCTCGCGCTGCACGGCGTAGCGGACGGCGGTTTTCAGGCCGGCGAAAGACAGATCGAAGCCGGGCCGGTCGAGCAGAGGGCGCGGAAAGGCGAAGGCGTTCGGGTCGCCGGCGAGGGCGGCGCGCTCGACCGCCGGGCCGCCGGGAAAGCCGAGGCCCAGCAGCTTGGCGGTCTTGTCGAAGGCCTCGCCGGCGGCGTCGGCGATGGTGCCGCCGAGGCGCTGGAAGCTGCGCGGACCATCGACGGCCAGAAGCTGACAATGGCCGCCCGACACCAGCAGCAGCAGATAGGGAAAGGCGGTGCCGGCCGTCATGCGGACGGTAAGGGCGTGGCCTTCGAGATGGTTGACCGCGACCAGCGGCTTGCCCGCCGCCAGCGCCAGCGCCTTGGCGGTCATTAGCCCGACCAGCACGCCGCCGATCAGGCCGGGACCGGCGGTGGCGGCGACGGCGTCGATGTCGGCGAGGCCGAGGCCGGCGGCCTCCAGCGCCCTGGCGACGACCGCATCCATCTTCTCGACATGCGCCCGGGCGGCGATTTCCGGCACCACGCCGCCGAAAGGCGCGTGTTCGGCATCCTGCGACGCGACAATGTTGGAAAGAATTTCGCCGGGGCCGGGGGCGCGGCCGCGCACCACCGCTGCGGCGGTCTCGTCGCAGCTGGATTCCAGGCCAAGAAGGGTGAGAGGCGCTTGCGTCACGGCCTCCAATAGCGGCAAGTCCCGCCCGGAGCCAAGCCATGAGCCACGCCGCCTCGCCCTTTCGCACCGTGCTGGTCACGCGCCCGGCCCATCAGGCGGGCAGCCTGATGACGGCGCTGACCCTGCGCGGCTTCAAGGCCATCGCCGCCCCGGTGCTGGCGCTGAAGACACTGGACGTGCGGACGCCGGAGGGGAACTTCGATGCGCTGGCGTTCACCTCGGCGAACGGTGTTTCGGCGTTTGCGGCGCTGGACAAGCGGCGCGATCTGACGGTGTTCGCGGTGGGCGAAGCGACGGCGGCGGCGGCGCGCAAGGCGCAATTCCAGCGGATCGTGACCGGATATGGCGGCGCTGCGGCGCTGGCCGACATCATCGGCGGACAGCTGCCGCCCGGCGCGCGTGTTCTCTACCCCTCGGCCCGCCATATCGCCTTCGATCTGGAGCAGGCGCTGTCGGCGCGGGATATCCGGGCCGACCGGATCGTGGTCTATGACATGGAGCCGGCAGGGGCGCTCCCCGAGACCGCGCTTGCCGCGATGGCTGTGGGCTGCGTCGCGATTTTCTTTTCGGCACGCAGCTTGGAGAGTTTCGCAGCGCTGGCGCGTCAGGCGGCGGCCTCGATGGCGCAGGTTGTGGCCGTGGTCGTCGGCGACGGATCGAAGGGACAGACGCCGGACGGGCTGCGGCAGATCGTTAGGCTGCCTGCCCAGTCCGGGGAGCAGTATCTGATCGATTTTCTTGAGCGTCTTGAGGCTGTCAAAGGCGATCTGTAGGGTCCGGCCGTGAGCGATACCGAAGCGAAAATGCCCCCGCCGGAGACCCCGACGCCGGGCGATATCGAGGCTGCGTTGTCGGACTTGCGCGCCCGGATTTCTGCGCCTGAGCCCGCGCCGCCGTCGTCACCGGATGAGCCGCGCGCCGTGCCGAGGGGCGGATCGTGGGGCGGCACGGCGGCGCTGCTGGTCACGGCGGCGTTGCTGGGTGGGCTGACCGCCATGGTCCTGCCGACGATCCTGGGCGTCGCGCCGCAAGGTCAGGACGAAGCGGCCCGCCGGATCGGCGATCTGGAAACAAGGGTCGGGCAGCTGGCGACCGGGCAACCCGGCGCGGCGGCGGCGCAGTCTTTCACCGATCTGAAGGCTCGTCTCGACGGTCTGGACGTGCGGCTGAGGGCGCTGGAAGCGGCCGAGGCGCAGCCGGCCGCCACTGCCGCGCCCGCGCCCGCAGTCGATCTGACGCCGCTGCGACAGGATCTGGCGGCGCTGACCGCGCGGGTCGCCGCGCTGGAGACGCAGACGGCGGACGCGGCGTCCGCGCCGCAACCCGTCGCGCCCGCGCCGGTCGCCGGGCCGGACCCCGAAACCGCCGCCGCGCTCGCGGCGCTGAAGCAGGCGCTGCAGGGTCTCGCCGAGCGGCTGGGAACGCTGGAGCGTGTCGCGCCCGCGAGCGAGCTGAT
>JAPUEF010000289.1 GCA_027492655.1 Alphaproteobacteria bacterium | reverse complement strand
AGCTGCAGAACCAGGATCCGCTGGAGCCGATGGACGCCTCGCAGTTCACGCAACAGCTCGTGCAGTATTCGTCGGTCGAACAGAACATCTACACGAACAAGAACCTCGAAACGCTCATCGCGATGCAGCAGAGCGCGGGCATGGGCTCGGCGGTGAACTATATCGGCCGCGAGGTCGAAGCCGCCGACAACAGCGCCTATCTGAGCAGCGGCGGTCAGGCCGAATGGACCTATACGCTCCCCACCGCCGCCAGCAGCGTGGCGCTGGTCGTGCGCGATGCGAACGGCAAGGCGGTCTATTCCGGCACCGGCCCCCTCACGGCGGGCGAGAACACGGTGGGCTGGGACGGCAAGCTCGCCAACGGCACGCCTGCCCCCGCCGGCATCTACCGCCTCGAAATCACCGCGAAAGGCTCGGACGGCGCGACCCTCTCCTCGCCCATCACGCTGCGCGGCCGCGTCACCGGCGTCGAGATGTCGAAAGGCGCGGTCGTCCTCAACGTGGGCGGCGTGAAACTCAATCTGACGGATGTGGAGGCCGTGCGGGAAATCCCGTCCGCGCCGCAGACCGAAACCTGACGAGACTGGACTGGCGCGCGGGCAAAACGCCTTCGCGCATTTGACACATGGGGCCGCCTGGCGCGCGAAGCGCGACGGGCCGCGTTCGGGGACCAAAACCAATGAGCCTTTACGGCGCGCTTTTCACCGGCGTATCCAGCCTCGCGGCCAACAGCCGCGCGCTCGGCATCTCGTCCAACAATATCGCGAACGTGAACACGGTCGGCTACAAGGCCTCCGTGGCGCAGTTCGCCACCTTGCTCGGCCGCGACACGCCGGCGGGTCAGTTCTCCTCCGGCGGCGTGAAGACGATCACGCAACAGCGCGTCACCGCGCAGGGCCTGCCGCAGAACACCGAAAGCGGCACCGATCTCGCCATCACCGGCCAGGGCTTCTTCGTCGTCAGCAAGACCAACACCGCCACCAGCGGCAATGGCGGGCTTCTCTACACCCGCGCCGGCTCGTTCGCGCCGGACGAGGACGGCAATTTGCGCAACGCCCAGGGCTTCTACCTGATGGGCTGGCGCCTCGACGCCAACGGCAACATCCCGGCCAACACCTCTTCGCTTGAGCCGATCGCGCTCGGCAGCCTCTCGGGCACCGCCGAAGCGACCACCAACGTCACCCTCAGCGCCAATCTTCAGGCCAGCACCACTGAAATCCCCGGCTATGTTCCCGGCAGCATGGCCGCCGGCACGCAGACGCCCGCCTATCAGCGCACCGTCGAAGTCTATGACAGCCAGGGCGGCGTTCAGCCGCTGCGCCTCGCCTTCGTGAAGACCGGCGCGAACACCTGGCAGTATGAAGCCATCTATGACGGCAACCCGGCCGACATCGGCGGCGCCGGCTCCAACCCGGTCGCGACCGGCACCATCACCTTCAACACGAACGGCACGCTCGCCACGCCGGCGACGGCGGTGAACATCAACATTCCCTGGGCGGCCGCCTCGGGTCTCGCAGCGCAGAGCATCTCGTTCAATCTGGGCACGCCCGGCCAGTCCGGCGGCCTCACCCAGTTCGAAGCGCCCTCCAGCTCGAACTCGCCCATCGTCGACGGCGCCGCCTTCGGCAAGCTCGCGGGCGTCTCGATCAATAACGAGGGCTACGTGACGGCGGTGTTCGACAACGGCCTGCAGCGTCAGGTCTACAAAATTCCGCTCGCCACCTTCTCGAACCCTGATGGTCTCACCGCGCTGAACGCCAACGTCTATCGACTCAGCGAGGATTCGGGCTCCGTCACCATCTCCGAGGCCAATGTCGGCAGCGCTGGCGAGATCAACGCGCAGAACCTTGAAGCCTCCACCGTCGATCTCGCGAAAGAGTTCACCGACATGATCACGACGCAGCGCGCCTACAGCGCCGCGACGCGTATCATCTCCACGGCAGACGCGATGCTGCAGGAAATGCTGAGCATTAAGAGATAGCGCCGTTTCTTTAACGGATCGCGGCGCGGCGTTTCATTTCGGAACGCCGCGCCCGTTTTTTGGCCTCATAACCGCTTGAAATTGGGCGGGTTTTTACCTTGGCGCTTAAGCCCGGTTTAAGCGCCGCCTGTCATCATCCCCTCACACAAAGAGCGCCGTACGAGGGCGCGGATGGGGTAGAGATGAACGATGCACGCGTCACGTATGTGATCGGGCCGGATGGAGCGCCGCTGACGGTGGCAGATCTTCCGAACCCCGATACCAAGCGTTGGGTGATCCGCCGCAAGGCAGAAGTCGTCGCTGCGGTGCGCGGCGGCCTGCTGAGCCTCGAAGAGGCCTGCAACCGTTACACCCTCACCGTCGAGGAATTCCTCGCCTGGCAGAAGGCGATCGACCGCCACGGCCTCGCGGGCCTGCGCACCACGCGCATCCAGCAGTATCGCGCCTGATCTTCACATCGGGCTGATGCCGAACGCCGGGCCGACGCCCGGCGTTTCGCGTTTCTAGCGCGGCAGATTCTCCGCCGGCACCGTCAGGCGCATCGAAAGCCCTCCCGGCTCCCAGTCATGCGCGATGCGCCCGCCCAGCTGGCCCGCCGCGCTGCGCGCCGCCATGTCGGTGCCGAAGCCGCGCCGCGCCGGCGGCCCGCCCAGCGGCGGCCCGTCCTGCTCGCGCCAGACCAGCGCATAGTCGCCGCCCTCGCACGCGCCGGTGATGATCACCCGGCCGCCCTCGTTCGAGAGCGCGCCGTATTTCACCGCATTCGTCGCCTGCTCATGCAGCACCAGCGCCAGCGCGGTCGCCGTCTTCGGCCCGATGCGCGCGTCCTCGCCCGCGAAGACGAAGCGTTCCGAGTCCACATCGACATAAGGCCGCACCAGCGTGCGCAGCAGACCGAAGACGCTCTGCCCGTCATCCACCGGCGCGCCCTCGCCCGCCGCATGCGGCCGCACATATTCATGCGCCAGCGACAGCGCATTCAGCCGCTCGCGGAACGACTGCGCGAAGGCCCGGGCGTTGTCGTCCCCGCGCGCCGTCAGCGAGACCAGACCGCCCACCACCGCGAAGATATTCTTGATCCGGTGCGACAGCTCGTTCGCCAGCAGCTCCAGCGCCTCGGTCGCGTGGATGCGCTCGGTGATGTCACGCGCCACCGCGATCAGGCTCAGCGGCCGGCCGGCGACATCGCGAGTGATCGAGATCGAATTGCTGGCCCACACGATCTTTCCATCGGGCCAGACATAACGCTCTTCCAGCTGCACGTTGGCGTCGCCGGAAATCGCCGCGTTCACCGCCACGATATGCCGCTCGCGGTCGTCGGGATGCAGGAACTCGCGCACCGAATGGCCGATCAGCTGGCTGCGGCGGCGGCCCAGCAATTCGGCATATTCGGAGTTGATGAAGACGATGCGCCCGTCCAGCTCTTTCTGCACCACGCCGATCGGCGCCTTCGCGACCAGACTGAACAGGTTCGACTGCCGCCGCTCGTCTTCGATCGCCCGCCGCCGCATCTCCAGCGTCAGCGCCGCGCTGCGCGCCAGCACCTCCAGCATCGTCAGCTGATCGGCGCTCAACCCCGCAGGATGCGTCCTGGTATCCATGACGCAGAGCAGACCCAGCGGCGGACCGTCCTCGGCGATCAGCGGCACGCCCGCGAAGAACCGCAGCCCCGTCGGCCCGGTCACGTACGGGTTGCCGTCGAAACGCGGATCGGCGGTCATGTCGGGGATCTGTTCGACGGCGCTCACCGCCAATTCGCGCAGGAAGGGCGCGATCACCGCTTTGCCGCGCGCCTGGGGCAATCCGGTTTCGGCGGCGACCCACGAATGCTCGCCCTCGCGCCGGATGATCGCCGCCATCGGCATGCCGCTGACCCGCGCAGCCAGGGCGGCGATGTCATCGAGCTGGGAGTCTGACGGCGTTGCGTCGGACGTATGGACGGCACGCTCGTTCATCGGACTCCGGCGAATGACAGCTTGACCGCCTTTTCGCAAGGTAAGGCGCTGGCGAACCGGAACATAGCGATTTCTTGCGCCGGGCGTGCCCACCTCATTCTTCCGCCGCCAGGCCGGCGCCCAGCCCCCCGAGGCGGGCATCCAGCCCGCGTTTTCGCCTCCAGCGCCCTCCGGCCGGCGTTTTCCTTAACGAGTTCCGCGATTTCTTCACCGTCGTTAAGAGCCCGTTTACGAGCCCCGGCAAATCTTGCCTAGCACCGTAGCGGTTCGGGGACCGCTGCGTGAACGCGGGGACGTATCGGCGTGCCGGAATTCATGCGCTCGATCATGGGCTGGCGACTGGCGGCGATCGCCGGCGTTACCCTTGCGGCTGCCGGCCTGCTCTTCTGGCTCGCCACCCAGGCGACCAAGGAGCCGATGGGCCTGCTGTTCTCCGGCCTCGACCCGCGCGACAGCGCCGCCATCGTCGAACGCCTCGACGCTGCCAATGTGCCCTACGAAATCAAGGGAGACGGCTCGACCATCCTCGTCGCCGCCGACCGGGCGCTGCGCCTTCGCATGCAGATGGCGGGCGAAGGCCTGCCGGCCGGCGGCGGCGTCGGCTACGAGATTTTCGACAAGCAGGACGCCCTCGGCGTCACTTCGTTCCAGCAGAACGTCAACAAGCTGCGCGCGCTGGAAGGCGAACTCGCCCGCACCATCCGCTCGCTCGACCGCATCGAGCAGGCCCGCGTCCATCTGGTGATCCCCGAGCGCAAGCTCTTCAACGACGCGGCGGCCCAGCCGACCGCCTCCATCGTCATCCGCGCCCGCGGCGCCATCGCGCCGGAACAGGTCCAGGCGATTCAGCACCTCGTCGCCAGCGCCGTCGAGGGCCTCACCCCCAGCCGCGTCAGCGTGGTCGACGAAAAGGGCCAGCTTCTGGCCGGCGGCGACGGCGACAACTCCGCCGCCTCGGTGCAGGCCGCCCTCGACAGCCGCAAGGCCTCGTATGAGGAGCGCGTGCGCCGCCAGGTCGAAGGCATCGTCGCCTCGATCGTCGGCCCCGGCCGCGCCCGCGTCGAGGTCAACGCCACGCTCGATACCAACCGCCGCATCCGCGAGAGCGTCAAATACGACCCCGACGGTCAGGTCGTCCGCTCCACCACCTCGCGCTCCTCCAATGCCGACGCCACCAATAAGGACGGCGCCGACGCCGTCACCGTCTCCACCAACCTTCCCGGCGAGGAAACGCCCAACGCCGACGGCGCCGCCTCGTCGCGCGAGGTGAACGCGCAGGCCGACGAAACCACCAACTACGAAAGCTCCAGCGAGAAAGTCACCGAAACCGACGATGGCGGATCGGTGAAGCGGCTCTCCGTCGCCGTCGCCGTAGACGGCGTATGGGCGACCAGCACCGAAGGCGCGCGCTCCTATCAGCCGCGCTCCGACGAGGACATGAAGAAGATCGACGCGCTGGTGCGCTCGGCGATCGGCTTCGACGAAACCCGCGGCGACAAGCTGGAAGTCCTCAACGTCCAGTTCGCGCAGGAAGAAGCCCAGGCGCTGACGCCCGAGGAAGAACCCTTCCTCGGCCTTGGCAAGGCCGACATCATGAAGCTGGTCGAGCTGGGCGTCCTCGTGCTCGTCGCCCTGCTGGCGATCCTTCTGGTCTTCCGTCCGCTCATCAAGCGCCTGCTGGCGCCGATCGAAATTCAGGGCGGCATGCCCCAGCTTGCCGGTCCCGCCGGCGCGGCGCTCGGCTCCGCCGCCGCGATGATGGGCGGCCAGCCCGCTCTCGCCGGCGCGTCCGGCGCCCAGGCATTGCCGGGGCCTCGTAACGACGCCGAGCAGATGATCGACATCGCCCAGGTCGAAGGCCAGGTCAGCGCCTCGTCGGTGAAGAAGGTCGGCGAGATCGTCTCCCGTCACCCGGAGGAAGCGGTCTCGATCATGCGCCAGTGGCTGCACGAGTCGGCCTGATCCCATGACCGCGAAAGCCATCAAAGCCAAAGACGACCTCACCAAGCTGACGGGCGTGGAAAAGGCGGCGATCATCCTGCTTTCGCTGGGCGAGGAGCATGGCCAGGCGGTCTGGCGCATGTTCGACGACGAGGAAGTGCGCGAAGTC
>JAPUEF010000288.1 GCA_027492655.1 Alphaproteobacteria bacterium | reverse complement strand
GCTCTACAACGACTACCAGTTCGATCTCGACAGCGTCGCCACCAGCTGGTGACGCCTACTGAGCCAGGCCGATCGCCATGATCGTGTCGGTCGCGGTGATCACCACGTCGAACAGCAGCAGCGCATAGAATTCGCGCAGCGCCCACCCGGCAGGCAGCGAGACGCAGCCCACGATCGTCATGTACTCGTTGCCGCCCGAGCAGCGGTTCGGCGGCGGGCCGCCGCGTCCCGCGCCGCCCAGATTGCGCTGGCCCTGGAAGATGCTGCGGCTGCCGTCATCGCTCATATGCACGACGCCGCCACGTCCCGAATTCAGGCCCGTCCGCTGACGGCCCCAGCTCGAATCGAGCGTCCGTGACGGTTCGGGCCGATAGCCGCCATACGAGCGCATGCCGCCGAGGTCGGGAGACAGCACGGCGCGCGCCGTGCCGGTCGCCGGGTCGATCTCCCACCACGCCGCCAGCGTTCCGTCCGGCGCGAACACCAGCGCCCCACGCGCCACGGCGGACAGGGCGGTGCGCGGCGCGTCCGCCGGCAGACCAGGCGCCGCCTTGTCGTGCCGCAGCAGCGCTGCGTCGGAGACCCGCGAGGCGGAAATGCGGGTCGTGGTCTCCGGGGCCAGCAGAAGCTGCCCGGCGCGCAGGCCGAACTCCGTCTCGGCGGCCGATTCCAGAATGCCGGCCCACAGCCGGCGCTCGAACGCCGCTTTCGCCGCGCCGTCACGCGCCAGAACGCTCAAGCCGCTCAGCTTCAGATCGATCTCGTTCAGCCGATAGGGCGCGCCGCCCGGACCCTCGGCGACGCCCGTTGTCAGGATGGTCACGCGCGGCGCGCCGGTGAAAACCTTCACGCCCGACGCATCGTTCAGCGCCGGAACGATGGCGTTCTCGATCGCCATCGGCAGCGTCGCGTTGATCGCCGCCACGGGCCACATCAGATCGGCCGGCCCCAGATCCTTCATCTTTTCGGGGTCGGAATAGGTCATTGTGATTTCGGTCACGGCCAGCGCCCGCAACGCATAGGCGTCACGCAGATTCACCGGGCCGGTCGTCACCTGGATGTTATGGATAGCCGCCGTCGCGGCGGGCAGGTCTTGCACCATCGGCATCGCGGCCAGCGGCGTTCCGGCCTCGATCGTCGCTACGGTCGGCGCGCGGTCCACCAGGGTCCGCACGGCCGATTCCGTCACGCCCGCCGGCCCGGCGCTTTCAACAGACAATTCCAGCCGCGCCAGCTCGATTTTCGGCGCGCTTTCGTCCTCGCCGCCCAGCAGATCCAGCGCCCCGCCGCCCTCCGGTTTGCCCAGCCCCGGCACGACCTCGCCCACGAAGGGTTCGCCGTCCACATACAGCACCGGCACATAGGTGCCGCCGCCCGTCATCATCTTGTTGATCGCGCCGCCGACGCCGCCTTCCTTGGGGTTCTCCACGAAGGCCAGGAACACCGATGCGCCCGCCAGCCGGGTCGCCGGCACGCTGGCTTTCAGCGCCTGCGTCGTCGTGACCTGACCGTCGGCGACCGAAACGGCCGAGATGCTGAAGGTCACGGTCTGGAACAGAGCCTCGGGAACCTCATCGAAGGTCTCGGCGGCGGCCGCGATCGTGTCGCCGGCCTTCGCCGCATCGACATCCAGCGCCGTCCACGCGCCGCCAAGTTCGGCCTCAACCCACACATGATCCGCCGCTGCCTTGCGCGCCGTCGCCAGCGTCGTGTCGGTCGCGGCGTCAGCCTCGGCGTTCAGTTGCGGCCGCAGCAGCGCATAGTCGCGCGCCCCGCGCAGCGCGGTGGTGTCCAGAAGCTCCGAACGCGGCGCGGCTGTGGAGATCGAGGTCGGGGCGAACGCGCTCTCCGCCAATGCGGCGGCCGTGCCATCGTCCAGCGTTCCACGCGCGAAGCGCACCTTCACGCCCATCCGCGTCAGCAGCGCCGCCAGAAGGCGCGCACGGTCGGCCGAATTGCCCGCCCGCGCCGCCAGCGTCCCCGAGGCGCTGCGCAGCACGCCGGCATAAGGCTCGAACCGCGTCTTCGTCTTCACCCAGTCATAGGCGGCCGTCGCATCGCCGTTGAAGGTCGCCGCCAGCGCGTCGAGGCTCCAGTCCTCCGGCTTCAGGGCGGCGGCGGCGTCGGCGTCGCCCTCCACGATCTTCGCCAGATCCAGCGTCTCCGGGTCGGCGGCGGGCGGCGGCGCGGGAATGGCCGGCGCGGCGGCATCCGCCGGCGGCAGGCGGAAATCCGCCGCCATCGCGCTCGCCGCCAAAATTCCCGCGATGAATCCGCCCAGAACCCAATGCTTCGACATACCGCTCTCTCCAGACCTGCGCCTCTGCATGCGATATTGTGCGGCGGCCCGGAATAGGGCGCGTGGTCGCGGGCGGCGTTCAGCCTCCATTCACGCTGAAACGTGCGCCTGCTACAGCAGGACCATGACGCTGACGCCGTTTCACATCGCCTTCCCGGTCCACGACCTTGAAGCCGCCGCTCGTTTCTACGGTATTTTGCTGGGCCTGCCGCGCGGCCGTTCGTCCGAAACCTGGATCGACTACGACCTGTTCGGCCACCAGATCGTCGCGCATCTGAAACCCGGCATGACCGCCGCCAACCACCATAACCCGGTCGATGGCCATGACGTCCCGGTGCCGCATTTCGGCGTCGTGCTGGAATGGGGGGCCTTCCACGGCTTCGCCGATCGTCTCCGCGCCGCCGGGGTCGCTTTCGTCATCGCGCCTTACATCCGCTTCGCCGGACAACCGGGCGAACAGGCGACCATGTTCTTTCTCGATCCCTCGGGCAATGCGCTGGAGTTCAAGTCCTTCCGCGACCCGTCTAAACTCTTCGCCACCGATTAACACCAAGCAGAGAAAACCATGTCCTTCAAAGGCAAGACCGCCTGGATCACCGGCGCATCCTCCGGCATCGGCGAGGCGTTGACCGCCGCGCTGCTGGAGGAGGGGGCTTTCGTCATCCTCTCCGGCCGCCGCGTCGATGAGCTGAAGCGTGTCGCGGGCAATTATGGAAACGCCACGCTGATCCATCCCTTCGAGGCCTCGGACTTCACCGTCATCGCCGACATGGCGAAGGCGGCGCTCGACTGGCGCGGCGGCATCGACCTGCTGGTCAATAATGCCGGCATCAGCCAGCGCAGCCTCGCGGTCGATACGGCATTCGATGTCTATCGCCGCATCGTGGACATCGACCTTCTCGCGCCGATCGCGCTGACCCAGGCCGTGCTGCCGTCGATGGTGGAACGCAAATCCGGCCACATCGCCGCCGTGTCGTCGGTCGCGGGCAAGGTCGGCGCGCCGCTCCGCACCGCCTATTGCGCGGCCAAGCACGGCGTCACCGGCTATTTCGACGCCCTGCGCGCCGAGGTCGAAACCGCCTATAACATCCGCGTCTCCACCATCTTCCCCGGCTCGGTGAGGACCGCCGTGGCCGCCAACGCGCTCGCCGCCGACGGCTCCACCCGCGGCGTTTCCGACGTCAACATCGACAACGGCATTCCCGCCGACATCGCCGCGGCCACGATTCTCAAGGGCCTGAACGCCGGCGAGCGCGAGATCGTCGTCGCGGAAGGCATGGAAGCCGGCGCCCTGGAACTGCGCCGCACCGATCCCGGCACGCTTTTCGCCTTCACGTCCGCCGAAGGCGCTCGTCTCGCCGCCGACCGCGAGGCCGGCAAGGGCATCGACCCGGCCAAGGTCAACACCTGATAAATGTCATATAAATCGGCTGACACCCGTTTCTGACGCCGCCTTCGTCCCTCCGGCATCGTCGCATCGAACCGCACAGGAACCGATGCGATGCCGACCGAACCGCCTGTCTGCCTCAAGGCCGTCACCAAATCCTACGGGTCCGTCCGCGCCCTCGACGGGCTCGATCTCGAGATCGCCAAAGGCGGCGTCACTGCGCTGCTCGGCCCCAATGGCGCGGGCAAGACAACCGCCATCGGCGTCATGCTCGGCCGTCTGCGCCCTGATAGCGGCACGGCCCGCATCTTCGGCCTCGACCCGCGCGATCTGGCGGCCCGCCGCCGGATCGGCGTGATGCTCCAGGTCGCGAAGCTGCCGCGCCAGCTGACGGTGGGCGAGCAGGTCCGCCTCTTCGCCGGCTACTACCCGAACCCTATGCCGCCGGCCGAAGCCCTCGCGCTGGCCGGCCTCGACGGGCTTGAGAGCCGCCGGTGCGCGGCGCTCTCGGGCGGTCAGCAGCGTCGGCTGCAATTCGCCATCGCCGCTGTCGGCCGCCCCGATCTTCTGCTCCTCGACGAGCCCAGCGTCGGGCTCGATCTCGAAGCCCGCCGCGCGATGTGGACGACCATCCGCACCTTGCGCGAACGCGGTGCGACGATCCTTCTCACCACCCACCATCTGGAGGAGGCCGAAGCGCTTTCCGACCGCGTCGTCGTCATCGACAAGGGGCGCGTGCGCGCCTCCGGCACGGTGGACGAGATGAAATCCATCGTTTCGGGCCGCACCATCCGCTGCCTCACGGCGCTGGACGATAACGCCCTCGCGGCGCTGCCGCATGTCCGTTCCGTCGCGCATGCCGGTCGCCACGCGGTCATCGTCACCGGCAATGCCGAGGCGACGATGCGGGCGTTGCTGCTCGCCGACGCCGCCCTCGCCGATCTCGAAATCGCCAGCGCGGGGCTTGAAGAAGCCTTCGACGCCCTCGTCGCCGCCTGACAGGAGAACCCCATGTCCACCTCCAATCTCGCCATCTTCGGCCGTGAGTTCGGGGCCGAGATCGCCAAGTCGCGCCGCATGCCGGAATTCGCGATCCCGACGCTTGTTCTGCCCGTCGTCTTCTATGCGCTCTTCGGCATCATGCTGGCGAAAGAAGCGACCGCCGCGCCCTATATGATCGCGACCTTCGGCGTCTTCGCGGCGCTCGGCCCGTCGCTGTTCGGCTTCGGCGTCGGCGTCGCGACGGAGCGCGAGGAGGGCGTCTTCGCCCTCAAATCGGTCTCCCCCATGCCGGCCTTCATCTATCCGCTGGCCAAGCTCGCGATGACGTTCGTGTTCGTCGCGCTGGTCGTCGCCATGATCTACGCCATCGGCGTCTTCGCGGGCGGCGTCGCCTTCACCCCCGCGCAGTGGGCCGGCCTTTTCGCCGTCCATATGCTGTCGGTCCTGCCGTTTTCGCTTCTCGGCCTGTTCCTCGGCTATACGGCGAAAGCGCAGGGTGCCATCGCTTTCGCGAATATCCTGTTCTTCCCGCTGGCGGTTCTGGGCGGCCTTTGGATGCCGATTTTCGTCTTCCCGGCCTTTTTGCAGACTCTCGCGCAGATATTACCCTCTTATCACCTCGCTCAAATGGCCCTCATCGCAGGCGGAATGCAGGACAGCGGCCCCTTCCTCACGCATCTCGCCATCACCCTATCCTGGACCCTCGCCCTCGCGGTTGCAGTCGCCTGGGCCGTCCGCCGCGAACAGGACTGAGACTGTGCCGGACGCCGCCCTGCCTGTAGGATCGACCGATGCGTCGATTGGTTCTGCCATGTCGCTGACTCCTTTGCCTGCCGCGCCGCCTGCGCGCCAGGCGGCTTACGAGCGGCTGCGCAACTGGCTCAATCCCGACGGCCCGTGGCTCTGGCTCGTCTATCTGCCGCTCTACGCGATCACCTGGCTGTGGGTCGCGCCCACCGAGCGCGACATCGTCATCTCGCTCGCCGCGCTGCCGGTCTTCCTGCTGCTTTATGGCCGGGGCCATGCGGCGGTGAGCGCGGGGCCGAAAGGCCTAGGCTGGATCGCCGGCATCCTTGTCCTCGCCTTCACGCTCGGCGCGACGACCTCCGGCAACTGGGGCGTCGTCGCCGTTTACGCCTTCGCGCTCGCGGGCGCGCTGAAGCCGAAGCCCGTCGCTGTGTGGACCGTCATCGCCATCGTCGCCGCCGTCGTGATCTTCGGCCTTCTGATGCACATGCCGCTCGGCATGTGGACGACCGCGCTCTTCTTCGGTCTCATCGTCGCCATAGCGAACTTTTTCTCATCCGAGCTCAGCGCGAAGAACGCCGCCCTCATCGCGACCCAGAACGAGGTCCGCATTCACGCCGCGCAGGCCGAACGCGAACGCATCGCCCGCGATCTTCACGATCTGCTGGGCCATACCCTTACGCTC
>JAPUEF010000287.1 GCA_027492655.1 Alphaproteobacteria bacterium | reverse complement strand
TTCCCGCAGAACGAGGAGTAGAGCGTGTTTTTCGAGTCGCCGCCGGCGGCCTTGCTCATGGGGTCTCCGTTGTGGCTGACGATTCCGCCAGCCGATCTGGGCATTTTAGGGGCGGGCCGGACGCGCCATCAATGCCGAATTGCACTGGAAGCCGCCCTCGCTCACCGCTCGCCCCGCGGTGCAACATGTCGAATGTTGAGGCTACGGCGGGGAATTTCAACAGACGCTTAACAGTGCCGTGACGGCGTCCGTCATCAAGGTTTCCCGAAAACCTTTCCGCCGATCAGCAGACGCTCGCCCGAATCCCCGGGAAAACGAGCAAATCCAACCACTTCCGACGCGCCGCTGGTGTAAACCAGGGTCACAGAATGGCCGTCGATCCGGAACCGCCCGCCAGTCAGGATGCCGGCCCCGACCTTCGGATTCCGGAAGCCCGAGACGCCCCGGAGTTCGAACCGGCCATCTTCCAGGAAGCGAATCGAATAGGCGACATCCTTGCGGTCGCCATCGCGGGCCGGCCAGTCGCCGGTGTTGAATTCGTCCGACCACGGGAAGCCGCCGACCGGAACCGCGCCGCCACCGGGCGCCGGATCGAAGGTCAGACCGCCGATCCGCAACGCCTCGCCGTCGCGCTGCAGCGGGCGGCGCTCGGTGGACCCGTCGGCCCAGCGGAAGACGATCTCGCCGCCCTCGATGCGATAACGGCCGCAGCGCCAGGCTGTGTCGGCGTTGCAGGCGTTGAAGACGTCGATGTCGAAGCGCGCCGGGGCGCCGCGATAGACATCGCCCAGCGGGTCGAAATAGAGCGCCGCCGGCCGCACGCCATAGGCCCAGCGCATGGTGTTCACATTTAGAAAGCCGCGCTTGGGATCGGCGACATAAAAGCCGTCGAGACCGCCCTCACCCGCCATCTCTTCAAGCTCGCTCGGCGCGGCTTTTTCGCCTGCGCCCTTGTCCATCAGCGCCAGCGAGGAAACGACCCCGCGCGCGGCGGTCTCGGCCCGTCCGTAGTTCGCCTCGTCGCCTTCGATGACGATGACGGTGGCGCGGTCGTCCTTGTCGGCGGCGAGATAGAAACGGCGGACGGTACGCCCGTCGGCGTCGCGCACGCGGCGCTCCTGCCGATAGACGTCGAAGCCGTCGTTGGAGACGTCTTCCGCCTTGCCCGCGTCGATGACCGTTTCGCCCTTTTCGGCCCGCGCGATGAAGTCTTCCAGCGTGTCCTCGGCATCGTCGTCGCCGAAGCGCGTGAGGATCGACAGCGTGACGCCGCCGCCGGGCGGCGAATACGAGGCGTAGCGCTGTTCGTCGTTGCGGACCCAATCGTCGGGCAGGACGAAGCGGGTGTAGTCATAGGCCGCCGGCCCGGCCAAGGCCGAGCCGCACAGCGCCAATGCCGCGAGCCAGAGCCCGCGACGCATCAGCCTTCGGCGGCGCCGGGGCGCTTCTCGAACACTTCGTCGATCAGACCGAATTCCTTGGCCTCAAGCGGGGTGAGGAATTTGTCGCGGTCGAGCATCTTCTCGATCACTTCCACCGGCTGGCCGGTGTGGCGGGCATAAATCTCGTTGAGGCGGCGTTTGATCTTCACGATCTCCTGCGCGTAGGAGGCCATATCGGTCGCCTGGCCCTGATAGCCACCGGAGGGCTGGTGCAGCATCACGCGCGAATTGGGCAGCGCGAAGCGCTGGCCCTTCTGGCCCGCCGCGAGCAGCCACGAGGCGGCGCTGGCGGCCTGTCCGATGCACACGGTGGTGATCGGGCAGCGGATGTACTACATGGTGTCGTAGATCGCGAGCCCCGACGTCACCACCCCGCCCGGCGAGTTGATGTACATCGAGATTTCCTTCTTCGGATTCTCGGCTTCCAGAAACAGAAGCTGCGCCGCGATCAGCGTCGCCATGCCGTCTTCCACGCCGCCGGTCACGAAGATCACCCGCTCCTTCAGCAGGCGCGAGAAGATGTCGTAGGCGCGCTCGCCCCGGGCGGTCGATTCCACCACCATCGGCACCAGCATGTTGTTGACGACTTCTCTTGGATCGCGCTGCATCATGGAGTCCCGGCAGAAGGCAAAGGATGAGGGGGTTGGGCCGCCATAGATAGGCGCTGGCGGCGTACTTCGCCACGAATCATAACGTATTGGGTGAAGAAAAGCAGGAGCTTGCTGGCCGGCCCCCAGATCGCCAGCGCCGTCGCCCAGTCCGTCGCCGACAGCGTGAAGGCCAGCACAAGGTTAAGCGCCGCCGAGGCGAACATCAGGGCGGCCCAGATATAGCCCCACATCACCCAGCGGCCGCGCGGCAGCGCGCTGCGGGCGACCTCCGGGATGTAGCGCTCCATCCAGCCGGGCACCATCATCGCCGCGCCGACCGCCGCGTAGGATATCGTCGGCTTGGCCATGACGAAGCGCGGATCGCCCGTCAGCAGGCTTGAGAGGCCGGAGACGACGACCAGGGCGAGGCTCATCCACTGCATCGCGCCGGGCCGGATGCCGCGCCGCCATTCGAGCACCATCGCGATCAGACCGGCGGCGAGGCCCGCGACGATAGACGGCGTCACCTCTCCGGTGGCGGCCAGCACGATGACGAAAACGATGGTCGAGAGAAAATCCAGCGCCAGAGGCTGGAATGCCCGCAGAAGGATCATGCCGACCCCAAAAGCGAAGGCGCCCGGAACATCCGGACGCCTTGGCATAATGACAGGCTGGGAGGACGACCGCCAGAAGCGGTCGTCACGGGAGCGCCCGGTTTCAGGCGTCTTCCTCGCCCTCGGGATCCTTGAACAGCTCCTCGCGGGAGACCGGCTTCTCATCCACCTGCGCCATCGCGATGATGAAATCGACGACCTTGTCTTCGTAGAGAGGGGCGCGGATCTGGGCCAGGGCCTGCGGGTTCTTCTGGTAGAACTCGAACACCTGCTGCTCCTGCCCCGGATAGCGGCGGGCTTCGTTGGCGACGGCGCGGCCGAGCTCGTCCTGCGTCAGGTCGAGGCTGTTCAGGCGGCCGATCTCGGCGAGCACCAGGCCGAGGCGCACGCGGCGCTCTGCGATTTTCTTGTATTCGGCCTTCAACTCGTCCTCAGTCTTGCCTTCATCCTCGAAGGTCTTCTTTTCGCGCTCAAGCTCGCCCAGCACGGCCTTCCAGATGGCGTCGAACTCGGCGTCCACCATGCCCTGCGGCAGCTCGAAATCGTGCGCCTTGTCGAGCGCGTCGAGCAGGTTGCGCTTGATGTGCTGGCGGCCGGCGCGGGCGAAATCGGCGCCCATCTGGTTGCGGATGAGATCCTTCAACTTGTCGAGGCTTTCGATGCCCATGCGGGTGGCGAAGGCGTCGTCGATCTCGACCTTGTCGGCGCCCAGCACGTCCTTGGCGGTGACGGCGAAGACGGCGGCCTTACCGGCGAGGTCGGGCGAGTTGTAGTTTTCCGGGAACGTCACGTTCACGTCGCGGCTATCGCCGGCCTTGATGCCGACGAGCTGGTCCTCGAAGCCGGGGATGAACATGCCGGAGCCCAGCACCAGCATGAAGTCGTCGGCCTTGCCGCCGTCGAACGGCACGCCATCGACCTTGCCTTCGAAGTCGATCTTGACCTGGTCGCCGGTCTCGGCGGCCGCGCCCTCGCCCTTCGAGGTGAAGCTGCGCTGCTGGTCGGCCATACGCTCCAGCGCCTTGCCGATCTCGTCTTCCGGCACTTCGGCGACCGGGCGGGTCAGCTTGAGCGTCGCGGGATCGACCGGCGTGAATTCCGGCATCACGTCGAGCGTGACATTGAAAGTGAGGTCGGTCTTGCCGGCGACCAGATCGTCGGCCTTCGCGGTCAGTTCGATGCGCGGCGGCTGGGCGAGGCGCAGATTGCGCTCGGTTACGGCGGCCTGCGCGGCCTCGTTGATCGTCTCGTCGATCACTTCGGCCATATAGGACTTGCCGAAGGTCTTCTTGATGTGCGCCATCGGCACCTTGCCGGGACGGAAGCCTTTGAGCTGAACTTTGTCCTTCACTTCGGCCAGCTTGGTATCGACCTTGGCGTCGAGAGCCGAGCGCGGCACGAGAATCGCGAACTCGCGCTTCAGACCTTCGTTAGTGACCTCTGTGACTTGCATCGAACTTGTCCTCACTCGCGGCTCAAGGGCCGTTCAGAATTTCGTGTCCGTCAGAGGACGTGGTGCGGGCGGAGGGACTTGAACCCCCACGGCTTGCGCCGTCGGTACCTAAAACCGGTGCGTCTACCAATTCCGCCACGCCCGCCAGCGCGTCGCCTCCTGACGGAGAAGCCGGGCGGTATAGCAACGCAGCCGCGCCGGGGAAAGGCGCGACGCAGGCGAAATTGCGCCATGGCCGCGAAATTATATTTCGCGGCTGACGGGCTTCCGGCGGCGCGGCGCCCTGCCCGCCTTGGCCTTGAGCGCGGTTTGAAAGGCCCGTTCGGCCCAGCAGCGCAGTTCGTCTTCGTCCTCGAACAGCATGGCCGGCATCGAGAAGTAGACTGAGTTCCAGATCGTCTTCGTCTTGGGGTTCGTCCAGACGAACTCCTCGCAGCCCTCCGCCTGGAAGGCCGCGCGCGAGTCTCCATCGCCCTTGAGGTAGATCTGATCGTTGAAGATGGCGGCGAACATCGTATCGCCGAGATAGACTCCGCCCCCGCCGAAAAACCGCTTCACGGTCACGCGCCCGAATGGCGCAAAGACCTCCTGTACCCAGAGCTTGAAGTCGGGCGTCATTCGTCCTTCGGCAGCAATCTGATCTCGCAGGTGCCGCCGGCCTCGAATACCGGATTGCCCAACAGCATGGCCTCGGCGGCCGTCAGGTCGTCGGCTTCCACGCAGATAAAGCCGACGATTGTGTCGCTGGCCGGCAGCGGCGCGCCGGACCTCCGGAACGTCGCGCCGTCGCCGATGGCGCTGCCGCCCTTGAACCTGCCTGTCGCGGTCAGCTTCACAAGATAACCGGGCCAGTCCAGCTCTGGCCCGGTTGCATCGCTGTGCATCAGGATCAGGTAGTCGGGCATCACACCGCCGCCAGCGCCTGATCGACATCCGCGATGAGGTCGCGGCTGTCCTCGATGCCGATCGAGATGCGCACCAGATCGCCGGTGATGCCGTAGCGCTCCTTGTCCGCAGGCGAGTAGTCGAGATGCGTCGTCGTCGCGGGATGCGAGGCGAGGCTTTCGGTGCCGCCAAGGCTGACCGCCAGCTTGATGACCTTCAGGCTGTCGAGGAACTTGAAAGCCTCCGGTTCACCGCCCTTCACGCGGATCGAGAAGGTCGAGCCGACGCCGGTGCATTGCGACGCGAAAATGCGCGCCTGTTCCGACCCCGGCGGCAGATTGCCGAGCCACAACACCTGCTTCACCTTGGGGTGGCGTTCCAGGAAGCCGCAGACGATGCGGGCGTTCTCGGTGGCGCGGCTGATGCGCAGCTCCAGCGTCTCCAGGCTGCGGCACAGCATCCAGGCGGTGTGCGGATCGAGCGTCGATCCCAGCGAGGAGCGCATCGGCGCGATGGGCTTCATCGCATCCATCGAGCCGAGTACCGCGCCGCCGACGATATCGGAATGGCCGCCGACATATTTGGTCAGCGAGTACATCGCGTAGTCGGCCCCCAGCGTCAGCGGCTTCTGCCAGATCGGCCCCAGGAACGTGTTGTCCACGCAGACGGCGGGGCGATAGCCGTTCCGCTCCATCTTCTTCGCGATGCCGACCACGCCCACGATGTCGGTGAGTTCGTTGGTGGGATTGGCGGGGGTTTCGAGCATGATCGCCGAAAGACGCCCGCCTTTTTTCGCGGCCTTCTCATCGGCCTTGCGCATCAGCGCCTCGATCTCGTCTAGCGGCGTTCCCGCGGGAAGCGGCGCATGGTCGATGCCGAATTGCGGGAAGACATTGAGCAGAAGACCTTCGGTGCCGCCATAGAGCGGCTCGGAGTTCATCACCGTATCGCCCGGCCGCGAGAGCGCCAGCAGCGTCGAGGAGATCGCCGCCATGCCGGAGGCGAAGACCAGCGCCTTCTCGGTCTGTTCCCAGATGGCGAGACGGTCTTCCAGAATTTCCAGATTGGGATTGTTGAAGCGTGAATAGACGAGGCCGAACTCCTCGCCGGGCGCGCGCTGGGCGAGGCCCTTGCGCAGCGCGAACTGCCTCTTGCCGTCTTCCGCCGAT
>JAPUEF010000286.1 GCA_027492655.1 Alphaproteobacteria bacterium | reverse complement strand
ACACGCTGGCGGTCGCCGTGGCCAAGCGCTCCCACCTGCTGGCCTACCGTGAAGTACCGTGCCAGGAAGTGCTCAAGCAGCCGTTGATCCGTGCGCAGTCAACGGCCGGCGAGCCGTGGCGCGCTGTGGCGCAGCGTGTCCTCGGGGATGCGCTGCAGGATCGGGAGCAGCTGGTCAGCTCCTTCGACATCGCGATGACGCTCGTGTCAGCCGGGTACGGCCTCGTCGTCGCGCCGTCTGCGAGGCTTGCTGGCTACCTGAACCGCGGCATCGCCGCGCGGCCGCTGGCTGGCGCACCGACCGTCGTGATGGCTTACCTCCTGCATCCCCTGGCGCGCCTGACCGAACCCATGGCGAGGTTCATCCAACGTGCTCGCAGCGTGTCCGGGGACCTCGAACTACCTACTGAGCAACGTCGTGCTCTGCGGATACCACTGTTACTGAACAGGCCATCCGGCCACGTGAGCACGTGGCCCGACGATCATAGTCATCGCCTGTAGCCGGCGGCACGCGGCCAGAAGCCGACGTTCGAAACTGCCCTCTGGCCCGAGTTTTGGGGCTTTGGAACCGCTGTCGGATATAGAGCGGGCGAAACTACCCGCGAAAGCGGTGTTGCAAGCCGCATGCATACCAGCGTTCCGGGCGCGAAGAGCACTGGGCGTAAGTGCGCAGCGCGCAAACTAGCCCTGTTCTTCGAGCAGGCTTTTCAGATTCCGCAATATGGTGGCGGACATATCAATGGGCAGGATTCCATGCAGACGCGCCAAACCTTCCGCAGCGATCCAGACGTCGCTCGGTGTGGTCGGACGAGCATCGGTCTTTGTAAACGGCCCATCTGTCTCCGTCAGAACGCGATCCAACGGCAGCGTCTTGGTTATCGCGGCGCGCTTTTCATTGGCGAGCATTTCCGCGTTCACCGAAAAGTAGCAGCCGAGATCAACCGCCCTCCTGGCCTCCGCTGCGGTGCCGGTGAACCAATGAAGCACCACGCGACCGCGCGAAGGCGGCATGTATTTCTCGATCATATCGAGCACGGCCTTTGTCGCTCGGACGCTATGCATCGTGACGATCTTGTTCCCCGCCGCTGCGCAGAGCGACAACACGCGAGCGAAAATCTCCTTCTGCGTCTCGAAAGACTTATAGAACCGCGGGCCGGCGTCCAACCCGACCTCTCCCACATAGCGGGTTCTAGGCAAGAACTCCTCCCAAAGTCCGATCTCGTGGGCGCGGTCAGCGACCAGTTGAGGATGCAGTCCGAGGGCCGCCCGGACATGACGGGTGGCGGACGCCAGTTCGTGGTTCCGCGGCCAAGCCTTGGGCGTGGTGGTCACGGTAAGGGTGAAGACGCCATCGCGCTCGCAACGCTCCACCGCGGCCGCGTGGTCGGGGTAGAGATCGAGGTGGCAATGAAAATCGACGAGACCCGATCGCATGAGGCCTCTCACGACGGTGCGGCGCGAACGCCAGTCAGCAAGCGCCCGACCTCTTCTAATCCACGGCGATAGACATCGGCCAAGTCATCGTGGCGGGAGGGGTCGTCATAGAGTGGCCCCGGCTTGTGGATGAGGGCCTTGGCGAGTTCCGGGCGCTTCGATAGCCGCGCGATTGCGATCTGGAAGGATCGGACCTGCTGACCTTCGGCCTGCCTGGTGTCCAACGTGGCAGCATTCAGGTCGGGTACGCCGTAAACCGTCGAATCCTTGCCTCGCAGAGAGGCTCGCCGGATGAGACATGGCAGGCAGTATCCGCAGTGACCCTGCGGCTTCTTGGTCCAGCGCCCCTTCGTCGGCGACGAACATGATAGCGACAGCGGGGCGAGTTGCTTCAATAGGGCCGGATTGGCGCATTGGGCCACCATCTCCCCTTTGGTCTTGTCCCAATAGGGATTCTCGACCTTCCCTCCGACGCCGAGCGCCTGGAGCAAATCGTTCCACCGGGTCATGTAGAAAGGATGCGTCGTCCGGGTGCTTAACGCGCCGAGCCGAAGCGGATCGAGCGGCACATTTAGCGCGATCAGCCCGTTCTCTGGAACCTTGAGCACGAAGTCGCGGCCGAGCGCGGTGCCGGCGGCGACGCCCAGGGAGAAGAACAGGAACGAGCGGCCGCGCGTGGTGTCCTCCGATCCGACATCCTCGACGAGCCCGCTATCGAAGCTCATCCACACCCGCAGCCGATCGAAGGCGGATGATTTGTAAGCGGCTTTCAAACCTTCGAAGCACTGCTCCTGCGACTTGCTCACCAACCCTTCGCCCGCGTGGCTGACCAGGAGCGGCATCTCGCCATCATTCAAGCTGTCGATCGCGCCGATCAGACTGTCCAAGCCACCGGAGAACAGACTCACGCCATCGAACGGGGCGGGAATAAGTGTGGGTGCCGCGGCGGGAACCAGCTTCGCATAGCCCTTGGCCCGTTTGCGGAAGCCCACATCCCATCTGTCGCCGGTCAGGAAGTTCAGGGCGCGGACCAGGATGGGCGCGGCGGCCGTCCATCGCACCGGATCGCTCACAGGGATGACCAGACGAATCTCGCGCGTCCAGGCGTCCTGCGATTCCGTGGAGCGGGAGATGCGGGTGTCTGCCGCGTGGACATGGGCCGCGACGACGAGCATGTCCGCGCCGATCTCGCTCGGAGTAAGGTGCAGCGCCTTGAGGTCGGCCAAGGCGCGGCCGATTCCATGATCGAGACGCTTGCTCGTCACCAACTGCAAGGTCGATGCAACCTCGTCGCGCGCCTTCGGGACGCGGGTCTTATCGTCCGGCCCGAAACGGCCGATGATGACATGGCGCCTCATTGTGCGGCCTCCCCGTCGCCCATCGTCTGCAACACGTCGAATGCGGATTGGTAGACGTCGGTCACGAAGCCCATCACCGCATCAGGGGTCAGCGACTGGATGTTGACACCCGCGGCGTTGATCGCATCGCTGACACCGCGCTGGATGAAATCACGCAGTTGCGCCTGAACCCTCTCGGCCGCGCGCGGATCGGTGGGCAAGATAACGACCTTGGTGCCGATGTCGTTGCAGATGCGCGCCTCGATCGCGTGCGTCGCATATAGTTCGAAGACGGTCTGGATCTGGCCGGGTGTGAGCGCGTCGATGTCGGTAATGCCCGCACCGGCGAGATCGGCGATCGTCTCGACGAAGGCGTCTCGCGCGATTCCCTCGTCGATCGACCCGCCTTCGGGGCAGATGTAGTCGGCGAGCCCCGCGAACACTTCCTCGATCGGCCGCCCCGCGAGGCTTTCGAGGTTGAGCGTTCGCAGCGCTTCGCGAACGCCATTGGCGCTGGCGTCGTTGAGGAATCGGACGAGCCCGGCACCCACGCCGCGCGATGAGCCCATGCGCTGCGAGGCTTGGCGTGAGCCACCCGCCGACTTGGACACATATTGCGAGACAGCACGGCCGAGACTTCTGCGGTCGCTGCCGCCCGAACTCACGAAGCGAGTGAAATTGTTTCGGGCGGACGTGAACCGATCCGATGCCCCTACCGGCGCGATCGGCCGAGGCGCTGGCGCGGGAGGAACGGCTGAGGGCGATCCATCGGGTGACGGGGATTGTGTCCCGCTGCCATCGCCCCCGGCCGCACCGGCCCCGCCGTCGCCGTCACCCTGCAACCAACTCGGAATGAGCGGGGTGGCTCCACCCGCACCCCCATAGGCGTTCGATGTGCCCATCAGCGCCCACCCTTCCGCGTGCGAAGCGCGGCGCTCGCCGTAGGCTTCAAGAAGGACGAACCGGAGGTGGACCATTTTTGGAGTAGCTTCTCGAAGCGCGCCACGGCGTCGGAATCCTTGATAACGCCCTCCCAACCCGACGCGGGCCACGGCCCGCACCGATCCACCGGCAAGGCTTCCAGCAGATCGAGAAGATTAGCTTGAAGCGTCGGGTGCGCGCGAACCAGCACCGCGAGCCCATCGACCCCCGGCGGCACGGTATCGAAGGTGTCTCCGCCCATGACGCGCCCGCGCAGCTCCTCGAAGATCTGCGCGGCCTCGGCCGGAACGAGCTGTTTGAGTTCACCTTCGAACGCCTGGACGGCAAGTTTCGGGCCGAGCAACTTTTCGACCACCGCGGCGAGACGCCCGAGGACGGAGGCCGCGCCAAAATAGTCTTTCCGATCCTTGGTCACGAACAGATAGGGGCGCAGATCGACTTCGGCCAAGGCCGGTGACAGCCGCGCCCAAGACCGTATTGCGTCGGCCGCCTTCCATTCGGTGAGGATGGCGCTGTCCTGGGAGTCCGGCACGGCGGTCGCCTTGGCGTCATCGGTGGAACTGATCTTCGGCCCGGCCCGCTTCGCTTTAGGGGCTGGCTTCTCCTCCGATGCGGCGGCTTCAAGCGCCGCCAAATCTACGCAGCGGCCTTCCGGATCGCGGGCGGCGGCGCTGGCGATCTGGTCGAACAATCTGGAGAGGAACCGTTCGGCCAGCATAAGCTTCGCCAAGACGGGCAGCTTCACCTCGTCCCCAAAGCCGCGCGCGAGTGCGGTCTGATGGCGCAGGAGCAGGGTGTTCAGGAAGCGCTTGATCTGCCGGGGATTGCCCTGAGTGCCGCTGGCTAGGATCGGACCGATCTGATCGCTCAAGGTTAGCGCGTTCTGGACCTTGCCGGCTTTGTCGCCCAAGGCGGTTTTGACCGTCTGCGCGTCGAGCCCCGCCGTTTGCCAAGGGCGTTTGAGCAATTCACGCGCGACGATGATGAGCGCCGAGTAATCGACATCGTCCTCGCCCAGCTCGGCACCGATGAGCAACAGGGTGACATAGATACGGGTTTCGGTCTCGCCCAAAGCCGGAATCCGGAACGGAATTTGGATCAGCTTTTCGAGATAGTTGCGTGCATAGTCGCGGGGGCCGGTCGTGTCCGGCAGTTCGGGGAAATGCTTGCGCACCGAATATTCGATCATCGCCTCGTCGGCCGCGACGATGAACGCGGTGCGGGCGGTGAATACGAACAGGCGGACGGCTTCGAGGGTTTCAATCGCCGTGTCGGGCAGGCAGCGGTCGAGATCGTCGATGAGAACGATCAGTTGCTTGACGCCCGCCTGCTTGAGCAGGTCGTCAAAGGCTTTTCGGAACGCCTCGATCTCTTCCGGCACATTCTTCGACTCACCTGGTTTCAGCAGACCCTGCACACCGTCGATGGCCTTGTCGTAATTCTCCTGCGTGGCGAGTTTCGCGGGATCGGAGAAGATGCCCTTCAAGGTGCCGACCACCGCGCCGACCTGATCGGCTGTGGGGATGCCGGTGAACGCAGTGAAAGCCAGACCGCCCCCGTGTCGCGCGATCTTGAGCCAGTCGATCCGCCGGAAGATGTCTTTCACGGCCATACCGGCCTGGGTGAGCAACGGGCGTTTTTCGATAAGCCCGGTGACGATGCCCTCAATCAGCGCGATCTTGGCGTCTTCGAATCCTTGAAAACGCCATCCGTTGAATTTGACGCAGAGCACGTCCTCATCCGAACTGAGGCCGTTCTCGATCATCTCCAAGATGCTGGATTTTCCGGCGCCCCAGTCGCCGTGAACGCCGATCGTCACGGCGCGCTCGGGCTTTTCGCACAGCAGCTCGATGATGGTCTTGGCGATCGCCTCGTTGTTGAGGAGGTCGACCTTTGTCTCATTGTCCGTGAGAATCATCCCGCCATCTCTCCCTCACAGTGACTCGCAGCAAGTAATGACGCTAAAGTCCCATACACAACGCTATTAGGACAGTTCATTCATTGTGACTAGATTGTTGCCCCATAGGGCGAACCAGCGGTTGGGCTTGCGTATTCCTTCCGGCCGCTTCGGGTCGAGTCCCGCCGTTGGCTCGATCACGCTGTCTGAATTACTAACCAAGATCAATCAGACTGGGTGGTCATGAGCGATCAGATTCTGCATTCTCGACGCGCAGTTCGATAGGCATCTTACCGGGATGCATGCCAAGCCCGAGAGGCCGGCGTTCGCCGCGCGCCGCTCAGGCCAACCTCGCCTGCTGCGGGGACCACTCGCTTTCCTTTACGGTCGTGCTCACCGCCATCACGAGCTTGTCGAGATTGCCGGCCGTCACGCCCTCCAGTGCCGAACGCCCCCGCAGCATCGAGCGCGGCTGCAGCAGTGCATGGTAGATCTGCCAAGGGTCCGCACCCCTGGTCAGCTTGAGGACGGACTGGATCAGCTCGTGCTTGAGTGGGTCGAGATGCCAATCCGGCACGCGCTGGCCGCGGTTGCCCACGTTCAACGCCAGCAAGTTGCCCGCCT
>JAPUEF010000285.1 GCA_027492655.1 Alphaproteobacteria bacterium | reverse complement strand
AGCGGATCACTTCGCCGCGCCGGTCCTGGCAGAAGTCGATATCGAAGTCGGGCATCGAGACGCGCTCGGGATTGAGGAAGCGCTCGAACACCAGATTGAAACGCAACGGGTCCAGCGAGGTGATGTCGAGGCACCACGCTACGATGGAGGTGGCGCCCGAACCACGGACGCCGACCGGAATGCCCTGTGCGCGCGTCCATTTCATAAAGTCGGAGACGATCAGGAAGTAGCCTTCAAACCCCATGCGCGTGATGACGTCGAGTTCGAAGTCCAGCCGTTTGAAATAGTCCTCGCGCGGCTTGTAGAGCGCGAAGGTTTCGAGGCGGCGGGTCAGGCCGTCATGGGCCTGACGGCGCAGCTCGTCGCTGGCGCTGAGGCCTTCGGGGACAGGGAAGTTCGGCAGGATCGGCTTGCGCTTGATCGGACGGAAGGCGCAGCGGCGGGCGATCTCGACCGTGTTGGCGATGGCTTCCGGCAGATCCGCGAACAGCGCCGCCATTTCTTCCGACGATTTGAAGCGATGCTCAGGCGTTACGCGCGGGCGGTCGTCTTCCGCGATGTAGCGGCCGGCGGCGATGCACATCAGCGCATCGTGCGCTTCGTACATGCTTTCCGCCCCGAAATAGCACTGGTTGGTCGCGACGAGCGGCAAGCCCAGCCGGTAGGCGATTTCGACCAGCGGCCCTTCGGCGACGATTTCAGGCTGCGTGTTGTGGCGCTGAAGCTCGATATAGAAGCGGCCGGGGAAAAGCCCTGCGAAGCGCTGCGCGAGCGCTTCGGCTTCGGGAATCTTGCCGTCGACGATCAGGCGGTTGATCGGCCCCTTGGGACCGCCGGAAAGGCAGATGAGCCCTTCACCGTGGCGTTCGAGCTGTTCCAGCGTGATGTGCGGGGTATCCGGCGCCTGCACCTCGGTGAAGGCGTCGCTGGAGAGCCATGACAGGTTCAGCCAGCCGGTTTCGTTCTGGGCCAGAAGCGCGATCTGGGGCCGGGCCTGCGACAGCGAAGGACGCTGGCGTTCGCGTTCGCGGTCGCGCCCCGCCTCGATGCTGAGCGTCGCGCCCATGATGGGTTGGATGCCGCGCCCGGAGAGCGCATCGGCGATCTCGACCGCGCCGAACAGATTGTCGGTATCCGTGACCGCGACGGCGGGCTGGCCCAAGCGGGCGCAGAGTTCCGCCAGTTCCTTGACCTTGATCGCCCCTTCCAGGAGCGAATAGGCGGAATGGACGCGGAGATGGACGAACGGGGCCATGGGGGACTCGGGGGTGCCGGACACCCCAATGTGATGTCTTGGAGCGAGGAAGGGAACGGGGCGGCGTTTTAAAATGAACCCTGTGGGGCTGCTTTACCCCTGCGGGGCTGCCGCCTTCAGACTTTCAGCTTGCCGCCATCCACCAGCTTGCCTTCGTGCATCAGCAGCGTGCGGTCGGTGTAGTTGATGAGCTTGTGATTGTGGGTGGCGATCATCGCCGCCAGACCTTCCGAGCGGACGATGCCCAGCAGCACCTCGAACACCAGATCGGCCGTCTTGGGATCGAGATTGCCGGTCGGCTCGTCGGCCAGCAGCAGCTTGGGCTTGTTCGCCAGCGCGCGGGCGATGGCGACGCGCTGCTGCTCGCCGCCCGAGAGTTGCGCCGGGCGGTGATCGAGGCGCGGCGTGAGGCCGACCAGATCGAGCAGGCGCTTCGCTTCCTTCGCCGCCTTGTCCCTGGCGACGCCCGCGATGCGCAGCGGCATCATCACGTTCTCGACCGCCGAGAATTCCGGCAGCAGATGATGGAACTGATAGACGAAGCCGAGAGCCTCGCGCCGGATGCGGGTGCGCTCGCGTTCCGACAAGGCGGAGGCCGCCTGCCCCGCGATGACGACTTCGCCGGAGGTCGGCCGCTCCAGCAGGCCGGCGATATGGAGCAGCGAGGACTTACCGGCGCCCGACGGCCCGACCAGCGTGACGATCTCGCCGCGCCGGATGATCGCATTGGCGCCCTTGAAGACTTCGAGTGCGCCGCTGGCTTGCGGAAACGAACGCACCAGATCGCGCAGTTCCAGGACGGGCGGCGCTTCACTCATAGCGAAGCGCCTCGACCGGATCGAGCCGTGCGGCGCGCCAAGCAGGATAGAGCGTGGCGAGGAACGACAGGACGAGCGCCAGCCCGCCGATGGTGACGACATCGCTGGTCTGTACGTCGGCAGGCAGGCGGCTGAGGAAATAGATCAGCGGATCGAAAAGCTGCATGCCCAGCAGGCCCGACAGGAACTGGCGGATATTTTCCACGTTCAGCGCGAACAGGAGGCCAAGGCCGACGCCGGCGATAGTCCCGACGACGCCGATGGATGCGCCCGCGATAAGGAACACCCGCATCACCGCGCCGCGCGTCGCACCCATGGTGCGCAGGATCGCGATGTCCCTGCCCTTGTCCTTCACCAGCATGATCATGCCGGAGATGATGTTGAGCGAAGCGACCAGAATGATGAGCGTGAGGATGAGGAACATCACCGTGCGCTCGACCTGGATGGCGTTGAAGAAGGATTCGTTCGTGCGCTGCCATGTGGTGATGCGCGCATCCGGCACGGCGCGGCGAATGGGGGCGACCCAGTCTTCCGCGCGCTCCGGGTTTTCGACCATGGTTTCGATGCCGGTGGCGTCGCCCTCTTTGCGGAAATAGAGCTGCGCCTGTTCAAACGGCATGAAGATGATGAGCTGATCGTATTCCGACATGCCGATCGTGAAGGTGCCGACGACATTGTAGGTCTTGCGCCGCGTGGTCGGGCCGACCGCCGTGACCGGACCTTCGGCGCCGATCAGCGTGAGCCTGGCATCAGGCCGCAATTCGCCGCCGGGGCCGCGCAGGCCCATCTGATCGGCCAGACGCGAGCCGATGATGATGGCCGTGCCGCCCTGGAAGGCATCGAGCGCGCCGGGCGTCAGACTTTTCGCCACGACGCTGAGAGTGGCGAGGTCAGGCCGCTTGATGCCGCGCACCATCGCGCCGGTGGTCACGTCGCCGGCATCGCCGCGCACCATGACCTGGCCATCGACCAGCGGCACGGCGCGGGTGACGCCGGGGATCGCGCGGATCGCGGCCGCGTCGGCGTCGTAATCGGGCATCGTGCCGGTGATCGACTGCACGACGAGATGACCGTTGAGGCCGAGAATCTTCGACAGCAGTTCGACGCGGAAGCCGTTCATCACCGACATCACGATGATGAGCGTGGCGACGCCCAGCATGATGCCGAGAAACGAGATGATGGAGATGACGGAGACCGTCCGCTCCTTCTTGCGGGCGCGCAGATAGCGGCCCGCAAGAGCCCACTCGATGGCGCTGAACGGGCGCGCCGCCATCAGGACGACGAACGCTGGGCGAAACGCCCGATCGCGGCTTCGACCGTGACGGTCTCGCGCGCGCCGGTGCGGCGGTTCTTGATCTCGACCTCGCCGTTCGCGACGCCCTTGGGGCCGACGATGACCTGCCAGGGCACGCCGATGAGGTCCATGGACGCGAACTTGGTGCCGGCGCGTTCCTCGGTGTCGTCGTAGAGCACCTCGCAGCCGGCCTTGCCCAGCTCGGCGTAGATTTTCGCGCAGACCGCGTCGGTGCCGGCGTCGCCCGACTTCAGGTTGACGAGGCCGACGTCGAACGGCGCGACGGCCTCCGGCCAGATGATGCCGGCTTCGTCGTGGCTGGCTTCGATGATCGCGCCCATCAGACGCGAGACGCCGATGCCGTAGGAGCCCATCTCGACGGTCACGTCCGTGCCCTCGGGACCGGCGACCCTAGCGTTCATGGCCTTGGAGTATTTCGTGCCGAAATAAAAGATGTGGCCGACCTCGATGCCGCGCGCGGTGACGCGCTTGTCTTCGGGCAGCGCTTCAAACGCGGCGGCGTCGTGCATTTCCTCGGTGGCGGCGTAGAGCGAAGTGCGCTGTTCGACAACGCTGACGAGATCGCCCTCGTAGTCGAAGTCGGCCGCCGGCACCGGCATCTCGATCAGGTCGCGGTGGCAGAAGACCTGGCTCTCGCCGGTGTCCGCCAGCACGATGAACTCGTGGCTGAGATCGCCGCCGATGGGGCCGGTGTCGGCGCGCATCGGCACGGCCTTGAGGCCCATGCGCGAGAAGGTGCGCAGATAGGCGATGAACATCTTGCGATAGGCGGTGCGGGCCTTGTCGGCGTCGAGGTCGAAGGAATAGGCGTCCTTCATCAGGAACTCGCGACCGCGCATAACGCCGAAGCGAGGGCGGACCTCGTCGCGGAATTTCCACTGGATGTGGTAGAGGTTCAGCGGGAGCTGACGGTAGCTGCGCACGGCGCTGCGGAAGATGTCGGTGATCATCTCCTCATTGGTCGGGCCGTAGAGCATCTCGCGGTCGTGGCGGTCGGTGATACGCAGCATCTCGGCGCCGTAGGCGTCGTAGCGGCCGCTCTCGCGCCACAGGTCGGCGGGCTGGAGCGTGGGCATCAGCACCTCGATCGCGCCGGCGCGGTTCTGCTCCTCGCGGACGATCGCCTCGATCCTGGCCAGCACGCGCTTGCCCAGCGGCAGCCACGAATAGATGCCCGCCGCCTGCTGACGGATCATGCCGGCGCGCAGCATCAAGCGATGCGAGACGATCTGCGCCTCGGCGGGCGTCTCCTTCATCAGGGGCATGAAAAAACGCGACACGCGCATGACGGCAGCTCCGGCGGGAATCATGGATCGCGGCAGGGCGCCGCGGGGCGGGTCTTTTAGGTCAGCGGGGCGCGGCTGACAAATCAGCGTTTGCCGCGCTTTTGGGGCTTTTCCGGGGCAGCCTGGATGATCGCCTCGAAGTCCGGCGTCGCCCACGGATCGGGCGCGGCGCGGCGCAGCTCGTCCAGCGTGGGATTGGGCGGATCGAGACGGGCCGGATGGAGGCCGCGCAGGGCCGCTTCGGCCTCGTACCAGCGGGCTTTCTCGCCGTCCTCGATGCAGCGGGACAGCTCCCTGCCCTCCGCCGCCCAGCGCCGTTCGGGGCAGTGATAAGGGTCGAACGAGAGGCCCGGCAGGCGCAGCAGCATGTCGCGCATGGTCAGGATGACGCGCCGCCGGCCGCTGTCGATATAGGCGGCGGTGCAGGCGGCGGTCACGCGGTCGAAGGTTTTCTGGAGATCGCGGCGGGGGGATTTGCCCGTATAGGCGACGGCGGTACTGCCGGCTTCATAGAGCTTGAGGAGCCGCTGCAGGGTCTCGGCGGTTCGCTGGGCGTGGCCGCGCAGGCGGCGGTCGCGGCCGGGCGTCGAATAGGCGAGCCAGACGAAGGCCTCCTCGGGCGTCACGCCTTCCAGACGGCCGGGCCGTGGCTGCCGCCAAAAGGCGCGGGCGTCGGCATCCTCGACCATGCGGGCGCGCTCCTCGAAGGCTTCGCACAGGCCCTGAAGCCCGAAGCCGAACTCCGCCACGAGGTCGTAGACCAGATCGCCCCTGGCGAGGCGGCGGCGGGTGAATTCGATGAAATCGATATTGCGGCCGCCTTCGCTGAAGTCGGCCCCGGTCCAGTCGCCGGCGGCGTTCGGGCCGAAATACTGCTCCAGCGAAAAATGCGGCAGCTGGGCGTTCTCGGCGTGAACCAGCCTGCCATCCTGGAAGGCGACGGGCCGCCAGGCGTGGAAGCCCGCGCCGAGCGCCGGGGCCCCGCGCTCGAACTGGCCGGCATAGACGCCGCGCGTCACCGACATGTCGGGATGGGCGTCGAGAAAGTGGATGCGGCCGGCATCGTCGATCCGGCTGAGGATCACGACATGGCCTTCGCCGTTATAGATGGCCGTGCCGGGACGCAGGGCATCGCGCGAGATTTCGGGACTGTAGAAGTCCTGCGCGAAGGGATGCTCGATGCGCGGGTCGATGCGGAAGGTGGCGGTCGAGACCTGATCGCGGATCGTCTGCAGCACGACGCGGATGTCGGCCCCCGGATCGGTCGCCGTCACGTCCCAACGGGCGATCGCGTGATTGCCGCGCGCGGTGGCGCGCAGGTCGCCCTCGCCCTGGGGCTCGCGCGCATCGACGCCGCTGACGAAGCCGAACGGCAGTCCCTTCTTCCACGCATAGTAAGCGCGCAGCATGTAGACCAGATCGGCGCAGTCGGCGCTGAAGACGAGCCCCGGCGGATCGTCGGCGGCGAGCGGATTGGCTGGCGCGGCGAGGCAGGTGCGGACCGTGGTGCAGCCCGAATCGGCGATGGCCTGGATGAAGGCCTCATAGCCGCGCTCGTCAGCCTGTGACCAACGCCCGGCAGTCTG
>JAPUEF010000284.1 GCA_027492655.1 Alphaproteobacteria bacterium | reverse complement strand
GCACTGTGCGCAGCCGTTGTCAGTGCGCGAAGTGGTGGTGAGGGCAGGGCCGGGAGCGGCGGGGCGTTAATGCCGGTCCCCTTACCTGCGAGGGATCAGAAAGACCGCTTCGGCGCAGCTCTCAGCTCGCCTGCCTTAAGGCGGGCGAGCGTGAAGGGGACGTCGATCACGTAACTGCCGTTCGGCGTGTTCGTGAAGCGCCAATTGATCGCCGCCGCATAGGCCGCATCGCCGAAAACGTCGGAGACGTCACCGGACTCAACGACGCCGCAGCCATCAACCTCGCCGCCCTTGATCGAGACGAGAAGCTGCACCGTTCCTTCCATCCCCATTTCCTGGGCCATCAGCGGGTAGACTGGCTGTGTCGGGCGACCGTCCGGCGCGGGGGCGGCGGAAAAGATGCGATCGAAGGCCTGACCCTCAGCGGGTTTCACGCGCTGAAACTGGACCATGCGAAATTTGACGGTCACCTTGTAGGTGCCGGGGACGCCAGGTTTGAAGCGCCATTGCTCGACTGAAGCGACGGCTTCCTTGCCGAAATCCCGGTCGCTTGGATATTCAGCGAGGGTGGCGACATCGACGGGCACACCATCGTTGTCGATTGTCATCCGGACGACCACTTCACCGGGCTGCTCATAATACAGAGCCCAATACGGCATGCGGACCATCTCACGCTTGATCGGCTTGGGGGCGTCGGGCAATGACGCTTCAGGCGCGGCAGCGGTAGCCGGAGCAATGAAGAATAGGGCTAGAAATAGTCGAAAGATGGACATGAGCGCCTCTGAGGTGCTGTACGCTGAAGTTGAGACGTGGTTGCTGTCAACGCGTCGAAATGCAGCGGGCGTACAATTTCCGCGAATGCCGGATCGATCAGGCGATCTATAGATTTCCCTGCAGGATAAGCCGGCAACGATATTGTGCAGATGTGAGCGAATGACGTCTAATGCGCCGGAGAGGCAGGCTGGCGACTGCCATTGACTGAGGGAGTTCCGGGTGTCTGACGTCGAAGGCGAAAAGAAGTCAAAGCCGTCGGTGCGCAAGCGCGCCGATGCAATCAAGCCGTTTCGCTGCAAGAACCTGATCGCCGTCATCGAAGACCCTGTCGACATGCGCAATATCGGCACGATCATTCGCAACGTGAACGGATTCGGTGTCGAGAAGGTGTATGTCGTCGACTCACGTCGCCTGCTTCCGAACGACTGGCAGGAATTCCGCGAGCGGCGCGAGCTTTCGAAGATTTCCGTGTCGGCGGTGAAATGGACGTTCGTGCGCCGTTTCGACACGACCGATGAGTGCTTCGATCATCTTGAAAGCAAAGGCTTCCAGTCGATCGTCACCTCGCCCCATGTGAAAGGCAAGGCGAGCATCTACCTACACGAGGGCGACTTTACCAAAGCGGCCAAGCTGGCAGTTTGGTTTGGTAGCGAGTCTATCGGGATCAGCGACCGCGCTGTCGAGCGGAGCGAGATGTGTGTCTCCATCCCGATGTTCGGAATGATCGAGAGCCTCAACCTTGGCACCAGCTCAGGCATTGTTCTGTACGAGGTCTGCAAGCAGCGCCGCGAGTATCAGAGCAAGTATCGGCGGAGCGGGCAGAAGGGCATACGCGAGGAGCCGTTGCCAACAGTAATGAAGCCCAGCGCTGACTAGCGAGCAACCGGCTCGAAATTCAGCACGCCCGCTGCGCCGTCTTCGCAGCCGAAGGCGAGGCGGTTGCCGTCTTCGCGCCAGCTAAGGGCGCTGACTGCTTCGCCGCCGGGCGGGCGTACATTGGCGGTCTTGTCGGTTTCGAAGCGGGTGATCCACAGCGAGCCATCGGCGTGACCGGAGGCGATGAGATCCTGCTTCGGGTGGGCGGCGAGCACGGTGCAGATCGAACCTTGCGGGCCGATTTCGCGGGCGCTCTTGCCCATCGGACCCTTGCCGTCGAAGGGCCAGCAGACGACGGATTCCGCGCCCGAGGTCGCCAGCCATTTGCCTTTGGCGAAAAAGACGAGGCTTTTCGGCTTGGTGGGGTAGCCGGCCATGCGCATGTGCTGCTTGTCCGACAAACGCCAGCCATGCAGCGCGTTTTCCTGCATCGAGGTGACGATGAAGTCGCCGCCCGGATGCCAGACCACGCCGGTATGCGAGCCTTTCCATTCGAGGAAGGTGGCGCTGGGGTTCTCCGCGCCGGGCCACCAGAGGCTGACGCCATTGTAGTGCGCGGTGACGAGGCGTTTGCCCTTGGGGTCGAAGGCGAGGCCCATGACGCTGGAGGCGTGCGTCAGGCGGCGCGGTTCGGCCCCCGGCTTCAGGAGGACGAAGGCGTCCTTGCCGCCCGCGAAGGCGAGCGCGCCGGACGCATCGCTGAACGCGATATGCTCGATCCACTTGCCCTTGGCATGGAAGAGGGCCGTCGCCGCGCCATCCTTGCCGATGGCGACGACCTTGCCGTCATCGCCCGCCGAGACAAAGCCGTCCGCCGTCGCCGTGAGGGCGAGCGCCGAGCCGTCATGGGCGGCGATGGCTTTCTCCGAACCATCGGCGGCGACGAGCCGCACCGTGCCGTCGCCGAGCGCCAGAGCCGCGGTATCGCCGCTGAAGGCGGCGGCGGTGACGAAGGCGTCGGTGGCGAGAAACTGGGCCGGGGCGGCGGTGATGGTCATGCGTCTGTGGCTACGCCCAGCGTCGTCTTGACGCCGTCGAGGAAGATATTGTGCGCCTTCGTGACCAGCGGTCCCCACTGATTGCCGCGGCTGACGATGCCGACGTCGATCTTGGAGCCGCCGCCCGACGCGGTGACGTGGATGGGGTAGAAGAAGCCGAACGTCGTCAGCGTCGCCTTGTCGGTGAAGACGAGGCGGCGGCGGGCGGGATCGGAGGCCTCCAGCGTGGCGGGGCGGCCCTTCACGCCGCCGGCCAGCGCGGCCATCACGCCGTCGGGCGATTGCGGCGCCTCGAAGCTGAGGACGCGGCTGGTCATCTGGTTCAGATATTTGCCGCCCTTGGCGTTCTTCGCCTTGAGCATCATGAAGCCTGCGTAAATCAGGCCGATGGCGCCGCCGATGATTGCGCCAACGATTGCACCGTCCATGGTTGCGCCTTCTCTCATCCGCCCGGAGCGGGCGGTCGGCCTTTCCTAGTCTGTTTGGCGGGCGCGGAAAACTGCGGCGTCGCGGTTGGCTATACGGTTCAGGCCGCGATGCAGCTGTCGAAGCCGCGCTTCAGCTCGTCCTGATCGAGATTGCGGCCGATGAAGACCATCCGGCTGCGGCGGGCCTCGCCGTCCTTCCAGGGGCCGGTCAGGTCGCCGTCCATCAGCATGTGGACGCCCTGGAAGACGAAGCGCTTCGTCTCGCCCTTGATGTCGAAAATACCCTTGGAACGCAGGATGTCCTGCCCCTTGGTCTGCAGCGTCATCTGCAGCCAGTGGGTCAGCGCCTCGCCGTTCATCGGCTTCGTCGTCTCGAACGAGAAGGACTGGATGTCGTCATTGTGGTCGTGGTGATGGCCGCCCTCGAGGAAATGCGGCTCGATCTTCAGGATGCGCTCCAGGTCGAACGCGCCGCGGTCGAGAATTTCGTCCAGCGCGACGCCGGAGTTCTTCGTGCGGTGAATGACGGCCAGCGGATTGATGCGTCGGATGACGGCCTCGACCCGCTCGAGCGCCGCCGCGTCTGCGAGGTCGACCTTGTTGAGCAGGATGACGTCCGCGAAGGCGATCTGCTCGCGGGCTTCTTTCGCTTCGGCCAATGTCTGCTCGATATGGCGTGCATCGACCACGGTGACGATGGCGTCCAGCTTGGTCTTCGCGCGCACGTCTTCATCGACGAAGAAGGTCTGGGCGACGGGCGAGGGATCGGCGAGGCCGGTGGTTTCCACGAGGATCGCGTCGAACTTGCCCTTGCGCTTCATCAGGTTCGACAGAATGCGGATGAGGTCGCCGCGCACGGTGCAGCAGATGCAGCCATTGTTCATTTCAAAGACTTCTTCGTCGGCATCGACGATGAGGTCGTTGTCGATGCCGATCTCGCCGAATTCGTTGACGATGACTGCGTATTTCTTGCCGTGCTGCTCGGTGAGGATGCGGTTGAGCAGCGTGGTTTTGCCCGCGCCCAGATAGCCGGTCAGCACGGTCACGGGGATGGCGGCGGTCGAAGTCATGAAAACGTCCTTTCGCGGCAGGCTGACTTAAGGTCGCGGGCGGCGGACGGCAAGCCTTGAGGCGTCAGGCCTCCAGATGCCGCAACCGCACGATCCGTCCCGCGATGCCGCCGCGCGGGCCGACCGCCAGCGAGACCAGGTAGAACACGCCCGCCGTCAGCACGATGGTCGTCTCGGGCGGGGTTCCCGCGTGATGCGCTACGACGAGGCCGAGGAAGCCGGCGGCGATGGTGAGGCCCACAGCGACGCCGATCTGGCCGCCTGCGCTGTCCGACCAGAACCGGGCGGCGATGGCCGGCAACATCATCAGGCCCACGGCCATCAGCGTGCCGAGCGCCTGAAAGCCGGAAACGAGGCTCAGCACCACCAGCGACAGGAAGGCGAAATGAACGAGCGCGCCGGTAAGCCCTGCGCTGCGCAGGAAGCCCGGGTCGAAGCATTCCAGCACGAGCGGACGATAGATGAGCGCGAGCACGGCCATGGTGGCGGTGGCGACGCCGGCGACGGTCATCAGCGCGGCGTCCGGCATCTCCAGAACCTTGCCGAACAGGATGTGCAGCAGTTCATCGTCGGTGCCGAATGTCGCGACCAGCAGCGTGCCGAGGGCGAGCGAGATAATGAAGAACGCAGCGAGGCTGGCGTCTTCGCGCAGCGTCGTCACGCGGCTGGCGGCGGCCGAGAGGATGGCGACGGCAAGGCCCGCCGCGAGACCGCCGATGGTCATCCATAGCACCGAGAAGCCGGCGAAGACGAAAGCAATGGCGACGCCGGGCAGGATGGCGTGGCTGAGCGCATCGCCGATCAGGCTGGTGCGGCGCAGCACCAGGAAGACGCCGATGGGGGCGCCGCCGAACGCCAGCGCGATGCACGCCGCCAGGGCGCGCGCGGTGGCGGGATCGGCGAAGGGACCGAAGATCCAGTCCATTACGAATGGCCCTCGCCGGCCTGACAGATCGGGGCGTCATCGTGGAACGCCTCGCACATGCGCCGCGCCGTCAGCAGATGTTCGGGCCGCAGCGCTTCGACCGTCGGCCCCCAGGCGACGCATTCGCGCGCCAGAAGCAGCGTTGAGGGGAAGTGGGTGCGTACGGCGTCGTGGTCGTGCAGGACGGCGATGACGGTGCGCCCTTCGCCCTGCCAGCGTGTGAGGATGGCCAGAAGATCGGCGGTAGTTCGGCTGTCTATGGCGGCGAAAGGCTCGTCCAGCAGGATCAGGCGCGAATCCTGAACCAGCACGCGAGCAAACAGCGCCCGCTGCGCTTGTCCGCCTGAGAGCGTGCCCACGGGGCGGTCTTCGAAGCCCGAAAGGCCGACGCTGGCGATCGCGGTCTCGGCGCGCTTCAGGACATCCTTCCCGATCCGGCCGAAAAGCCCCGCCTCGCGCCAGCCGCCCAGCGCCACCATATCCAGCACGGTAATGGGGAAGCTGCGCTCGATCTCGGCGATCTGGGGGAGATAGGCGATGTCGCGCGTCGCGACGCCGGTGAGCGCGATCTCGCCGGACAGCGGGCGTATCTCGCCCGCGATGCCCTTCAGCAATGTGGATTTTCCAGCGCCGTTCGGGCCTGCGATGGCGGTGAGCGAGCCGGCCTCGAAGGTGCCGCTGAGGTGATGCACCGCCGGGTGGCGGCGATAGCCGAAGGTGACGTTGTCGAGGCGGACGGCGGCGTTCATGGCTCAGACCCAGCCGAGCGCCAGCACGACCGCCAGCCACACCACCGCCGCGCCGGCTGCGGCGATGCCGAGGCGGGTCAGCGCGCTCGCCCGCAACAGCGAAAAGCCGCGAGGCGCGGGGTGGTGATGATGGGCGTGGGCGGATGACATTGTGATACAATGTAACACTCGACATCCGCCGGGCCAAGCCTCAGCGGAACGTCAGTCCGCCGCGCGCCCCGATTTCCGGAACCATCCCGAAATCCGCCGGTTGCTTCACGCGCGCGTCGATCTCGGTGAAGAAGCGTTCGGCGTCGGCGCCGGGCGCGATGACGACAAGAGCCTGGGCGGGCGTGTCGCCGTCGTTGCGGAAGGCGTGCGTGCCGCCGGCCGGGAGGACGCAGACGTCGCCGACCGTGCCCGTGACGGCACCATCGGGGGTTTCGAAGGTGATTTCGCCCGACAGAATGTAGAAAGCCTCGCTGTCGCGGGCGTGGGTGTGCATGGG
>JAPUEF010000283.1 GCA_027492655.1 Alphaproteobacteria bacterium | reverse complement strand
GAAGTCGCAATGCGTTGCCGCTGGACCGCGATCTCTGAAGCGCTATCGTAGGCGCTGACGTGCCACTGCCCCATGCCTTGTTGCCGCTGGACCGCGATCTCTGAAGCGCTATCGTGCCTGAAATGATTTCCCGGCTCGCGTGACGGTTGCCGCTGGACCGCGATCTCTGAAGCGCTATCGTCTAGGCCCGTGAAAAGCCGTTGAATAATGCGGTTGCCGCTGGACCGCGATCTCTGAAGCGCTATCGTTTTTCGCGCCGCCGGAAATGACCTGCTCGAGTTGCCGCTGGACCGCGATCTCTGAAGCGCTATCGTTGGTCTGCGTGGTCTGCGTGCGAGACAAGAGTTGCCGCTGGACCGCGATCTCTGAAGCGCTATCGTGCCGTCGCGGACGAGTGAGTGAGCAATCTCGTTGCCGCTGGACCGCGATCTCTGAAGCGCTATCGTCACCTTACCCTCAAGCACTTCAGCCTTGGTGTTGCCGCTGGACCGCGATCTCTGAAGCGCTATCGTTGTATGCCGCAGCGAGCCACCATCGCAAAGTTGCCGCTGGACCGCGATCTCTGAAGCGCTATCGTTTACGGCGTCGCGTTGACCTTCGACGATGTGTTGCCGCTGGACCGCGATCTCTGAAGCGCTATCGTGTAATAGGCGGGATCGTAGCCGACCGATTCGTTGCCGCTGGACCGCGATCTCTGAAGCGCTATCGTGGACGGGTCGGTATCTTGTTGAAATAGAACAAGAAACCGGCCCGTCTGCGTGGCGTTTCCGGCCCTCTATGCTCAAAAGAGGGCGAGCTGGTCTGGGTTTTTCTTCTGGCGTTTGCGGCGCTGGCCGGAGAAGCGGACGATATTTTCATACTGCCTGTCGGTGAACGTGAGGATGTGGATATCGCCGCGGTTGGGTAGATTGGCTTCGATTCGCCTCATATAGGCTTCGAACTGTTCCTTGCCGTTGCAGAAGCGCGCATAGACGGAAAACTGGCTCTTCTCAAATCCCTGATCCAGCAGAAATTCCCGGAATTTCGTGGCCGCCCGATTCTGGCTTTTCGTGCCCACGGGAAGATCGAACATGACGAAAATCCACATCAGACGATAGCCGCTCAACTGTATCAGGGACATGCGATGAGCGCGTCCAGGCCATCGCGGCTCATCGCGGCGGGCGGCTTGGGCAACACCAGTTCGGCGGCTCGGCCGGTCTCGAAGCAACGGACGATAGATTGGGCCAGCCGGTTTGTAGCAGTCGTGACTGTCGTAACGCCCTCTTCTCCGGGAAGGTCGAGCGCAATCAAGCCTGCGAATGCGCGTTTGGCCTCTGGCGTGACGTCATCGATCCCGCGTTCGGCCATCGCGACGGCAAGAAGATCGACAAGCGGGCGGAATGGCTCGATCAGGTCGTCGGCCAGCGCAAAGGCATTGCCGCGATTGGCGTGATGCACCCCGATCGAAGGATGCAGCCCCGCTGCGACGACCGCCCGCGCGACCAGCGAACGCAACACCGTATAGCCGTAGTTGAGCAGACCGTTGACGCCTGGTGCGGTGCGGTCGCGCCGGAAGTCCTGACCCATCAACAGCGGCCAATAGCGCCGTGCAGCCTGCGCCTCGACATTGCCTTTGTCGCCAGACTGGACGCTGCGCGCCAGAAAGTCGAACGCCTCTGCTCGATGTCCGCGCGTCTCCAGCGCGGCGGCCTGCCATCTGATTTTGGCGACGACGATATCGCGCCAGATCTGTTTGGTAAGTGGCCGCCCGGCCTGGTACTGCGCGCGCATCCGCCCGTTCTGGCCGTGATGGCCGTCGAGCGGCATGCAGACGGCCACTGGGGCATGGTTGGATCCGCACAACACCATCAGGGCGCCCCGCTCGGCGAGCGCCACGACAAGATTGGTGCTCCATGTCACGCCGTGAGCGTGGACGATCACGGCGGCGACGTCGTCCAGCGGAATGCGCCCCACCTCAATTCGCTCCTCGCTGACGATGAGGAAGCCGCGATGGGCGGAAAGATGGCGGCCATCGGTCGCGATATCAACGATCCGATCCATCACCGCTAGCCCTTGCGCGTCGGGCGTTTCCTTGTCCGTGCCGGAAAGCCGGGGTCTATGACCCGGCCCAGTTCATCGATGCGGACCTGCCGTGCCTCGATCTTTTTGAGGCCGCCTTGCGTGGGCGAAAAGAACTTGAACGGATCGGCCTTGTCGTTCGCGCGTGCATCGGTATTCGCCTCGTTCGGCTCCGCCAGCGTGATCTGGCCGCTTTGTGTGAACTTCACGACGCGAAAGAGTTTCTTTTCGCTTTCGATCTTGGCCGCGATGAGGTCGCCCTGTTTGAGCGAAAGCACCTTCTTCGCGACGGGATGCAGTTCTCTGACCGCAGATGTCCAGCCGGGCCGATGCGCCTCGAACATCGACACGACCTCCGAAACCCATTTTCCGTCCTTCAATTCCCAGACATCGTAGCGAAAATTCGAGCCGCCTTTATAGGCCTTGAAGGGGCGCCCCGTCTTGTCCGAGACGGGCACCAATGTTCTGCTCGCCATGGGCTCCATCACCCTGACGCGGCGGATTCCGCGATAGTCGAGCGGGCCAAGTTCGTGAAAGCGCTTCAGCCTTTCAGCGAACGCCTTGCCTTCCAGATCTTTCGTCCAGTCGAGAAGTGCCTGGCGCAGCAAGGGATCGACGACGCCCTTCCACTCGCCGTCGGCGATGTCCGCCGCCTTCGCCAAGCTGGCGATGGGCACGCGATGAACCACGATCTCGTTGCCCTTTTCGTCCTTCCAGCCGGTAAGGCCGTAGGCGGTCTCGTTATGGAGCCGGCCTGCCGTCTGATCCTTGCCGGCCTGCAGAGTAGCCTTCGATGTCGTGCCGTGGTCCGCTTTATGGCTCGCCGTCACGTTCCGGATCGCCTCGCGCGCGTCCTCGATAAAGGTTTCCCAGGGCTTGGGCAGATCTGCCGTCATCCGGTTGGCGGCCTCGTAGCCACGCTGCCCCGATTCATCCGCGATGCGCTTCAACAGGCCGCGATCCGTCACCGCGACGACCAGTGCGTCCAGCGCGTGATGTCGGTGGTCGCTGCGGTTTTTGGGCTGGGCGCTGGCGCCGGCGGTGTTATGGTCCGCGAGCAGGTGATTGAGGCCCCAGCTGCGGCGCAGCATCTCGGTCAACCGGCCTGGCGACACCCAGACATGGCTGCTGCCGTCGCCCTTTTCGGGGTAGAGCGACGAGACATATTCTCGCGCCAGGCGTGAAAGATACTGCGTATCGATCAATTGCCGCGCCAGAAACCCACCATCTTTGTCGAAGCGGTGCATGGCTTCCGGCTCGAACCGCCAGCGCTTCTCGCGCGGCAGGCGCGCGGCGCGGGCAGCGATTTCTTCCCATTGCGGCGTGTGGCCGAAGGCGTCGAAGGGCGAGCGCTTGCGCTTCTGCCGGTTCGCCTCGCGCATGCACAGCAGCTTGTTGCCGTTGGAATCGTCCAGCGTAGCGGCGAAGGGCAGGATGTGATCGACCTCGACCGCGCCGGAAAACAGCATGTCGATTGAAATCTGCGTGCCGGTATAGATGCAGCGGCGGTCAAGAACATTGTCTCGATTGAGTTCCTCCCAAAGTTTCAGGATCGCGCGATTGCCGCCTTTGTCGGCGAGGCCGATTTCGCCGAGTTTCTTCGAGCGTTGCTCCGCGTCCTCGCGATTCTTCTTGTTGCGCGTGTTGATCTCGCGCTTGCGCTCGTCGTCCAGCTTCAGTTCGCGCGCCAGTTCGATGGCGATCTCTTTGGGCGGGCCGTAGCGTTTGATCAGCCGGTTGAGTACGCGGCGCAGCTGGTTCAGCCCGATATGGACGGTCGGGTTGGTCAGACGGCCGATGCGCATCTCGTCGGGGTCCGAGGGTTCGCCCGTGCCCGGCATGATGTAGCGTTCCAGAACTTCGCCGTAATAGGGCAGGGCATCGCGCACCACGCCGTCGCGAAAATCGGAATGATGCGCGAACCCGGCTTTCACCACTGCCTCGCTATAGACGATGACCTCGTCTTTCAGCGCCTCGATCAGCCGCGTCGTCGCGGTCTCGCCGAAGCGGCCGAAGCCTTCCGGCAGGCGGGCGCGGGCCGTGGCCTGCGCCTGCTCGGGCGTCAGCGCGAAGTCCGTTTGCAGCCAGGCGACGAAAGCGGCGACATCGGCGTCGCTTTCCAGTTCGCGCAGGCGCTTGATCACCTCCCACTGACGGTCGGAGCTGAAATGCACCCAGGCGCCGCCGAAGCGGGTCTTCGCGCTGAATTCGGCCTCGATCTCGTCGCCTTTCAGATCAGGGCGATTATCGCTTTCCTTGTTGAAGCGCGCCGCATCGTCCAGTTTCAACGCCCCGCGCAGGCTCTTGAACGAAACCTTGCCCTTGCCCCTCAGTCTGGCGAGCAGCAGGTCGCGCTCCTCCCGCGTCAGCGGTTCGGGATTGACGCCGGTACGGATGATCTTCAGCGCGTTCACCTCTTCCAGCAGGCGGCGGCGCTGGAACAGCGGATGCGCCTTGGGCAGGCGTTCCTCGGCGGGCATCAGGGTGCACTTGCCGATCCTGGGGCGCTTCAGCGGGCGCTGGTGGAAGATCACCTCATAAAGGCGGTCCTTCGTTTCGGCGGTCAGCACGGCGGCGTGATGTTCGGCCTGCGCGTCCCAGATTTCGTTGAACTCGTCCTCCAGCATCTGGCGGTCGGGATAGAAGTCGTAACCTGTGCCTTTCGCGCCATCGCCGGTTTCCTCGCGCAGGCGCGTGCGCACGCTGGGGATTTCGTTCGGATCGGCCGCGCCGGCGCGGCGCTTGTGGAGATATTCGCCCAGCGTCTTCGCGCCGGCCTTCGTGATCTCGGACTGAAGCCGCGCGACGCCGATCCGCACCTTGCCGTCTTCGCTGTCATCCCGGTCGGTCTTGCGGTTCGATTTGAAGCCGCGGCGCTGATTCAGGTGGAACAGCGCGCGCCCGACATGATGCAGCGGCAGCGACTGGTGCAGCGCCCCGGCCCGCAGCGCGAACGGGTCGAGCGTTTCGAGGGCGCGCTGCGCTTCCTGGCCGTCGGGGAACAACCCGGCCAGAGTCAGGTGCTTGATCAGCGCCGCCTGACGCCGTTTGAACCTGTCGCGCCTGCGCCGCATCGCGCGGGCCATCCGACGATCCATCGCCAGCGACGCCCCCGACTTCGGGTCGCGTCCGTCACTGAAGATCCGCGACCCCATCGCAATGATGCCGGACGGCGCGCCGTTGCCGTCAAGGCTGATCGCCGCCCAACCGAGCGAGTTCGTGCCGAGGTCGCCCCCGAATCTCCAATCGCTGCGCATACTTCCCCTAACGGTCATTCCTTATGATGGAACTTTTCATGCGTTAGGCGATACATCAATACACGCAGAGAGTGCGCAAATGAATGAACCGAGAAGCTTGTTCTCCTCAAATGGTGTTCAGTTGCGCTTGGGTCGTGACCTCTGATGCTGCTTGACCGCGATCTTTGAAGTGTTATCATCGGATCTTCAGAGATCGCGGTCTGGCGGTTAACAAGCAGTCATGTCTGCACCAGATAAGGGCGGCGCTCCGGCGCCGCCTTTTTACTGGGCAGCGCGCAGGTTTTTCTCCCGCTTGCATCGCCGTGGCGGAATTTCCGTGCCTTCCGGTTCGCGCCCGAAATGTCACCCCATCGCGGGAGAGCCGGATGCCGACGACGCGCGACAGGGCGTCGGCGCGGCTCGGTATCCTGCGGCGTGAGCTGATCCGGGCCGATGGCGACGCACGAAGACCTCGCCGTCACGGCGCCAGGGGCGAAATCGGTGATGGGGCCAGATCGCGGGCGGGAATCCTCCGGCGGCGAACTGGACTCATCGTGCGGTCGTCGCGCATGCTGGCCGCCGGGCGTTGCGTGCGGGGAGACGATACGGTGAGCCGAAAGATACTGGTCATGGGCCTGCCGGGCTCCGGCAAGACCACGCTGTGCCGCCTGCTGGCGGCGCGCCTCAACGCCGTGCATTTCAATAATGACGAGGTCCGCGCAAACCTGAACAAGGATCTTGGCTTCAGCCTGGAAGACCGGCTGGAGCAGGCCCGGCGCATGGGCTTTCTCTGCGATCTCGTGGTTCGCTCCGGCGGCACGGCCATCGGCGACTTCATCTGCCCGACGCCCGAAACGCGCGCGGCGTTCGGCGACGCCTTCATCGTCTGGGTCGACCGCATCACGGCGGGACGCTTCGAGGATACCAATCGCCTTTTCGTGCCGCCCGACCGTTTCGATTTCCGCGTCGAAGCCGACGGCACGCCGGAATACTGGGTCGAGCGCATCATGCGTCAGATCCGTCC
>JAPUEF010000282.1 GCA_027492655.1 Alphaproteobacteria bacterium | reverse complement strand
TTAGAAGCCGCAACGTCAAGCGTGAGCTGCTCCCATTCGGGACTATCCGGGGAAGGTTCCATGCCGTTCAGGCGCAAAAATACCAAGCACGCACCGAGCGCAGCTCGCTTGTTGCCGTCGATGAACGGGTGGTTCTTGGCGATGCCGAAGCCGTAGCACGCGGCCAGTGCCGCAATGTCGGTTTCGCCTTCGTAGCCGTGCCGGTTAATGGGACGCGCCAGCGCGGAATCGAGAAGCCCCTCGTCACGCAGACCCGGCGCGCCGCCATGTTCCGACAGGCTGTCGTTGACGAGCAGGAGCAAGGTCGATTTCTCGACCCATTCAGGTTCGCTCACTTGGCCAGTTCGCGCAGCGTTTCGCGGTATTCATTCATGAATTCCCGCCCCAGTTTGAGCTGACGTTCGATTTTCTCGTCATAAGCGGTCAGCAGGACGCCGCCGGGCGCATCCGTCGCAAAGACGGTATCGCCCTTTTCCAGTTTCAGCTTGGCGATGGTTTCCTTGGGCAAGATGACCCCCAGAGAATTCCCGATTTTCGTCAGTTTGAGCTTCATGTTCTAACGAATGTAAAACTCTGGGGCAAGGAGGTTATAACGACTATTATAACTCAGCTTTCGCTCAGCGTCTCCACCGTCAGGTTGCCGTTGGTGTAGACGCAGATCTGGGCGGCGATTTTCATGGCTTTTCGGCAGATTTCCTCGGCATCCGCATCGGTATCGGCAAGGGCGCGAGCGGCCGCCAGCGCGTAATTGCCGCCCGAACCGATGCCGATGACCCCGTCCTCCGGCTCCAGAACGTCGCCCTGCCCGGTGAGCAGCAGCGAGACCTTGGCGTCCGCCACGATCATCAGCGCCTCAAGGCGGCGAAGATAGCGGTCGGTGCGCCAGTCCTTGGCCAGCTCGACGCAGGCGCGGGTCAGGTTGCCGGGATAGGTTTCCAGCTTCGCCTCCAGCCGCTCGAACAGCGTGAAGGCGTCGGCGGTCGCCCCGGCGAAGCCGACGATCACGTCGCCCTTCCCCAGTTTGCGCACCTTGCGGGCGTTGCCCTTGATGACTGTTTGGCCCATCGAGACCTGACCATCGCCGGCGATCACCACCTTGCCGCCCTTGCGCACCGACACGATGGTCGTGCCGTGCCAATCGAGCGGCCCGGAAGAAAAACTTGGGGCTTTGTCCTGAGGCATAGGCCGTCCTTCTGAAACGAGGACGGGATGTGAGACGCGCAGGCGTTTACGTCAAGTTTGCCGGTCATTGCGCAAATGGGACCACGGACGTAAGGAAACGCCCGTATTGAAGGACTTATCCCCATGCGCACCGCGATGATCGAGCGTAAGACGCGCGAGACCGAGATCATGGTTTCGCTCGATCTCGACGGCACCGGCGATTACGACATCGATACCGGCATCGGCTTTCTCGACCACATGCTGGAGGGCCTCGCCCGCCACGCGATGCTGGACATGAAGGTCAGGGCGCAGGGCGATCTGCACATCGATTTCCACCACACCACCGAAGATGTCGGCATCGTCATCGGCCAGGCGATCGCCAAGGCGCTGGGCGATTTCAAAGGCATTCGCCGTTTCGGCGAGGCGACGATCCCCATGGACGAAACGCTGACGCGCTGCGCCATCGACGTGTCGAACCGGCCCTATCTGATCTGGAAGGTGAACTTCACTAAGCCGAAGCTGGGCGAGATGGACACCGAGCTGTTCAAGGAGTGGTTCCAGGCAGTGGCGCAGAACGCCGGCATCACGCTGCACCTCGAAAATCTCTACGGCGAGAACAATCACCACATCGTCGAAAGCTGCTTCAAGGCGTTCGCGCGGGCGCTGCGTCAGGCGGTGGAGCGGGACGAGCGGCTCGGCGATGCCTACGCCTCGACCAAGGGCGTGCTGTAGCGACGGCGATGAGCGAAACGGTCGCGGTCATCGATTACGGCTCGGGCAATCTGCGTTCCGCCGCGAAGGCGCTGGAACGTGCGGCGTCCGATGCCTTGTTGCCTTGCCGAATCGAGGTGACGAGCGATCCCGACGCGGTGCGTCGCGCCGACCGCGTGGTGCTGCCGGGCGTCGGCGCGTTCGCCGATTGCATGGCCGGACTTTCCTCTGTCGAAGGCCTGAAGGACGCACTGATCGAAAGCGTCATCGCCCGTCGCCGTCCGTTTCTCGGCATCTGCGTCGGCATGCAGCTGATGTGCGAGGCCGGGGTCGAGTTCGGCCGCCATGCCGGGCTTGGCTGGCTGAAGGGCGAGGTGACACGGCTCGACCCGGCGGATGCGAGCCTGAAGATCCCGCATATGGGCTGGAACACGATTGCGCCGACCCGCGCCCATCCGGTGACGGCGGGCCTCGATGGCGCGCATGTCTATTTCGTTCATTCCTACGCGCTGCAGAACGGTTCGGGCGACGAGGTGCTGGCGCGCTGCGACTACGGCGCGTCCTTCGCCGCCATCGCGGGCCGCGACAATATGATCGGCGCGCAGTTCCATCCCGAAAAAAGCCAGCAGGCCGGACTGACCCTGCTGACGCAATTCCTGAAATGGCGGCCATGAGTTTCACGCTTTATCCCGCCATCGATCTGAAGGACGGCCAGTGCGTGCGCCTCGTCAAAGGCGACATGCTGACCGCGACGGTGTTCTCGCTGAAGCCGGGCAAGCAGGCGGCGGCCTGGCAGACGGCAGGCTTTGAATGGATTCACGTGGTCGATCTGAACGGCGCCTTCGAGGGCCAGCCGGTGAATTACGAGGCGGTGACCGACATTCTCGCCGCCGTGAACGTGCCGGTGCAGCTGGGCGGCGGCATCCGCGACCGCCGGCAGATCGAACGCTGGATCGAGGCCGGCGTCGAACGGGTGATCCTGGGCACCATCGCGGCGCGCAACCCGCATCTAGTGAAGGACATGGCGGGCGCCTTTCCCGGCCGCATCGCCGTCGGCATCGACGCCAAGGATTTCCGCGTGGCGGTGCAGGGCTGGGCCGAGGACGCCCATATGGACGCCGCCGATCTCGCCAGCCGTTATCGCGACGCGGGCGTGGCGGCGATCATCTTCACCGATGTCGGCCGCGACGGCACGGGCGAGGGCATCAATATCGAGCAGACCGCGCGCGTCGTCGCGGCGGCCAGCGGCGTACCGGTGATCGCCTCGGGCGGGCTTGGCGGGTTGAAGGACGTGGAGGCCTGTATGGCGGCCCCCGGCATCACCGGCGTTATCTGCGGCCGCGCGCTCTATGACGGCAAGCTTTCCCCCCGCGATGCGCTGAAGCTGGCGCGCGGCGGCTAGCGGGAAACGATGCCCGGGATGAAAGCGACGCGATGAAACCCAAAGGGCCCGCCGTTTCCGGCGAGCCCCCAGGATTTCGCTCAAACGCGCGCGGTCTTTCCCTGAAACGGCGCCTCAGGCGTCGAACATGATGACGCTGCGGGCGAGGTTGCCGCTCTTCAGTTCCTGCAGCGCTTCGTTGACCTGCTCCAGCTTCACGCGCTGCGAGATCATCTCGTCCAGCTTCAGCTTGCCGGCCATGTAGAAATCGACGAGGCGCGGCATATCGACCGGGAAGCGGTTGGAGCCCATGACCGAACCCTGGATGCGCTTTTCGCCCAGGAATTCCGCGCCGTGCAGCTCGATATGCACGCCGACCGGGATCATGCCGATGATATTGGCGGTGCCGCCGCGCCCCAGCATCCGGAACGCCTGCTCGGCGGTCTGCTTCAGGCCCACCGCCTCGAACGCGTGGTGGACGCCGCCTTTGGTGAGATCCTGCACCTGCTTCACCGGATCGCCGTCCGCCGGGTTCACCGTATCAGTCGCGCCGAAATGCCTGGCGAGGTTGAGTTTGGAGCCGACCATATCGACGGCGATGATGCGCGAGGCGCCGGCGATGGCGGCCGCGTTAATCGCCGCGAGGCCGATGCCGCCGCAGCCGATGACCGCCACCGTCTCGCCGGGGCGCACGCCCGAGGTGTGCGCCACCGCGCCATAGCCGGTGATGACCGAGCAGCCGATGAGCGCGGCGCGGTCGAGCGGCATATCCTTGCGCACCGAAACGCAGGCGTTCTCGTGGATCAGCATCATCTCGGCGAACGACGAGAGATTGAGAAACTGGTTCATCGGCCCGTGCGTCTCGACGAGGCGCGGCTCGTCGCCCGCCTCGCGCTTGGTGTCGGGGCTGACGCAGCGCGAGAGATGGCCGGTGACGCAGTGCTCGCAGCGGCCGCAGAAGGCGGAAAGGCAGGTGATGACGTGGTCGCCCACCTTCACGCTGCGCACCTCGCTGCCGACCTGCTCCACGATGCCGGCGCTCTCGTGGCCCAGCACGGCGGGCAGCGGATAGGGATAGAGGCCTTCCACGAAATGAAGGTCGGAATGACAGACGCCCGCCGCCACGGTGCGGATCAGCACCTCGCGCGGGCCGGGCTTGTTGATGGTGACGTTTTCGATGACGAGCGGCTTCTTCGTCTCGCGCAGGACGGCGGCTTTCATGGATGTCTCTCCCGGAAGATCTGGTTTTTATGACGCTGGCGTCAGCGTCCAACGGCGCGGGCTTTGCGTCAAGCAAGCCGGGCCTGTATCAGCACCGCCATGCTCGCGGTCCGCATCATTCCCTGCCTCGACGTCAAGGACGGCCGCGTCGTTAAGGGCGTGAACTTCGAGGGCTTGCGCGATGCCGGCGATCCGGTTGAGGCGGCGCGGGCCTATGACGCGCAGCAGGCCGACGAATTGTGCTTCCTCGACATCACCGCCAGCCACGAGAAGCGCGGGACGCTGCTCGATATCGTGGCGCGGACGGCGGACCAGTGCTTCATGCCGCTGACCGTCGGCGGCGGGGTGAGCGAAACCGAAGATTTCCGCAAACTGCTGCTGGCCGGGGCCGACAAGGTTTCGGTGAATACCGCCGCCGTGACGCGGCGCGATTTCGTGCGCGAGGCGGCGCAGAAATTCGGCAGCCAGTGCGTGGTGGTCGCCATCGACGCCAAGCGGGTGGGCGATCGCTATGAGATTTTCACCCATGGCGGGCGCAACGCGACGGGCCTCGACGCCGTCGCCTATGCGCGCGAGGTCGAGAGCCTGGGGGCGGGCGAGATCCTGCTGACTTCGATGGACAAGGACGGCACCAGATCGGGCTATGACATCGCGCTGACGCGGGCGATCAGCGATGCGGTGCGCATTCCGGTGATCGCCTCGGGCGGCGTCGGCACGCTGGACGATCTGGTCGCGGGCGTGCGCGACGGCCATGCCAGCGCCGTGCTGGCCGCGTCGATCTTTCATTTCGGCACGCATACGATCGCCGAAGCGCGCGCCGCAATCGCCCAGGCCGGCTATCCCGTCCGCGCCTGATCCAGCGCAAGGAAAAATCTTCGCAGACGCGATAGATTTCCCTCGCGCTGCATGGCTAGCGTCCGCCCCGTCGTGAAACTGTCATGGAAGTTTTCGTGAGCGAGGAGATCGAACTCAAGCTGTCGATTGCCCCCGAAGCGCTGGCCGATGTGCTGGCGAGCGCGCCGCTGAAAACGCGCGGCATCAGGTTCGGGCGGCCACGGCGGCTGGTGACGAGCTATTTCGACACGAAAAAAGACGCGCTGCGAAAGAAGGGCATCTTCCTGCGTCTGCGCGAGGCGGGCGGCCGCATCGAGCAGACGGTGAAGACGGCGGGCGATGACGGCGTTCTGGCGCGGCGCGGCGAATGGACCTGGCCGGTCGCGAGCGATGCGCCCGATCTGGAGCTCGCGGCGACGACCGGATTGAAGCCGTTGATCCGCAGGGCCCGCAAGGGCGGGCTGGAGAAACGCTTCGCGAGCGAAATCCAGCGCCGGATCGCGATCCATGAAACGCCGGACGCCGTGCTGGAACTGGCGCTGGACGAGGGCGTGGTGCGGGCCGGGCGGCGCACCTCGCCGCTGCTGGAACTGGAGATCGAGGTCAAGCGTGGCGCGCCGGGCGCGGTGTTCGCGCTGGCCCGCGAGCTGATCGCCCTGCCCGGCGTCACCATCGGCTTCGCGACCAAGGCCTCGCGCGGCTTCGCGCTGACATCGGGCAAGCGCATCGTCAGCGTCCCGGCCGGGGCGCCGACGCTCGACGCCGACATGCCGCTGCATCTCGCGGCGGCGGCGATTATGAACACGGCGGCCGGACATGCCGCCGCCAATCTGCAGATTCTGGCCGCCACCGGCGCGGTCGAGGCGGTGCATCAGAGCCGCGTGGCGCTGCGCCGTTTGCGCGCAGCGCTGGCGCTGCTGAAGGATGCGCTGCCCGCCGAAACGCGCCATGCCCTGCGGCGTGAGGCCGGGTGGCTGGCCGATGCGCTGGGTGCGGCCCGCGATTTCGACGTGCTGGC
>JAPUEF010000281.1 GCA_027492655.1 Alphaproteobacteria bacterium | reverse complement strand
ATCTGCTGCATCTGATCAACGACATTCTCGACCTGTCGAAGATCGAAGCCGGGCGTTTCGACCAGCGCGAGGGCGAGGTCGCTCCTTTTGAGAGCGTCGAGGATGCGATGGCGATGGTGCGGCTGCGCGCGATGGAAGGCGGCGTGGCGTTGAGAGACGAGACGCCGGCGGGCGTGATGCTGAGCGGCGATGCGCTGGCGGTGCGGCAGATTCTGGTGAACCTGCTGTCGAACGCCGTGAAGTTCACGCCGGCGGGCGGCAGCGTTTCGTGCCAAGGGGCGATGACCGCGGACGGCGGGTTCGAGTTCCGCATCGAGGACACCGGCCACGGCATTCCGCCCGAGGATCTGGAGTTCGTGTTCGAACCGTTCGGGCAAAGCGTCAGCGGCTACCAGGCCCGGGAGCGCGGCACCGGGCTGGGCCTGCCCATCGTTCGGCGGCTGATGTCGCTCCATGGCGGAACGGCGCGCATCGAGAGCACGGTCGGGCGCGGAACCGTGGCGGTCGTCACCTTCCCGGCCAGCCGCGTGCGGACATCGGATGTCCGCGCCGCCGCATAAGGCCGCCTACTTCACCTCGAATGCCAGACGGCGGCGAACCGGACGATACTGGTCGCGGTAGCGGACGCGAATTTCGTATGCGCCCGCCGGCTGGCCGGGCAGCGTGAACGTCGCCTCTTTCGCGTCTTTTCCGGCATAGACCCATTTGCCCGTCGTGCCGTCTTCCGAGCCGGCAGGCACCACGGCGATCCAGTCGCGGTCGCCAGGAAGCCCCGTGACCTTGCCGGTGATCGGCTCATCCGGCGCGAAGGACGGTTTGTCGAGCGTGATGACGACGGCCATGTCCTCAGGTTCGGGCGTCGGCACCGGGGTCGGTTCGGGCGTCGGGGTAGGAACCGGCGCGGTGGCGCGGGCGGGATCCACGGTGAACGCGGCGACGCCGCGCACGATGCCATCCTCGGCGAACAGCGCACGCACCTCGTAATCGCCAGGCGTCGAGGGAGCTTCCAGGATGACCTGGCCGTCGGTCTGCTCCTTCGTATAGACGTAGCGGCCCCATTCCTTCCTGCGCGCGCCCTTCTTGACGATGGTGAAGAAGGGATGTGCGGCATTGTCGCTGAGCGGCACGGCCATGCCCTTATAGGTGATGCGCACCGCCTCCGCGAAACCATAGACCGGCTTGTCGAGCGCGATCTCGACCATGCGCGGCAGGATGCGCAGCGAAGCGTAAAGCTGCACGTCGTCGCCCGGCATCATTCTGGCGAGAGAGAGTCCGTCGAAGTCCATCTTATCTTCGCCGTAGAAGACACGGATGGCGTAGAGCCCCGGCTTTAACATGCGATCGCTGCGCCAGACGACTTCGCCGGATGCCTGTCCCGCCGGCGCTTCAACCGCCATGTCGGGCGGCGGGGCGCTGGGGGCGCTCTGCGCGGCCCATGACATGATGGTTCCCTCGCTGACGACATCGAAGCGGATCGGCTTGTCGGTCGGCAGATTGGCGTAGGCGATACGCACCTCGGTGGGCTCGACGGGATCGTCGGCGGTCGCGCGGACCCAAGGCTCGCTCTTCATCGCCTCAGCCTCGGCGCGATAGGCGCCGTCCGGGAACATGTCCAGGTAGTCCTCGGCGGCGGCGATGCCGCCGTCGCGGGCGAACGAGAATGCCTGCGTGTCGAAGTCCGGCGCATCGGGCCTGACCCAGGACGTGTCGGGCGCGCCGGGATCGACGATCTCCGCGCCGCCCAGAGATTTCAGCGGCTCGCTGGAGCCCGACCAGGGATACTCGCTGAAAGACGGCATGGATGCCGCCGGCAGCCATTGCAACGCAAAGCCGGTCTTTCCCAGCAGCGGGTCGTACCAGACAATGGCCAGCCGCTTCGGCTTTTCGCTGTCGCCCTCGACGCCGTCATCGAGCACGACGACATAGGGCGACTGATACCACGCTCCGTTGGAGAAACGCTCGAACGAACGCGCAGCGTCCTTGTCCGCCTCGAACAGCGCCTTCGTTTCGGCGAGCGGGACCGAGCCGCGGCCGGCGATGCCTGAGAAATAAGTGATGACCGCGCCGGGATCGTCCTCGGCGGTGAAGACCTGCGCGCCGCTTTTCCAGACCACGACCTCAAACCAGACAGGCGTAGATCCGGATGGAAGTTCGACGCCCAGCGTCGCGGCATCGACGGGACGGCGATCATCGACGAAGCGTTCGCCGACGAGTTGGGGCTTGGCCCGGGCGGCCCATTCACGGGCGGCCGGATCGGGGCTGGCGTTTAGCGCGCCCCACGCGGCGCGGCGCAAGGTGGGGATGGGACTGCCCAGCAGCGCGGTGAGCGTCTGCGTATCTTGCGGCTCCGGACCCAGTCTTGCGAGTGCGTAGGCCGCGGCTGTCTGCACGCCCGGCGCATCGACGACGAGCGCAGGCCGGACCGCCTCGCGCGCGGCGTCGCGGTCGCTCATATGCGAGATGGTCGTGAGCGCGGCGGCGACGTCGGACTGCACGGCCTTGATCGCGCCGATGCAGGCCGGCGATGCGCGGTCGACCTCGCAGCTTTCGTTCATCTGGTCGAAGCGTTCGGTCCATGCCGCAACGCGCGGATTGGCCGGGCCGTCCTCAGCGACGGCAGGCACGATGAGCGCGAGGACGAGCGCGGCAGCGGAGAGACAACGGGCCATCACTTCACCGCCCGCGGATCGGCGGTCCAGAACTTCTTCGCCCCGAACGTCGTGTTGACATAGACGATGTAGTCCCGATCCTTGGGATCTGGCTTGTCGTCGTTGGCGTCGAGCATGGTGCGCGAACACGGCGGCAGATCGAGCGAGAGGTCACGATAGCCGCTGGAGATCCAGCCCTTTCCGCCGGTGACGGCGCTTATGTAGGCTTCGAAGGCGAACAGCGCTTCCGCCCATTCGCGCTGCTGCCGGCTTTCCGGATTGTAGCACTTGCCGAGCTTGTCGCGGCAGGCCTGCGCCGCCGGAAGCAGCATTTCGATCGCGTTGACGAACTCGCCCTTCTGGATCGTGTGCTCCTGAAGATAACGGCGCGATTCACGCTCGATCGTATTCGTTTCGCGGTTGAGCATCTTGCAGCCCGACAAGGCGCGCGCGGCGGCACGGCGGGATTCGTCGCGGAAGCGGCACTGGTTGAGCGAGCGGTTCGCCTCGACCATGCGGCCCATCTGTTCGTCGAACGTACCGACCGTGCCGTCGAGGACGCCGCCGCTCATCCGCATCATGCCCATCTCGCGAATGAGGGTCATAATGTAGAAGACATAGTTGTCGTCCGAGTACTGATTGTCGTCCGTGATGCAGTCTCGCGAGGCGATTTCGGCCGCTTCCATGTGGTCGATGCGGCGCTGATGATAAGTCGGCCCTTCGGGTACGAGTTGAGCCTCAGCGGCGGTAAGGGCGATCAGCGCGGCGCATGAAGCCACAGCGGCGCGCTTGAGGAGGGATATCGGGATCATGCGCGAATCTTAGGGAGGTGCGTGACGTCGTTCCACGCTGCGAATTGTCGCAAGAAGCTCGAGTAAATTCATCGCACGTTCATCGAAGGGCCTCAGTTCAAGTCCGCGCCGGAGCGCACGCTCCGCATCTTCGTATCGCTTTGCGCCCATCAGCGCGCCGCCATAAGCGATCCAGGCCTTGCCGTTTTCCGGGGCCTTCTCTACGGCGTCGTGGAAGAGCGCGACCTCGCTGCGGAAGAGCACATTGCGGTCGTGCGTGAGGACACCGAGCGGGATCGCGACGACGCAGGCGACGATGAGAACCCCGCGCGCGCCGACGGCACGGCGGATGAGATCGATCGCCGCGAGCGTTAAGCCGAGACCGGCGAGATAGAGCGGCTTCAGGGCGACGGGGTCGGCGCGCCAAAGCACGCTTTGCGCCGGGGCGAGCGCGAGAAGCGTGAGACCAAGGCCGAAAGCGAAGACGGGCGCACGGCGGCGAAGGAAGACGGAGGCGAGCGCAGCAGTCGCGAAGCCGGCGAGCGCCGCGAGCGTCGGCCCCTCCAGCCAGCCATAAGGCGGCGGCGCATCGGGCAGGATGGTGACGCGCCACGGCGCGAACCAAAAGCCGAGCGTTTCGGCGGCGGCCAGAAGATTGCCGCGAAGCGCCGTGACGGGGTCGCGCAGATCGAGGCTGAAAGCGACCAGATCGCGGTGGCGCGGCATGGCAGCAACGATCATCGCGGCGAGCAGCGCGCCCAGCCAGACGGGCCATTGCCGCCTCGGCGCATGGCCGACCGTGAGGCTCCACCACAGCAGGATGAACGGCAGGACCAGCGCCGTTTCCCGCGCCAGCGGCGCAAGCAGCGCGCAGATGAAGGCGGCGACGGGATGCGGCCGTCGGCCGGTCGAGGCGACGACCGCGGCGAGCATCAGCGCGGCGCTGAGCACCATCGAGCGTCCGGAAAGATAGGTGACGCTCTCCGTGAGCGCAGGATGAAGCGCCCATAACAGGCAGACAGCGAGCGCAAGCGTGAGCGCCGCCGGCATTCTGGCGGCCGCGAAGGCGCGGCAAAGCAGGACAAGAGCCAGAAGGGCGGCGACGGCGTGGAGCGTCACATTGACTGCTGCGTACCCCGCCGCCGCAGCGCCGTGGAGCGCATCGTTGAGGGCGTAGCTGGCCTTGGTGAGCGGGCGGTTCGTAAACGGCAGGCGGTCGAAGAAGGTCGCCGCGTGCGCGGACGGGTTATCGACGATGTCGCCAAGGTCGTCGAATACGAAGGCGACGCCGAGCGCGTTGGCGAACACGAGCCCGATCACGGCGACAATTGCCGTAACGGCAATCAGGTTTTGCCACGGAACTCGGGCGAGGAAGGAAGCGGCGGGCATCCGCTATGAGAGCTATCACGAAGATATTTACGCAAGGCGGCGGTCACTGGATTGAGGCGCCCGCGTCAATCTGCATAGTCGCCCGCCCAAATCTAACCGGACCCGTTATCATGTCGTTCAAGTCGGCAGTTCTCGTTGCTGCGGCGCTCGCCATCGCCGCGCCCACGCTGGTTCCCGCATTCGCGACAGGATCGCGTCTGAATCCGGATCATCCCCGGCGGAACAAAGCCGAAGAGCCGCTGTGGCGATATCAGGTGGGCAAGGAACAGATCGGCCCGATGACGACCGACGAGCTGATCAAAGCCGCCGAAGACGGCGACGTGAAGGCAGATACCCAGGTCTATCACCCCGACGCGGGCTGGCGGCTGGCCTCTGCGGTGCCCGAACTGAAAGGCGCGCTGCGCTAAAGCCAGCCATTGGCTCTGGCGATGCGGGCGGCTTCGACCCTGTTCTGGGCGTCGAGCTTCTGGGCGGCTTCGTAGAGATAGTTCCGCACAGTGCCGAGCGAGAGTCCCAGCGCGTCGGCGATCTCCTTATTGGAGCGACCCTGTTCGGCGAGGCGCAGAACGTCGCGCTCGCGTTCGCTCAAGGGGTCGGCGACGCCCCATGCGGCTTCGGCGAGTTCCGGCGCGACCGCCCTGCCGCCGGCTGCGATTTTCCGCACGGCGTCTGCGAGCTGGTTGGACGGCGTATCCTTCAGCAGATAGCCGCGCACGCCTGCATCCAAAGCGCGCCTGAGATAGCCGGGACGACCGAAGGTGGTGACGATGAGAACCCTGGCCGGGTTTTTCTCGGCCGTCAGAAGCGCGGCGAGTTCGATGCCGGTGCGGCCCGGCATTTCGATGTCGGAGACGATGACGTCGGGCTTCTCGCGGCGGATCACGTCGAGCGCGACGGCCCCGTCCGGCGCACGGCCGACGACGCGGATGTCGCCCTCCAGTTCCAGCAGCGCCGAGAGCGCGCCCAGTACCATCGCCTGATCCTCGACCACCACGACGCGGATCATGCGGGCGATCCCAGCGGCAGGATGGCCTCGATGCGCGTCCCCTGCCCGCCTGTCACGGCCAGCGTGCCGCCGGCTGCGGCGACGCGGGCGCGCATGCCGGACAGCCCGTTGCCTTCGCGGATGTCGCCGCCGACGCCATCGTCGCTGAGGATGAAGCGAACCGAGGACGGATCGACATCGATGACGATGTCGCAGCGGCTGGCGCGGGCGTGGCGGACCACGTTGGTCGCGCCTTCGCGAAGCAGCATAGCCAAAGTCTCTTCGACCGGCGCGGGAAGCGTGGCGTCAGGCCCGGAGACGGCGAGCATGGTATCGACCGCCGCGAGCGCATGACGGGCCTGCGCCAGCTCGGCCCCCAGTGCGACGCGGCGCATGCCGGTGACGGCGTTGCGAATGTCGGCCAGCGCCGTGCGGGCGGTGCCTTGAAGCTCGATCATCTCGGCGCGCGCGCGTTCGGGATCGCGCTCGACAAGGCGGGCAGCAAGATCGGCCTTCACGGCGACGAG
>JAPUEF010000280.1 GCA_027492655.1 Alphaproteobacteria bacterium | reverse complement strand
ATGGACGGCGACATCGCTCCGCTGGCCGAGCTGTGCGACCTCGCCGAGAAATACGGCGCGCTCACCTATCTCGACGAAGTCCATGCCGTCGGCATGTACGGGCCGCGCGGGGCAGGGGTGGCGGAACGCGACGGCGTTATGCACCGCATCGACATCATCGAAGGCACGCTCGCCAAGGCCTATGGCGTGATGGGCGGCTATATCGCCGGCAGCGCGCGGATCGTCGATTGCGTCCGCTCCTTCGCGCCGGGCTTCATCTTCTCGACCTCGCTGTCGCCGGTGCTGGTCGCCGGCGCGCTCGCCAGCGTTCGTCACCTGAAGACATCGACCGCCGAGCGCGATCTGCTGCACGGGAAGGCCGCGAAGCTGAAGCAGATGCTGCGCGATGCCGGCCTTCCGGTAATGGACAGCTCGGTCTCGCACATGGTGCCGGTGATGGTGGGCGATCCGGTGAAGTGCAAGGCCGTCGCCGACGAATTGCTGTTCGAGTACGGCATCTACGTTCAGCCGATCAATTATCCCACCGTGCCGCGCGGCATGGAGCGGCTGCGCTTCACGCCGTCGCCCACCCACAGCGACGCCAAGCTAGCCGAACTGGTGTCGGCGCTGGATACCTGCTGGCGTCGCCTGAAGATCCGGCGTGCCGCCTGACGGCCCCTCTGGTCGCACGCGCGCGCCGGTCGCCGGCGAGATTTATGTCGAGTTCCTGAGGCAGGGAAACACGCTCCGCGCCACCGCGATCGACGCGGCGTCTGGCGCGGAGGCCTTCGTCACCGGCCCCGTCGGCGCGTTCCAGGGCGATCTGCAAAAGCTGGCGGTCGCGAAGCTCATGCGCCTGATGGGGCGCGAGCCTTCATCTGACGGGCCCGATCAAAACAAAACCCCGCCCGGTCAGGGGCGGGGCATCGTGGTGTAATCCCGTTTTCCTCGCGCGCGAACCCGGCCGCGCGGCGCAGGCCCGTCAGGCCGACTTCTTCTTGCGTCCGCGGCCCGAGGCGGGCGTCAGCTTGCCCAGGCCGATGCGCTTGGCCATTTCCGACCGCGCCTGTGCGTAGTTCGGGGCGACCATCGGATAATCGGACGGCAGGCCCCACTTGGCGCGATATTCGTCAGGCGACAGATCGTAATGCGTGCGCAGATAACGCTTCAGCATTTTCAGCTTCGCGCCGTCTTCAAGACAGATGATGTACTCATCCGTCACCGACTTCTTCACCGGCACCGCCGGCTTCAGCGCGCTCGAGGCGACTTCCAGCGCGACAGGCTGCGACAGACCGGCGAGCGCTTCGTAAACTGATTTGATCAGTCCGGGCAGATCACCTTGCAGGATTTGATTTCGGCCGACATAGGCCGCAACGATCCCGGTCGCATATTCAAGAAGTTCCGATTTATCTCCACCTGGGAGCGAACCGGCGGCGGTGTCGTCTTTCATCATTTCGACTCTGTTTTTGAATTTACCACGCCGCTCTTAGACCTCGTTGAATAAAGGCGCAATCATATCATCAGATGTATTGCGTATCGGATGCACGCCTGCGTTTGCTTCAGGGAACTATTTAATACGGCTCGGGCTCTACCAGATATGGTGCGCAGCCCCGGTCTTCGGGCTATAAGCGCCCCGCCAGCATTGCACCGGGGACGCCCATGACCGCCGCCACAAGCCGCCAGGCTTCACACTCGCCGTTTTTCACCCGCGATCTCGCTGCGGGCGATCCCGATCTGTTCGCCGCTCTTGGCAAGGAACTCGGCCGTCAGCAGGACCAGATCGAGTTGATCGCCTCGGAAAACATCGTTTCCCGCGCCGTTCTGGAAGCCCAGGGTTCGGTGCTGACCAACAAATACGCCGAAGGCTATCCGGGTCGTCGCTACTACGGCGGCTGCGAGTTCGTCGACATCGCCGAAAGCCTGGCGATCGAGCGGGCCTGCAAGCTCTTCAACGCCAAATTCGCGAACGTCCAGCCGCATTCGGGCGCGCAGGCCAATCAGGCGGTCTTCCTGGCTCTGATGCAGCCGGGCGATACCTATATGGGCCTCAACCTCGCGGCTGGCGGCCATCTCACCCACGGCTCCCCAGCCAACATGTCGGGCAAGTGGTTCAAGCCCGTGCCCTATTCGGTGCGCCCGGACGATCACCGCATCGACTACGACGAAGTTCAGCGCATCGCCGAAGCGAGCAAGCCCAAGCTGATCATCGCCGGCGGCTCGGCCTATCCGCGCGCAATCGATTTCGCCCGCTTCCGCGCGATTGCGGATTCGGTCGGCGCGACATTCATGGTCGATATGGCGCATTTCGCCGGTCTGGTGGCGGGCGGCGTCCACGCCAACCCGCTCGATCACGCGCACATCGTCACCACCACCACGCATAAGACCCTGCGCGGGCCGCGCGGCGGCATGATCCTGACGAATGACGAGGATCTGGCGAAGAAGATCAATTCGGCCGTCTTCCCCGGCCTGCAGGGCGGCCCGCTGATGCACGTCATCGCCGCCAAGGCGGTGGCCTTCGGCGAGGCTCTGCAGCCCGAATTCAAGCTCTATGCGAAAAGCGTGGTCGAGAACGCCAAGGCATTGGCGGAGGCGCTGAAGACCGGCGGCCTCGATCTCGTCTCGGGCGGCACCGACACGCACGTCCTGCTGGTCGATCTGCGCCCGAAGCGCGTGACGGGCAAGGTCGCCGAGCACGCGCTGGAGCGCGCCCACATCACCGCGAACAAGAACGGCATCCCGTTCGACCCGGAAAAGCCCGCGCTGACCTCGGGTATCCGCCTCGGTTCGCCGGCGGGGACCACGCGCGGCTTCGGCGTCGCGGAGTTCCGTCAGATCGGCGAGATGATCGTCGAGGTGCTGGACTCGGTCAACGCGAACGACCCCGACGGCAATACGCTCGTGACCGGGCGCGTGAAGCAGCGCGCGCTCGATCTGTGCGCCCGCTTCCCGATTTATTGAGGCGACGAGATGCGTTGCCCCTTCTGCGGAAGCGATGAAACCCAGGTGAAGGACTCCCGTCCCACCGAGGACAACTCCGCCATCCGCAGGCGGCGCTTCTGTCCCGCCTGCAATGCGCGCTTCACGACCTTCGAGCGCGTGCAGCTTCGCGAGCTGACCGTGGTGAAGAAGCATGGCCGCCGCGAGACGTTCGATCGCGACAAGCTCTATCGCTCGATCGAAAAAGCCGTGCGCAAGCGCCCCGTCGAGGCCGAGCGTGTGGAGCGCCTTGTCAGCGGCATCGTGCGCCGCCTTGAAAGCATGGGCGAGACCGAAATCGACTCCAAGCAGATCGGCGCGCTCGTCATGGAAGGGCTGAAGACGCTCGATCCCGTCGCCTATGTCCGCTTCGCGTCGGTCTATCGCAATTTCCGCGAAGTGAACGACTTCGAGAAGTTCGTCGATCAGCAATACGGTCGTGGCGGCGATGACGGCGGCCGCGACAAGTGACCTGACCCATATGGGATCCGCGCTCGGGCTCGCTCGGCGCGGTCTCGGCCTTACCTGGCCGAACCCTTCGGTGGGTTGCGTCATCGTCGATCCGGCGGGCCATGTCGTCGGCCGCGGCCGCACCGCCGATAGCGGCCGTCCTCATGCCGAAACCGAAGCGCTGCATCAGGCGGGGGACAGGGCGCGCGGCGCGACCGCCTATGTCACGCTGGAACCCTGCGCCCACACCGGCAAGACGCCCCCTTGCGCGGACGCGCTCGTCGCGGCCGGGATCGCCAGGGCGGTCATCGCCATCGAAGACCCCGATCCGCGCACCTCGGGGCAGGGGATCGCGAAGCTGCGCGCCGCCGGCATCGCCGTGACGGTCGGCGTCCGGCGCGCCGAAGCTGTTGACGTAACCGCCGGGTTTCTGACCCGCATCCTCAAGGGCCGCCCGGTCTTCGCGCTGAAGGCCGCCATGTCGATCGACGGCCGCATCGCCGCCCATAGCGGCGCGAGCAAATGGATCACCGGCGAGGCCGCCCGGGCGCTCGGTCATCTCATGCGCGCGGAGGCCGACGCCGTGATGTGCGGCATCGGCACCGCCATCGCAGACGATCCGCAGCTGAATGTGCGCCTGCCGGGTCTTGCTGCGCGGCGGCCCGTGCGCATCGTCGCCGATGCACGGCTCCGCCTGCCGCTGACCTCGAAACTTGCGCGCAGCGCCGCCGAACAGCCGCTCTGGCTGCTGGCCCGCCCGGATGCCGACAAAAGCCGTGTTCAGGCCTTTCGCGATCTTGGCGCCGACATCGTCGAAACCCCCGTCACCGCCACCGGCGAACTCGACCTCGCGGTCGCCGCGCGTGAACTGGGATCGCGCGGCCTCACCCGTGTTCTGGTGGAAGGCGGTGGCCGCATCGCCGGGGCGATGATCCGCGCGGGGCTGATCGATCGCATCCACGCCTTCCGGGCGGGAATCGTGATGGGAGGCGACGGGCTGCCGGCGGTCGCCGCCATGGGCGTCGCCGCGCCCGATATTGCGCCGCGCTTCGCGCTCGCCCATATCGCGTCGGTCGGCGCGGATGTTCTGGAAAGCTGGGCCGCGCTCGACTAGAGGCTTCTCCCATGTTCACTGGCATCATCACCGACAAGGGCCGCGTCCGGGCCATTTCGAAACCCGGCGACACGTTGATCGAGATCGACACGGCCTATGACGTCGCGCGCATTGATATCGGCGCCTCCATCGCCTGCTCAGGCCCTTGCCTCACCGTCGTCCGGCGCGGCGTCACCGACGGGCAGGGCTGGTTCGCCGTCGAGGCCTCCGCCGAAACCCTGTCGAAAACTACGATCGGCGATTGGCGGGTGGGAACCCCGGTCAATCTGGAGCGTGCCCTGCGCGTTGGCGACGAGCTGGGCGGACACATCGTCAGCGGTCACGTCGATGGCGTCGGCCGTGTCCAGTCTATCGTCGCGGAAGGCCAGTCATGGCGTTTCCGGTTTGAAACGCCTGCCGATCTCATGCGCTATATCGCGCAGAAGGGCTCCATCTGCATCGATGGCGTCTCGCTGACGGTGAACGAGGTCGAGGGCGATGTCTTCGGCGTCAACATCATCCCGCATACCTTCGCGCATACGACCTTCGGCGGGATGACGCAGGGGCAGCGTATTAATCTGGAGATCGACACGCTGGCGCGCTACGTGGAGCGCATCAGAACATCGAATTGAGGCGTCAGCGCCCATGAACGAGTACACCGACTACATCTCTTCCATCGAGGACGTCATCGAGGATGCGCGCAACGGGCGCATGTTCATCCTCATCGATGCCGAAGACCGCGAGAACGAGGGCGACCTCGTGATCCCGGCGCAGATGGCGACGCCCGCCGCCGTGAACTTCATGGCGCGTTTCGGGCGCGGCCTGATCTGCCTCACGCTCAACGGCGACCGCGCCGAACAGCTCCGCCTGCCGCCGATGACGGCCAACAACCGCACGGTTCACGGAACCGCCTTCACGGTGTCCATCGAGGCCAAGGAAGGCATCTCCACGGGCATCTCCGCGCATGACCGCGCGCACACCATCTCCGTCGCCATCGACGCGACGAAAGACGCTGACGACATCGTCTCGCCCGGTCATGTGTTCCCGCTGGTCGCGCGCGCCGGCGGCGTCCTCGTCCGCACCGGCCATACCGAGGCGTCGGTCGATATCTCGCGCCTCGCCGGGCTCTATCCGGCGGGCGTCATCTGCGAGATCATGAACGATGACGGCACGATGGCCCGTCTGCCGGACCTCGTGAAGTTCGCCCAGCTTCACGGCCTCAAGATCGGCACAATCGCCGATCTCATCGCCTATCGCCGCCGTTACGATCACCTGATCGAACGCAGCCTCGAACGCGAGTTCGACAGCGAGTATGGCGGCACGTTCAAGCTGATCGTCTATGTGAACAAGGTCGAGTACGCAGAGCACGTCGCGCTGCTGAAGGGCGATCTCTCCGCTCCCGGACCCGTTCTGGTCCGCATGCACGCGATCAACGCGATGGACGACCTTCTGGGCGCCAAGTCCGGCCGTAACGACCTGCTGCGCCAGTCGATGCGCGAGATCGCACGCGAGGGCAGGGGCGTCATCGTCCTCATCCGCGACACCAAGGACACCTCCGTCACCGACGTGCTCACCCGCGATCCCGAAGACCGCATGAACAACATGCTCAAGGAATACGGCGTCGGCGCGCAGATCCTCGTCGATCTCGGCGTCGAGGACATGACCGTCCTCACGCGCTCGCCCGTCAAGAAGCTGATCGGCCTCGACGGCTACGGTCTGAACGTCGTCGGCCAGCGCACCATTCCCACCGAAGGAGCCGCCTGATGGCCGCCCGCCCGCATCTGCTCATCGTCGAAGCCCGCTTCTACGACGACATCTCCGACGCCCTGTTCGACGGCGCGAAGCAGGCGCTCGAC
>JAPUEF010000279.1:5429-6360 GCA_027492655.1 Alphaproteobacteria bacterium | reverse complement strand
TTCAGGCTTGCGATGAGGTGAAACGGGGGCGGGCCGAAGGTTCGCCCCTGTACTTTTCAGGAGGCTCTATGAACCGCCGCACGTTACTCAAGCTCTCGGCCGCCGCTCTTTTCACGGGAGCTGCTGGCGTACGGCCGGCTTCGGCGAGCGGAAAACGAGCGCCTAAGGTGGTTGTTATCGGCGCCGGTATCATGGGCGCGGCGATCGCTTACCGGCTCGCAGTGCGCGGTGCAGCCGTGACGGTTATCGAGGCGAAAGCGCCGGCCGCCGGCGGAACCGGCGGCTCGTTCGCGTGGATCATGCCGCGCCCGGTCGCCGGCGCGCCGTCTCTCTACAATTTATACGCCAGCGCTGTCGGCGCCTGGCGCTGGCTCGACGATGAATTTGAGGGCCGGCTGGCGATGCAATGGGGCGGCTATGTCGGATGGCAACCTCCAGGCGCGCAGGCAGATGACATGGAACGCGTAACCAAGGCGCAACTCGCCTATGGCGCAGGTACGCGGACGATCGATGTCGATGAGCTCAAGCGTCTCGTTCCAGGCCTTCAGCCCGGCAGCTTCGGCAAAGGCATTTTCGCAGCTGATTCCGGGTCGCTGGATCCGCGTCACGGCGTGGAAACGCTTCTGACTGCGTCGGGTGCGGTCCTCCGTGCGCCCTGCAGCGTAACCGGATTCCGGACCAAGGGCGATCGCGTGTCAGTTGTGGTTACGAACTGCGGTGATCTGGACGCTGATTTTGTCGTGCTTGCTGCCGGCGCAGATAGCGCGACGCTCGGCGACGGCGTTGGTGTGCGGCTGCCGCTGAAGACGATGGCGGGCTCGTTGGCGCATACTAAGCCGTACAAGCAATCACTCGGCCGGGCGATTGCCGCGCCCGGCGCAGTGATCAAGCAGGATGTTTCTGGTCGATTTGTCACCGGGCCAGCGTTCAG
>JAPUEF010000279.1:4620-5403 GCA_027492655.1 Alphaproteobacteria bacterium | reverse complement strand
ACGCCGACACGAGCGATGCTTATGGCCGCGAATTGCTGGCCGCCGCCGCTGCATATCTTCCGATTCTCAAAGGAGCGGAGCTTGACTTCATGACGGTGGGCGCTGTCGCCGTGCCGGAAGACGCGAAGCCTGTTGCAGGATTCGCAAAGAGCGCCGCCAATCTTTACGTCGCGGTCACGTTAAGCGGAGTCACCTTTGCGCCGTTGTTCGCGAACTATGCGGCGACGGAGATACTCGATGACGTCGCGGTCGATATTCTGGCGGAGTATCGTCCGGCTCGTTTTGGATAAACGAGGACTGATGTGAGCACACGGCATTTAGCTCGGGTTTGAATCCGGGCTAAGTATCAGACGCCAACGCGGGAAGCCGCAGCTTTGCGATTTATCGTCCCGGCGATGCAGCCGCATCGATTTTGGCACGCAGATCGAGCGCCACATCGACGATCATGTCTTCCTGTCCGCCGACCATACGCCGTCTGCCGAGTTCGATGAGAATCGTACGCACGTCGAGGCCGTAATCGGCGGCGGCTTTCTCCGCGTGACGCAGAAAGCTGGAATAGACGCCGGCATAGCCCAGACTTAGCGTCTCGCGGTCCACCCGCACTGGCCGGTCCTGCAGAGGGCGGACCAGTGCTTCGGCGGCGTCCATCAGGCGGAAGAGATCCGTGCCGTGCGACCAGCCATAGACGTCAGCGGCGGCCATGAAGACTTCCAGCGGCGCGTTACCGGCGCCGGCGCCCATCCCGGCCAGGCCATCACCCTGCGCCGTGTGGGCGGCCCGGAT
>JAPUEF010000279.1:0-4610 GCA_027492655.1 Alphaproteobacteria bacterium | reverse complement strand
CATCCCGGCCAGCGACGCATCGACACGCACCGCGCCGTTTTGGACGGCGGCGATAGAGTTCGCGACGCCGAGCGAGAGATTATGGTGGGCGTGAATGCCGCGCTGTGTCTCGGCTTTGAGAACACGGTCATAGGCCTGAAACCGAGCGGCGATATCATCCATCGTCATCGCCCCGCCGCTGTCCGTGACATAGACGCAGTGCGCCCCGTAGTCCTCCATCAGCTTCGCTTGCTGCGCCAGTTTGTCGGGCGGGCTCATATGGCTCATCATTAGGAAGCCAGACACATCCATGCCCAGACCGCGCGCCGCTTCGATATGCTGTTTGGCGACGTCCGCTTCCGTGCAGTGCGTCGCGATACGCACCGAAGTAACGCCGAGGCCATAGGCGCGCTTCAGGTCGTGAACAGTGCCGATGCCGGGCAACAGCAGCGTTGTGAGCCGTGCGTGCTGGAGAACGCTACCGACCGCCTCGATCCAGTCCCAGTCGGTGTGCGCGCCGAACCCGTAGTTGAAGGAAGATCCCGACAACCCGTCGCCGTGGGCGATTTCAATCGCATCGACTTTGGCGGCGTCGAGTTCGCGGGCGATCGCCCGGACGTGGTCAAGGCTGTACTTGTGTCGGATCGCGTGCATGCCGTCACGCAGCGTCACGTCCTGGATGTAGAGTTTGCCCAAAGCCTGTGACGTCGTCATGGCGAGATACCTGCGCGTCGGTCTGCGATCCGTTCGGCCGTTCTCAACGCGGCGGATGTCATAATGTCGAGATTGCCCGCATAGGCTGGCAGATAATGCGCTGCGCCTTCGACCTCGAGGAAAACAGTGACTTTCATGCCGCTGAACGCTTCGCCCATCTCCGGAATGACGAGTTTGCTGTTGTCGCCGATGCGCTCGAACTGCACGTTCTGTTTCAGGCGATAGCCCGGCACATAGCTTTGCACGCTCTCGACCATGGCGAGAATCGAAGCCTCGATCACCGCTTCATCGGCTTCTGCGGCGAGACAGTAGACCGTGTCGCGCATGATCAGCGGCGGATCGGCAGGATTCAGAATAATGATCGCCTTGCCGCGGCGAGCTCCGCCGACCTGTTCGATGGCGAGAGCGGTCGTCTCCGTGAACTCGTCAATATTGGCCCGCGTGCCGGGGCCGGCCGATTTGGATGCGATGGACGCCACGATTTCCGCATAGTGGACTTTGGTCACTCGCGACACGGCAGCTACGATAGGAATCGTCGCCTGACCGCCACACGTCACCATGTTCAGGTTCTGCGCATCGAGGTGATCGTCTCCGTTCACAGGCGGGACGACATAAGGCCCGATCGCCGCTGGCGTAAGGTCGATGATCGTCTTGCCGTGTGCGCGCAGGACCGTGTCATGCCGCGCGTGCGCGCTCGCCGATGTCGCATCGAACACAATGTCGATCTCGGAAAATCCAGGCAAAGCGATCAGGCCGTCGACGCCATCCGCTGTGGTCGGCACGCCGAGGCGATCGGCGCGCTTCAGTCCGTCGGATTGAGGATCGATGCCGACCATTGCGGCCATTTCGAGTGTGCGTGAAAGGCGCAGAACCTTGATCATCAGATCGGTGCCGATGTTGCCCGATCCGATGATCGCCACTTTGGTTCGTGTCACGTGTTTTCACCGAGAACCGAAAACCCCACTCTGCCGAGGCCGCCGATAGCGGCCTCCACATGCATGCCGGGCTTAAGCGTCACCATCGGGCCGAGCGCGCCGGTAAGGACGATATCTCCGGCCTTCAAGGGATCGCCACGCAGGCTGAGCGTTCGAGCGAGCCAGGCGGCCGCATTCAAAGGATGCCCCAGGCAGGCGGCACCGACGCCGGTCGAGGCGATGACGCCATCGGCCTGCATGACCATGCCGCATGAGAAAAGGTCGAGGCCGCTCAGGGATTTCGGTTCACGGCCTAGCACGAAGAACGCCGATGACGCGTTGTCGGCGACCGTGTCGGCGAAGCTGATTCGCCAATCGGCGATGCGACTGTCGACGATCTCGATAGCAGGAAGAGCATAGGCGGCTGCTGCCAGAACGTCGGGAGGCCCGGCATCGGGATGATCAAGATCTCGGCCGAGTATCAACGCGATCTCGGCTTCCGCCTTGCCCTGCAACAGCTTTCCAGGCTGCAGCGCGCCGCCATCCTGCAACAGCATATCGGAGAACAGGACGCCGAAATCGGGCTGGCCAACACCGAGCTGCTGCTGGACGGCTTGCGACGTCAGGCCGATTTTCCGGCCGATGATACGTCGTCCGCACGCCGTCCAGTGATGCGTATTGATCGACTGAATGGCATAGGCGGCGTCGATATCGGTCGCATCAAGGAGGTCGCGTAGCGGTTCTACGGGTCCGTTGGCATAAGCGTCGCGCAGGCGGCGCGCAGCCAGTTCGTAGGATTGAGTCATAAGCTGCCTCAGATCGCCATGAACGGCGCGGCTCCTGCCACGAAATCCGTTTCGCGCGGGAGGACGACGCCCGCCGAACGGACGCGATACCAGTCGGGATTCTGAGCGGTCGCCGCGACATCGCTCTCTGTCCCACGCGCGTTGCGGAGCATCAGCCGGCGGAACGCGACGATGGCTGCATCCGTCGCGCCAAGCGTCTCCAGCGAACGATCGACGATCGGGCCCATGCTTTCCTGTACGGCCGCATCCTGCAGACCGATGCCGTCGATGCCGGTAGCGTTGCGCAGGCGCTGCATGTCGCGATCGAGGCCGTATTCCGTGGAACGGTCCAGTTGCGGGCGATAAGAGCCATCGTTGAGGACGGGGACATCGATCCCCAAAGTGTGCTCGATGTCTTTCTCGGTCAGCGCGCGCTTTGGGTGCCACGTCATCGTGAACGTCCAGGTATTTTCGTCGTCGATGGGCACCCAGGCGTGTCCGGTGATGGGGTCATCTTCGCTGGTGCGCGGAATGATCGTGTAGAATGGCAACAGGAATTGCGTGATCCGCCAATAATAGGAATCAGGCCCCGAGTTGCGTCGGGCTCCGATCATCAGGCCGTAGTCAGCCGGGCGCACGAAGAAGCGCGGAGTCTTGTCCGTGCCCATATGGGGGAGACGGTCGCTGACCGACAATTGCCGTTCGCCGAAAGGCAAATGGGCTTTTTCAGGATCAAGGCGGCTGTGAAGAATGCCGACATGCGCTGAATCGATGCCGCCCTCGAGGCTCTGGGCGTAATTGTTCTGCTGGAGCCGCTTGGTGACCAGCCTGGCGTTATCAGGCACCAAACCCCATTCCAGCTGCGGCGGCGCCGGCGGGACTGACGCCGAATCTCCCATATAGGCCCAGATTACGCCGCCCCATTCGCGGATCGGATAAGACTTGATCCGGACGGATTCCAGCAGGGGTGTGCCGGCCGGCTCAGCCGGCATGTCTGTGACGGCGCCCGTCACGTCGAACTTCCAGCCATGGTAGACGCAGCGCAGGCCGCAATCTTCGTTCCGCCCGAAGAAGAGATCGACCCGACGATGCGGGCAGTATCGATCGAGAAGACCCAGCCTGCCATCGGTGTCGCGGAAGGCGATCAGGTCTTCGCCGAGCAATCGCACACGAAGAGGCGCACCGTCGCGCTGAACCAGTTCCTCTGACAGCAGGAACGGAATCCAGTGCCGGCGCATATATATGCCCATAGGGGTGCCGGGGCCGACGCGGGTCAGGGATTCGTTGTCGGTTCGGGTCAGCACGAGCGGCCTCTTCAGTTAACGAATGACAGAAGAAAAGACGGGCGTTTCAGCCCCTCGGACGAGGCTATGCATACGGTATGCAATTGTCAATTGCCGCCCTCGAATCGTCGCCTGCAACGCGCGTCGATATGTGTCATTGATCCACGTCAAGAAGCGTGATCTAGGGTAAAATATTCCCGGGAAACGGGAGTTTTTTAGAGATTATGAGACTTATTTGCAAGATGGGTATAGTCAAGCCGCGTTGAGTACGGTATGCATAGTACAGCATAAGAAACGGGCTGAAATTCGCGCAATCGCGAGGAGGATAAAGTGGCTCAGGTTGTCGTTCGTGAACGTCTGCGCGACCAGATTTACACGCTGGTTCGCAACGAGCTGAAGGTTGGCGCCATTTCGCCGGGGCAGCGTCTGGTTGAGGCCGAGCTGGCGGAGCGTTACGGCGTGTCGCGTACCCCGGTGCGTGAGGCGCTGTTTCAGCTGGCGCGCGATGGGCTGCTGTCAGGCAACGAGCGCGGATATATCGTGCCGATCGATACTCAGCGCGCCGTGCAGGACCGGGTAGAGGTGCGCGCGCTTCTGGAGCCTCAATTGCTTCGTCATGCGGCGACGGAAGGCACGCCTGAGCAGCGCAAAGCCTTAGCTAAGGCTTTCGAGCGGCAGAAAGCGGCCCATGAGAGCGGAAAATACAACGTCTTTATCGACGCCAATCATCAATTTCGTTCTACGCTGCGCACCATGTGCCGGAACGAATTGCTGGCCCGTTGTGTCGCGCTGGTTGACGATCAATTCCAGGCGACGCGTAACGTGGTCCACAAAAGCACGGAGAACCGGCGGATCGGCCTTCAGTACGATGCCGAATTGCTGGCGGCGATCGAGGCGAACGATCCTGATCAGGCCGAATCCATTACGCGGGATTT
>JAPUEF010000278.1 GCA_027492655.1 Alphaproteobacteria bacterium | reverse complement strand
GTGCAGATGCAGGCCATGCCAGCCGGGCGTGAGGCCGGTCGCCTCGATCCGCATAAATCCGCCCTAATTGCCGTCCTTCAACGTCACGGTGCCGGCCGCGCCGCCGCCGGACGCCAGCAGCTTCGCCGTGCCGGTGAGGAAGACCGGCGGCGGCGGGGCAGGGGCGACAGGCTCCTCCTGCGCGAAGGCAGGAGCTGCGAACAGCGGAAGGGTAAGGGCGAGGACGGTGCGGCGCATGAAGCGGTCTCCCTGGGAACTCTGGTTCCCGAGGATAACGCCTCAAATCGCGATTGCGATCCAGTTACCGCGCCGGCGAAATTCAGTCGTTGGGGCGGTCGCCATCGACGAAGCGGATCGCGTCCTCGGCAGCGCGGATGAGGGCGCGGCTTTTCGCCACCGTTTCCTGAAATTCGCCCTCCGGGCTGGAATCGGCGACGACGCCGCCCCCGGCCTGCACGTAGAGCGTGCCGTCTTTCACGATGCCCGTGCGCAGCACGATACAGGTATCCATCGCGCCATCGGCGGCGAAGTAGCCGACCGCGCCGGCATAGACGCCGCGCTTGTGCACCTCCAGCTCGTCGATGATCTCCATCGCCCGGACCTTGGGAGCGCCCGAAACGGTGCCGGCCGGCATGCCGGCGGCGAGCGCGTCGATGGCGTCGTGCTTCGGGTCGATCTCGCCTTCGACGTTCGAGACGATGTGCATGACGTGGCTGTAGCGCTCGATGACGAAGCTGTCCGTCACCTTCACCGTGCCGGTGCGCGCCACGCGGCCGACATCGTTGCGCCCGAGGTCGAGCAGCATCAGATGCTCGGCCCGTTCCTTCGGATCGCCCAGCAGGCGGTGTTCGTTGGCGACGTCTTCCTCGGGCGTCGCGCCGCGCGGCAGCGTGCCGGCGATGGGGCGGATCGTCACCGTGCCGGCCCGCAGGCGCACCAGAATCTCCGGCGACGAGCCGACGATGGCGCAATCGGGGAAGTCGAGGAAATAGAGGAACGGCGAGGGGTTCAGGCGGCGCAGCGAGCGGTAGAGCGCGAAGGGCGGCAGACCGAACGGCATCGAGAAACGCTGGCTCGGCACGACCTGGAAGATGTCGCCGGCCGAGATATACGCCTTGGCCTTTTCAACCATCGCCAGATAGTCGGCCTTGGGCGTGTTCGAGGTGACGAGATCGACCGAGGGCCAGGCCGCTTCGCCGGCTTCGAGCCGGGGCAGTGGGCCATGGAGCCGCGCCACGGCGGCATCGAGGCGCGCCTCGGCGGCGCGGCGGGCGGTGTCGGCGTCGTCGGCGCCCGGCCAGACCGGCGTTACGAGCGTGACCTCGTCGCGCACATTGTCGAAGATCGCGGTGACGGTGGGCCGCACCAGCACCGCGTCGGGCAGGCCCAGCGGATCGGGGTTGGGTTCGGGCAGCTTCTCGAACAGCCGCACCATGTCGTAGCCGAGATAGCCGAACAGGCCCGAAGCCATCGGCGGCATGCCATGCGGCAACTGGATGCGCGAGGCGGCGATCAGGCGGCGCAGCGCGGCGAGCGGATCGGGCCCGTCGGACGTGAAGCCCCGGCCTCTGTCGATCTCGGCGACGCCGCCGCGGCAACGCCAGACGATGTCGGGGTCGAAGCCGATGATCGAGTAGCGCCCGCGCGTCTCGCCGCCCTGAACGCTCTCCAACAGGAACGAATGGCTGCGGCCATGCGCGATCTTCAGAAACGCCGAGACCGGCGTTTCCAGATCGGCGATCAGCGTGCGCGCGACGACCTGGGGACGCCCCGCGCCATAGGCTGCGCTGAAGGCGTCGTCCGGTTTCATTGCTGGCGCGTTTTCAACTGCGTGAACAGGGCTTCGTCGATTTCGACTTTCGTGTTCTTCACGATCGCGTCGAAATAGGCGTCCGAAAGCTCGGTGCCGATGGCGCGTGTGATCTCGCCGCGCGCCGCGCGCTCGGCGGCGCGCGGGTCTTCGCCCGCTTCGGCCGTCACCGATTTCACGCGGGCCAGAACCATGTTCGGCAATTCCGCGCCGCCCCCGGTGATCCACTTGCCCTGCGGCGTCGCGAAGAGCTGTGCGACGAGCGTGGGCGACAGGCCCTCGACAGCGCCGTCGCGGGCGATGTCGTTCGCGCTCTTGCCCTCAAGCCCCGTCTCGGCGGCGACCGCCGCGAGATCGCTGCTCGCCGCATTGGCCTTTTCCTCGAACGACGCGGCGACCGCAGCGAGCGCCTTGGCGCGCTCGGCCAGCATCCACGCGGCGACCGCCAGATCGCGGCTGTCAGCGAGAGTCTTCAGGGCGGGCGGGGTGATCTGATCGACCCGCGCGACATAGAGAATATGCTTGGGCGTTTCCGCGATCTGCCCGACATCGCCCGCCTGCGCCATGAACACGTCGTTGAGATAAGTGTCGCCGTCCGGCGCGCCGGCGATCGGCTGCCCGTCTGCGCCGTTGCCGCGCGCATCCATCGGCGCGAGCTTCACGACCTTGAGCGGCAGCGCATCGCCGACGAGGGCAGGCACGCTTTCCAGCGAGTCGGCGGCGGCGAGCGCGTCTTCGATCTTGCCGGTTTCGTCGCTGATGCGGACGAGCGCATGCTCAAGCGCGATGGCGTCGCGCAGTTCGCTCTTCACCGCGTCCAGCGGCTTCAACGAACCGGGCGTCACCTTGACTGCGCGGATCAGCACCCAGCCGAACGGACCTTCGAGAGGCGCGCTGACCGCGCCTTCGGCGATCTCGAACGCGCCGGCGGGCACGGTGGTGTCGCCCTTCTGGACCGAGCCGAGCTTGATGTCGTCGTCGGTGAGACCGCGTTCCTTCGCGATGTCGGCGAAGCTCTTGCCGTCGTCGATCGCTTTTTTCGCGGCTTCGGCGTCTTCCTTCGTCGGGAAGGAAATCTGCTCAAGCTCGCGCAGCTCAAGCGTTTCGTACGTCGCCTTGCGGACTTCGTATTCGCTGGCGATCTCGGCGTCGGTCACGTCGATCTTCGCCGCGATGTCGGCGGCGTCGAGCGTCAGCACGGTAACGGTGCGCAGTTCGGGCGTCGTGTAGGCGGCGGCGTTCGCCTGCATGAAGGCTTCGAGCGTCTTGTCGTCGGGCGCGGCGATCTCGCCGGCTTTTTCGGCGGGGAAGACGACATATTCGATGCTGCGGCGCTCGGCCTGGTAAGCGCCGAGCGCGATCGCCATGCCGCGGGGCGCGGGGGCGCCGACCATCGCGGTGCGGGCCAGCTGATCGCGCAGCAGGTTCTCGCGCAGCAGCTGGACGAGCTGCGCTTCGCTCATCTGGATCTGCTGCAGGAACTGCTGGAAGGTCGCAGGGTCGATGACGCCGTTGCGGGCGAGGCCGGGAATCTCCACCAGCGCCTGGCGCACCATGGCGTCGCTGACCCCGAGGCCGAGGCGCTTGGCCTCTTCCAGAACCGCCATGTCCTTGATCATGTCGTTCAGGACGATGCGGTCATAGCCCATCTCGCGGGCTTCCTCGATGGTCATCGGGCGGCCCGAGGCGTCGATCTGCCGGCGCGTGCGGTTGCGGAACTCCTGCTCGAACGTGCGGTAGTCGAGCTCGGACGCGCCGACCCTGGCGATGGTCGTGGACGAACGGCTCGTGAAAATGTCGTTGATGCCCCAGATGGCGAAGCTGAGGATGAGGAATCCGATCAGGATGGCCGCGACCCAGGATTTGGACGCGGCCCGCATTTTATCCATCATGACGGCAAATAGGCCTCGTTATTCGGATCGGCCTTATAGGAGGCTCGCATAGGCCCCGGCAAGGCTGCCCGACACGGCGATCCCGGCACGGATCAGGCCGCCCCCGCCCGTCGCCGGGGTAGCAGCCGCCAGCCGACCAGCAGGACGGCGGTGGCCAGATAAACCAGCGGTTCGGGCTGGATGGTCTTCTTCAGCAGCAGGAAATGCACGCCGCCTAGGATCGCGATGGCGTAGACCAGCTTGTGAAGTCGGCTCCAGGCCTTGGGGCCGAGCCGGCGGATCATGGCGTTGGTGGAGGTGATCGCGAGAGGAATCAGCAGCACGAAGGCGGCCATGCCGATGGTTATGTAGGGCCGCCGGGAGATGTCCTTCCACATCGTGGCGGGATCGAAGCCGACATCCAGCCAGGCCCAGGCGAGAAGATGCAGGCCTATGGTCGTGAAGGCGGCGAGGCCGATAACCCTACGGAACCGGATGAGGTTGAGGCCGATGATCTGGCGGAGCGGCGTCACCACCAGCCCTGCCAGCAGCAGCCGTAAGCCCCACAGGCCAAGGGCGTGTTCCAGCGCACGGGCGGGGTCGGCTCCGAGGCGGTCTGAGAAGGCGAGCGTCGTATAGATGGCGGCCGGGGCCATGCAGAGCAGATAGACACTCCAGGTCGGCACACGGCGAAGCGCGCCATGCAGGCGCTGGAGCGCTGTCGGGGCGGGGCGGGCGTCGGGCATCAGTAATTCTGCGCGAGGTCCATGCCGGCATACATCGCCGCGACGAAATCTCCGTAGCCGTTGAACGGCAGCGTGTCGCGGCGGGCGTTGAAGCCCGCGCCGATGCGCCGCTCGGTCGCCTGGCTCCAGCGGGGATGATCGACCTTCGGGTTGACGTTAGCGTAAAAGCCGTACTCGCTGGGCGCGAGCATGTTCCAGCTGGTCGGCGGTTGGGTTTCGGTGAGCGAGATGCGGACGATCGATTTGATGCCTTTGAAGCCGTATTTCCACGGCACCACGAGGCGCAGCGGCGCGCCGTTCTGGTTGGGCAGCGTCTCGCCATAGAGACCGACCGCCAGCAGGGTCAGCGGGTTCATCGCTTCATCCAGCCTGAGGCCTTCGACATAGGGGTAGGGCATGGCCGGGAAGCTGCTGTCCTGATCGGGCATTTCCGAAGGGCGCAGCAGGGTCTGGAAGGCGACATATTTCGCGGACGGCTGAACCCCGACGCGGCCGAGGAGCGCCGACAGCGGAAAGCCGTTCCACGGAATGACCATCGACCAGGCCTCGACGCAGCGCATGCGATAGACGCGCTCTTCGATGGGTTGCGCGCCCATAATGTCTTCCAGCGCATAGTCGCCGGGCTTATCGACCAGGCCGTCGATCGTCACGCTCCACGGCGACGTCGTCAGCGATCCGCCATTCTCGGACGGATCGGACTTGTCGGTGCCGAACTCATAGAAATTGTTATAGGTGGTGATGTCCTCGCGGGAGGTCAGTTCCTCGCCGGTCGTCGTGAGGTCGCTCTTGACGGTTTGCAGCGGCGCGGCTGCGGCGTCGAGAAGGCCGCCGGCGATCAGTCCGCCGACGCCCGCCATCAGCGCGCGACGATTGAGCCATATCGATTTCGGCGTGATCTCGGACGAGGGGACATCCAGCCTCGGGTCGCGGATGAGCATGCGGGTCGCCTTTCGCGCGCGGACACTGCGGTGAACATGAATACGTCCGGGGAAGATGAAAAGATGCCCTCGCATTGCCGTGATCGGCGGTCGCTTGCTAGGAACGCCCCATGACTCGTGCCCCCGATGCGCCCCGGCCGCTCGCCGCCGGAAACTGGAAAATGAACGGCCTCGCCGCCGACATCGCCGAAATCGCCGCGCTGGCCGGCCGGCTGAATGCGAATCCGGCGGCGGCCGACGTGCTGATCTGCCCGCCTGCGACGCTGCTGTCGCGCCTTGCGGCGGCCGAGGGCGGGAAGGGCATCGCGTTCGGCGGGCAGGATTGTCATGCGAACGCCAGCGGCGCCCATACTGGCGATATCAGCGCCGATGCCGGAGGGGCGTTCGTCATCGTCGGGCACTCCGAACGGCGGGCGGGTTACGGCGAGAGCGACGCCGCCGTCGCCGCCAAGGCCGCCGCAGCCCACAAGGCGGGGCTTGTCGCGATTATCTGCGTCGGCGAAACGCTGGACGAGCGGGAGGCTGGGCTGGCCTTGAGCGTGGTCGATGCGCAGGTCCGGGGCAGCCTGCCCGAAGGCGCGACGGCTCAGAATACCGTGGTGGCGTACGAGCCGGTCTGGGCGATCGGCACCGGCCGCACGCCGTCATTGGCGGATATCGCGGAAGTCCACGCTGCCATCCGCGCCCGGCTGGGCGGCCCCGCCTGGCGCATTCTCTATGGCGGTTCGGTGAAGCCGGGGAACGCGAAGGAGATATTGGGGCTGGCCAATGTCGATGGCGCTCTGGTCGGCGGCGCGAGCCTGAAAGCTGTGGATTTCGACGCCATCATCGACGCTTATCGCTAGGTTCGAAACAATTCGACCTTATCGCGTAAACCACCCGTAAGGGCTGGGACGTAGGGTGTGCGTATGCAGGCGCCCCGCTACGATTCCGTCAGTGTCGCGGTTTACGATCCCGTTGCGATGAACCGCAACGCGAACCGTAACATGCTGTATTCGCTGGGGTTTCGTGAGAT
>JAPUEF010000277.1 GCA_027492655.1 Alphaproteobacteria bacterium | reverse complement strand
GCCAGTGGAATGACCGCCGCGGTGATCAGCGCCGCCCGGATATTTCCCAGCAGCAGGAACAGCACGACGATGACCAGCAGCGCGCCTTCCAGCAGATTCTTCTCCACCGTCGCGATGGTGCGGTCGACCAGCGTGGTGCGGTCATAGATCGTCACGGCGCGAACGCCGTCCGGCAGCGACCGGTTGGCCTCTTCCAGTTTCGCCGCCACCGCACGGGCGACGCGCCCGCTGTTCTCGCCGATCAGCATCGACACCGTGCCCAGCACGATCTCCTCGCCGTTCTGCGTCGCAGCCCCGGTGCGCAGCTCCTCGCCCATCACCACATCGGCTACATCGCCGACCCGGATGATCGCGCCGTTGCGCTCGGCGACGACGATGTTCAGCAGATCCTCGATGCCCGCAACCTGCCCCGGCACACGGATCAGGAACTGCTCGCCATTGTGCTCCACATAGCCTGCGCCGACATTATCGTTGTTGCGCTTCAGCGCGTCGATCACGTCGGTGATGGTCAGGCTGAAGGCCGAAAGACGGTCGGGATAGGGCGTCACATGATATTGCCGCTCGAAGCCGCCGATCGTGTTCACCTCGGTGACGCCAGGCACATTGCGCAGCTGCGGCCGAACAACCCAGTCCTGCAACGTCCGCAGATCCTCGGCGCTGTAGGCGGCGCCGTCCTCCTTGCGCGCCTCCGGCTCCGCCTCGACGCTGTACATGTAGATTTCGCCAAGTCCGGTCGCGATCGGTCCCAATTGCGGCTCGATCCCCGCCGGCAGCTGGCCCCGCGCCGCCTGGACGCGCTCGTTCACCAGCTGGCGTGCGAAATAGATGTCGGTGCCGTCCTTGAAGACGACCGTCACCTGGCTCAGGCCATAGCGCGAGAGCGAGCGGGTGTATTCAAGCCCCGGCAGGCCGGCGATCGCCGTCTCGATCGGATAGGTGATGCGCTGTTCGGCCTCCAGCGGCGAGAAGCCGGGCGCCTCGGCGTTGATCTGCACTTGCACGTTGGTGATGTCGGGCACGGCGTCGATCGGCAGGCGCTGGAAGCTCCAGACGCCCAGCGCCGCGAAACCCAGAACCACGAGCAGCACCAGCCAGCGTTGGCGGATGGAAAGATGGACGATCCGTTCGAGCATGTCTGATCCTCAGTGCTCGTGCGCCGCGCCGGACTTCTCGATGTCCGCGCGGATCAGGAACGAGTTCTCGGCCACATAGGTCAGCCCCGCCGGCAAACCGGACACGATCTCCACCCACGTGCCATCGCGCCGGCCGGTCGTCACCGGGCGCGCCTCGTAAACCTCGCCCGTCTGAATGAAGATCACGGTCTTGCCGTCCATGCGTTGCAGCGCCGTCGTTTTCACCGCGACCGCCGCTTCCGACACCGCGACGGTTACGTCGCCCTCTACGGCCGTCCCGGCCCGCCATGCCTCGTCGGGATTGGGCAGCCTGGCGCGCGCCGTCAGGGTCTGCGTCGAAGCGTCCGCCGCCGGCAGGAACGCCTCGATCACCGAGCGCGCCGTGAGGCTGCCGCTGAGGCTGTGCAGCATGATCTCCTGCCCGGCCCGCACGCGCTCCGAATCGCGCGGAAAGACATGCAGCTCGGCCTGAAGGGATGTCGGATCGCCGATCACCGCGATGGCCTGCGCGTCGGCCACGTCGCCGACATTGAGCGCCCGCTCCATCACGATCCCGGCGATGGGCGCGGGCACCGTATAGGCTTTCAAGCTGTCGCGCGCTTCCACGATGGCGATCGGATCGCCCTGTTTCACGCGGTCGCCGACCTGCACCTTCACCGCCGTGACGCGCCCCGGATACCAGGCCTTCACTTCGGCCCGGCCGCCCGGCATCAGCGCGACGCGGCCCGACAGCGCCACCGTTTCCCGGATCACCGCCGGGCCTGAAACGGCGGTGATCACGCCCGCATCGGCAGCGGCCTGCGCCGAGATCGTCGTGCGATTTTCCTCTTCCTCGTGCGCGCCGTCCTCGCCTTCGCCATGGTCGTGTCCGCCTTCGGAACCGTGATCCGCATCGGCGCCGTCATGCTCATCGGCGCCGGCTTCAGCGCCGTGATCGTGGCTCTCGCTTTCGCTGTGGTCTCCCGCCGCCTTCGCGGCTTCTGGGGCGGCGAGCCCCGCGCATAGCAGCGCGACGATCAACGTGGCGGGACGCCCGAATCTGCTGATCTGGCTCATGGTTTCGCTCCGGTGGCGGCGAGCTCGATATGGGTTCCGAGCAGGCGGTCGAAGCTCGCCTGGTCGTCATGGAATCGGCGCAGCGCATCCAGCCGCCGCGCCCGTGCGTCCGTCAGGCTGTTCTGCGCCTCGATCACGTCGAGATAGCTGAACGCCCCGCGCGCGAAGCCTTCGCGCACCTGCGAAACGGCGCGGCCCGCCGCCGGCAGGATCGTCTCGTCGATCTGCCGGACCTCGGCCGCGTTGATCGCCATCGCCGCGCTCAGGCGCTGCAGTTCGCGCTCGCGCTGGATGCGGTAGGACGCAAGGTCCAGCTCCGCCGCCCGGCGCTCGGACGACGCGCGATCGACTGCGCCGCTATTGTCGTTGAAGACGTTCAGCGGAATGGAGCCGCTGATGACGATCGCCACGTCATCGTTGCGATTGAAGTGGCGAATGCCCACGCCGAATGTCGGGTCGGGTACGGCCTTGCTGCGTTCCACGTCCACATTCGCCGCCGCCGCCGACCGCTCGGCCTCCAGCAGACGAACATCCGCGCCGACCGTCAGCGTCGAGGCGTCGAGAACCGGGGCGCGCGGCGTCTCAAGGCCACGTGCGTCCACGACGAAGTCGCCCGCGCCGCCCCAGTAGGAAGCCAGCCGCGCGCGCGCCGCTTCGGCGCTCAGCTGCGCCTGCCGCAACGATAGTTCCGCGTCCGCAATCCGGGTGCGCGCCCGCGCGCCGGCGAATTCCGGATCGCGGGCGCGCGCGATCCGCCGCCCCAACTCGGCATCCAGTTCGCGCGCGATCTTCAGCCGTTCCTCGGCCAGGCCGATCTCGGCGTCCGCCAACGCCGCGGCCGTGAAGGCGCGCTGCACCGCTTCGAAGAGATCGAGCCGTGCGATCAGCGCCCGCGCCGCGCTTGCGTCGCGCTGACGCTCGGCCAGCGTCACGCGGGCGCTCCGTTTGCCGCCCAGCTCGACAGGCTGTTCGTAGGACAGCGTCGTCTCGACGTCCGAGAAACCGCGCGTCTCTCCCGAACCACCGAAATTCTCCACCTCTACGCCCAGCGAGGGGTTGGGGCGCTTGCGCGACTGCCGGATATTGGCGTCCGCCGCGTCGATGCGCGCGTCTGCGGCGGAGACGGAGGGATCATCGGCCCGTCTCAGGGCTTCGGTCAGGGTCAGGCGGCCGGTCGCCGCCAGCGCCCCCGAACAGGGCGCGGCAAGCGCCGCGACGGCAAGCGTCGCGACAAGCAGGCGTTTCATGGGTGTGATCTCGCAAAGGAACTGTCGATAAGCCGGCGAAGCCGGATCGGCGGTCCTGGCGCTAGATCAGCAATCGTATCGTGGAGAGGTGTCTCAATGCGGCGCCGATACAGGCGCGCGCGCATGCGAAGGGCGGCGCACGCGGCCCTGCCTCATCGACGCGAACCGGCATGACGACGACTGGCGCGGTGGGCTGCGGCGCGGCGCGCAGATCCTTCGCCGGATCGGCGCCGCCGGGCGCGGTGAGCGACCGCACCGGGCAATGCGCTTCGCAATGCGCCTCGTCGGCCGCGTCGTCCGACGCCGCGTGGACGGCGACGGAATCCTCATAGGCGACGTCCGGCGCGCACTGTGCGGCCGAGCAAAAGCCCATGCCGATCCACAGCACCGCCAGGAATGTCTTGAAAAGGGTACCGACCGCCTGCATTGCGCGTTGATCTACAACCTCAAGCGGCTTGAGGTTCAAGCCCCTTCTTCGCGACGCACAGAAAACCCGGCAGCCGGCCCTGGAACCGCGCTCAGCCGCTCACCATCCCTGCGCCGGGCAGCGTGACCGTATAAACCGGCCCATCGCCGAAGGGCGTATCGAGGCTTAGCGTCACCGCGTCACCGGCCGTCAGCGTGACGCCGCCACCATCGGGCCGCATTGCGCTCGTCGCGCCACGCACGCTCGGCAGGGTCAGCGTCGTCGCCGTCGGCCTTTCCATGAACAGCACATGGAGCGCGTCTTTCGACGCCGTGATCCGATAGGGCGTCCCATCGCTGGCGATGCCTTTGGGATCGGCCACACGCCGCGTGCCATAGATCGCCGCGCCGTTGATCTTCAGCCAGCCGCCAAGCGCACGGAGGAGTTTCTGCTGCGGTTCGGGAACGCTCCCGTCGGCGCGCGGTCCCATGTTCAGCAACAGATTGCCGCCATGCGCCACGATATCGACGAACGAGCGGATCAGCTCGTCGGGCTTCAGATAGTCTTCCGGACGCGCCTGGGCGTTGAAGCCGAACGAGGTATCCATGCCGCGGCACGACTCCCAGTCGCGCGCGCCGAACTCCAGCTCATCGGAATATTCGGGCGTGCGATAATCGCCCAGCCCGCTATCCGGCATCGCTTCGGTCATCGCGCCCGAAGCCCAGCGCGCCGCGATCGCGGCATCCATGCCCGCACGGCCCTTCGGGTCGCGCATTCCCGCGAACAGCGCGCCATTCGCCAGCCAGCGATCGTTGATCGTCCCGTCGGGTTTCGCCTTGCGGAAATCCGCGAACAGCACCTCGCGGTCGCCTTCGTCCGGATAGGCGATATCGTTCCACAACAGGGCGGTGTCGTAGCGCTCGATCAGTTCGCGATATTGCGCCAGCGCATACGCACGGTAATCGTCTTCATAGGGAACGCAGGCCAGCAGATCGCCGAACGTGCCGATGGGGTGATGCCGGAACGTCCAGTCCAGCCCGCCCGAATAGTAGGTGCCGAATGTCAGGCCGCGCGACCGCACCGCACCGGCAAGCTCGCCCACGAAATCGCGCTTGCTGTGCCAGCCGGGCCGATGCGGGTTCGGCGTCGTAGTCGGCCACAGGCAGTAACCATCGTGATGCTTGGTGACGAGCACCGCGTATTTCGCGCCCGCTTCCTCGAACAACGCAGCCCACGCATCGGCGTCGAACGCTTCCGACGCCGCGTCGAAATCGGCCCGGAACGACTCGTAGGGCCGGTCGCCCCACGTTGCACGATGATGCGCAGCGGCGGGCGATTGCGGGAAGCGGATCGAGTTCGGATACCACTCGGTGTAGGGCAGACGCGACCAGCCATCGGCGGGATGGTCACGGATCGTTTCGTTGATCGACGCGCCGCGCGGCGCATAGGCCGGCACGGTGAAAATGCCCCAATGGATGAAAATGCCGAGCTTGGCGTCCCGGTGCCATTCAGGCGTGTGGGTCATGCGGCGGCCCGCCGGCAGGTATGCGTCACGACGATTTCTCCCAGTTCTTATGCGGGAAAGATTATGCAACGATCATAGATGAATCAAACATCATAGAATTAAATCGGCGGCGCTTCAGCGCTTGGCGCGCGTCGGCCGCGAGCGCGCGGCCTGCAGCGCAGCCTTCGCCATCCGTTCCGCCACGTCCAGCGCCGCCAGCGTCTCGTTCTTCAGATTCCGCTGCCGGGTGTCGGCGCTCCACCGGCGATGCGCCTCCCATGACGCCGACACCATCAACCCCGCCACCAGCGTCGGCGCGTAGCTTTCGGGCGGAAGACCGAATTCGGCCGCCACATATTCCGCCAGCATCGCCACCTGACGATGCTCATAGCTCGCCCATGCGAGCGCGAGATCGGGATCGCGCTCCAGTTCGGACCATACGGTCAGCGTCGGTTCGCGCTCGCCATGCAGCCGCCCGGCGACATCCATCACCATGTTCCGGAAGAAATCGAAAAAGCCGACCTTTCCGACTGAGCGCGATATCAGCAGCGCCAGCCGCTCCAGCGTCGCCTCATTGGCGCTGGCGGCCATGTCCTGCTTCGACTTGAAATGCGTGAACAGCGTCGTGACATGCACGTCCGCCGCCTCGGCGATCGCGTTCATCGTGGCGTGACCGTAGCCGACCCGCTGAAACAGACGGGTCGCAGCCTTCAGGATCCGCTTGCGGGTATTCTGGCGCCGCAGCGTGCGCCGGGGAAACCGCTCCGCCTGATCGCCCGTCTTTTCGCTCATGCCACCCGCATCTTGCGCCGCCCGTTCGTGGGCCGGCTCAAAGCCTTTCTACCGCAGGCTGCGGCCTGCGCAACGCACACCCGCGCCTCAATACCCGGCCATTTTGCCGCTGGGCTGGCCATCGACGAGCTGATCCAGATACTCGCTGAGGCCGTAGCCGACCAGATCGCCGCAGCGATATTCGGTCATGCCCTCGGTGATGCGGGTATGAAGCTCCTTCCCGTCCGGCGCGGTGCGTCGGTTCCTCAACGGGATCAACGACA
>JAPUEF010000276.1 GCA_027492655.1 Alphaproteobacteria bacterium | reverse complement strand
CGCCCGGCGCGGCGAGATCGCCATCGGCTACATCAAGGGCCAGATCGGCCCGCGCCGGGGCGGACGCCGCTCCGGCGTGTTCATCAACCCGCTGAAATGCGATCATATCACCTTCGATCCCGGCGACCGGCTGATCGTCATCGCACAGGATTGAGCGCACCCACTCGGTGAAATGGCCTATAGTGCCGCGATATTACCCCGGAGTTCCGCCATGATCCGCCCCGTCCTCGCCGCTATCGCCGCCGCCGCGCTCGCCACCGCCGCGCTCGCCGAGCTCGCCCCCGGCGATGTCGCGCCCGACTTTACCGCCCGGGCCAGCCTCGCAGGCCAGGAATTCGACTTCTCGCTGAACGAGGCGCTGAAGAAAGGTCCGGTCGTCCTCTATTTCTACCCCAAGGCCTTCACCGACGGCTGCACGCTCGAAGCCCATGAATTCGCCGAGGCGACGCCGCAGTTCGAAGCGCTCGGAGCCACCGTCATCGGCATTTCGGCCGATCCCATCGAAACGCTGAACAAATTCTCCGTCGAGGCCTGCCGCAACAAATTCGCCGTCGCCTCCGACGCCGACCAGAACGTGATGAAGGCTTTCGATGCAGTGCTCGAAATGAAGCCCGAACTGTCGGATCGCACGTCTTACGTGATCGCGCCGGACGGCAAGATCATCTACGTCTACACCGACCTCGACTTTTCCAGGCATGTCGCCAACACGCTCGATGCCGTGAAGGCCTGGAAGGCGTCGAACCCGTAAGCGCAAGGCGCGCACGGGGTGCGAGGATGGGGATAATGCGGCGCACTATATCCTGGGTCTTGTGGCCGGCTTTGCTGACGGCGGCGATCGCGCTGAACGCCTATGGCATGTCCACGGATATGCCGCTGCTATGGCTCAACGTCGCCTATTTCGGCCTGGCCTTCTCGATCTTCGCGCTCGAAAGGATCATGCCGCACGAGCCGCAATGGAACGAAAGCGACGGCCAGTTCTGGCCGGACATCGGCCATACGCTGCTCAGCAAGTCGGCGGTCCAGGTCTTCATCATCATCCCCGCCCTCTCCGGCATCGGCGCGCTGGCCGATAACGAAGGCGCCGCGTGATGGCCGCGCGATGCCCCGATGGTCATCCAGATTCTGCTCGGCCTCGTCATCGCGGAATTCGGCTTCTACTGGGCGCACCGCCTCGGGCACGAGGTCCGCCCCCTGTGGCGCTTCCACGCCGTCCATCATTCGGTGACGCGGCTGTGGTTCGTGAATACCGGGCGCTTCCATTTCATCGATACGCTGGTCAGCGTCGCCTGCGGCCTTGGCCTCGCGCTCGCCGTCGGGATGCCGCAGGACATCATCGTCTGGTGCAGCGCGATCACCGCCTTTGTCGGCCTGCTCACCCACGCCAATGTCGAAATGCGCACCGGCCCGTTCGACTATGTCTTCAACACCCCGGCTCTGCACCGCTGGCATCACTCGCGGCGGCTGGAGGAAGGCAACTCCAACTACGGCGAGAACCTGATGCTCTACGATGTGCTGTTCGGCACGCTGTATCTCAGCGCCCGCCGCCCGCCTGTCGATATCGGGATCGAGGAACACATGCCGGCCACGCTCGGCCGCCAGATCGCATGGCCGTTCCGCCGCGCCGATACCCCGGCGCGTACGGCATAAGGGTTCAGCTGGCTTTCAACGTCTTCGGCTTGGCTTCCGGCACCGGCACCGGACCGGTCAGCGGGGTCGGCTTCACCGCTTCGGGCTGCGCCGCCGCGGTGGGCGGAGCGGAAGGCTGAGCGGCCGGCAAGGCGGCCGAAACCGCTGGAGCTGGAGCTGGAGCTGGAGCTGGAGCTGGCGCTGGAGCCGGAACCGGGGCTGACGGCGGCGGCGCGGCGGCCACCAGCACTTCGCGGCGCGGCTTGCTCGCGTCATAGGCCGCGCGGCCACGCATATTGCCCGGCGGATTGTAGCGGCAGACGAGGAAATCGTATTTCGCGCCGCGTCCCACGGCACACCCGACCTCGGTGGTCGAAGACCACACCATCGCGGTGTAATGGCCCACATCGGTCCATTTGCCTGTCCGGCTCACCTCTGGATGCGCTGCGCCCGGAATATAGTTCGCCCGCTCGGCCAGCCAGCCGCCGACCATCTGCGTGACGGTGCGCTTGCCGACGCCATTCATGTACAGGTTCTCGCCGTGCGTGCGCTGGCTCGCATGCTGCATCACGCCCGCCCCGGCGATCGTGCGCGCCCATTCCTGCGCTTCACGCGCCAGCGCGTCGCTCCACGTCAGATCGCCCACCCCGACCGCGCGCCGCTCCGCGTTGTGCGCGTTCAGCACGTCCGTCTGGAAGGCGGCATCGGTGATCTGGGGCACGGTCGGCATCGCGAACGACTGCGCCATCGCCGCACCGGCGAACGCCGCAGCGGCGCCCGCCGCCAGCAGAATCTGTCGCATCGCTCTCACGTCTTGAACATCCCGCGCGAGTCTCTACGCCCGGATCATGGCGAAACGGTGCCGCCCGCAACACCCCTAATCGCGGCAGGTGAACGACGGCCGGAGGCCCGGCGGCAGCTTGGTCCGCCCATCTGCGCAGGCCCGGTCCACCATCGCCTGCGTCAGACCGATGGCCGTCGAAAGATCCGCGCCCTGAATCTGCGCCGTGCTGAGGATTGCCCCCGTCAGGTCCGCGCCGTTCAGGTCGGCATCCTTCAGATGCGCATAGTTCAGCCAGACGTCGCGCAGATCGGCGTTTTTCAGCGACGCGCGGTTCAGCTGCGCGCCGCTGGCGTTGGTGCGGTACATCCGCACCCCATCCATCCTGGTCTCTTCCAGGAACGCCCCCGCCATGTCGGCCCGGTCGAACACCGCGCCGCTCATATCTGACTGATAAAGATTGGCGAACCGCATGAAAGCATTGCTGAAATCCGCGCCCGTCAGATCGCAGCGCGCGCACACCGCAACGGTATTCGTGACCTTCGCCTTGGCGACATCTTCCGGATTGGCGGCCCAGGCGACGCCCGCCATCGCCAGAACGGTCCCGGCCCATACAATGATCTTCACGCGGCGTTCCCCGATATGACTTTTCGTCAGTCTATACACCCCGCTCCCCCGGCGCATAGACGAGACCGCCCCCACGGGCCTAAAAGCAGCCTTCTCATCAGAAAGACGCGCTTTGTCCGGTCCCCTCGACAACCCGATCTCGCTCACCCTCAACGAGACCGACCCTGAACGCTTCGCCCGCGAACTGGGCGCGATGTTCCAGCGCTACGGCTTCGCCAGCGTGAAGGATCACGCCATCCCGCAGGCGTTGATCGACGAGGCCGGCGCCGCCATCAAGGCGTTCTTCGCCCTGCCCGAGGACGTGAAGCGCAAATATCACCTGCCTGGCACCGGCGGGGCGCGCGGCCTCACCCCGTTCGGGATCGAGACCGCCAAGGGCGCGTCGAAAAGCGACCTCAAGGAATTCTGGCACACCGGGCGCGAACTGCCGCCGGGCCATCCCTTGTCGCGCTACATGCCCGATAATCTCTGGCCCACCGAAATCCCCGGCTTCCGGCAGAAAATCTACGGCCTCTATCAGGCTCTCGACCGCGTCGGCCTCGTTCTGCTCAGCGCCATAGCCCGGCATCTGGAACTCGATCCGCATTATTTCGACGACAAGGTCGATCTCGGGAACTCGGTCCTGCGCCTGCTCCACTACCCGCCGGTGCAGGGCGCGACCGAACATGTCCGCGCCGGCGCGCATGAGGACATCAACGCCATCACCCTGCTTCTGGGCGCTGAAGAGGCCGGCCTCGAAGTGCTGGAGAAAGACGGCTCATGGCTGGGCGTGAACCCGCCCGCCGGCGCCATGGTGGTCAATATCGGCGACATGCTTCAGCGCCTCACCAACGATACGCTGCCCTCTACCACGCATCGCGTCGTCAATCCCTCGCCTGAACGCGCCCGCTTTGCGCGCTACTCGACGCCGTTCTTCCTGCATTTCCGGCCCGACCTCCTGATCGAGACCCTCCCCACCACCATCACCCCCACGAACGCAAATCGCTACCCCGATCCGATCACCGCCGACGGCTACCTCCAGCAGCGCCTGGCCGAGATCAAACTGAAGTAGCGACAGTCGCGCGCCGCGTCGCGCCGTCGAAGCTCTCGCCTCCCGCCTCGCCTCTCAGCTACACTCGCGACCCAGGAGGACACCCATGTCCACAAAGAACTGGATCCCGGTAAACCGGGTGGAAGGCGCGGCCTCGCGCCAGGCCCATGCCGATCTGCCCGAAGGCACCTACGAACGCGAAATCTCGAAGGATGGTTTTTTCGGCCCCGCCGCCTTCCTCTACCACCGCCGTCCACCTACCGGCTGGAGCGACTTTCAAGGCCCGTTGCGGCCTCGCGCCTTCAACCTCGCCGCACTGAACGAGGCCGATCCCTCGCCGTGGGCCGCCCCTCAGGAGCTCGGCAACGCGCATTGCGAGCTACGCTTCTGGAAGCTCACCGCCCCTATGCCAGCCCTCGCCCGCAACGCCGACGGCGACCAGATCCTCTTCGTCCATCAGGGCGGTGGATCGTTCTTCTGCGATTACGGTCATCTCGTCCTGCGCGCCGGCGACTACGTCGTCGTCCCGCGCGGCACGATGTGGCGCATCGAGCCGGCCGCGCCCTCGGCCTTCCTCACCATCGAAGCCCGTAACGCCCATTTCCGACTGCCCGACAAGGGCCTGCTCGGCCGCCACGCCATCTTCGATCCGGCGCTCTTCGACACGCCCGAGATGGACGAGGCCTTCCGCGCCCAGCAGGCCGAAGATCGTCCGTACACGGTCGAAGTGAAGAAGCGCGGCGAGGTCTCCCGCATCGCCTATCTCTGGAACCCGCTCGATGCGGTCGGCTGGCACGGCGATCTATCGGTGGTGCGCATCAACGTCGATCAGATTCGCCCGATCATGTCGCACCGCTACCATGTGCCGCCCTCGGCCCATACAACCTTCCTCAGCGACCGTTTCGTCGTGTGCACCTTCGCGCCGCGTCCGTTCGAAACCGATCCGGGCGCGATCAAGGTGCCGTTCTTCCACAACAATGACGATTACGACGAAGTCCTGTTCTACCACGCCGGCGACTTCTTCAGCCGGGACAACATCGACGCCGGCATGATGACCTTCCACCCTTCGGGCTTCACCCATGGGCCGCACCCCAAGGCGCTGAAGAACATGTTCAGGTCGGCCAAGCCCGCCACTGACGAATACGCCGTGATGATCGACACCCGCGATCCTCTGGATGTGCTTTCCGGCGCATCCGCCGTCGAAAACCCTGCCTACGCCGACAGTTGGAAACCCAAAGAATGAGCCTCATCCAGACCGGCGAGATCGGCGAGAAATTCGGCCGTATCGCGGAACACTGGCGACCCAGGGTCGCCGCCCGCCTGAACGGGCAGGAAGTGAAGCTCGTGAAGACCGAAGGCGTCTTCCCCTGGCACGCGCATGCCGATGTGGACGAGATGTTCTTCGTCTGGCGCGGCCGTTTCCGCGTCGAGTTCCGCGATCGCATCGTCGATATGGGGCCGGGCGAATTCTGCGTCGTCCCGCGCGGCGTCGAACACCGCACCGCCTCCGATGCAGAGGCCGAAGTCCTGATCTTCGAGCCTGCCGAAGTCGTCAATACGGGCGATGCGCCGGTATCCGAATTCACCGCAGCGAACGGTGTCGCCGTATGAAACTCGCTACCCTCCGCGACGGCACGCGCGATGGCCGCCTCGCCGTCGTTTCCCGCGATCTCACCCGCGCCGCCTATGCCGACGGCATCGCGAAAACCCTTCAGGCCGCGCTCGACGACTGGGACGAGATCGCCCCTCGCCTCGCCGCGCTCAGCGGCGCCGTCAATGCCGGCACCGCCCAGACCGTCCCGTTCGATCCGACAAACGCCCTTGCGCCGCTGCCGCGCGCCTATCAGTGGGCCGATGGTTCGGCTTATGTGAATCACGTCGCGCTGGTGCGTCAGGCCCGCAACGCCGAAGTGCCGGACAGCTTCTGGACCGATCCGCTGATGTATCAGGGCGGCTCCGACGTCATGCTTGCGGCGCACGACAACATCCCGCTCGCCGACCCCGCCTTCGGCCTCGATTGCGAGGCGGAGGTCGCGGTCATCACCGGCGACGTGCCGCTCGGGGCCACCGAGGCGCAGGCCGAGGCGGCGATCAAACTCATCGTCATCCTCAACGACGTTTCGCTCCGGAATCTCATTCCGAACGAACTCGCCAAGGGCTTCGGTTTCTTCCAGTCGAAACCCTCCACCGCCTTCGCCCCCATCGCCGTCACGCCGCGCGATCTGGGCGACGCCTGGGCAGGCGGACGTCTGCATGGCGCGCTGAACGTCACGATCAACGGCGTTCCCTTCGGCATGGCCGATGCGGGCGTGGACATGACCTTCAACTTCCCGCGCCTCAT
>JAPUEF010000275.1 GCA_027492655.1 Alphaproteobacteria bacterium | reverse complement strand
GACCTTCACCTCGCCGGAGCCTGACGTTTCGATGCTCAGCGCGCCCGTGCTCTCCGTCACCTGGATATTCGCCGAGCCGTCGCATTCCAGGCTGGCGGACGTAACGCGCCCGATCCTGATTTCACCCGCCACGGCATCGATCGCGATCGGCGCGTTCAAATCGCCGACCGTCGCATTGCCGATGAGGTCTTTGATGGCGGTGTCGGTGCCGGGCGGCACCGTGACGGTGAGGCGGAGGCGCTCCAGTCCCTCATCGGATCGAAAGCTGATGTCGCCCATGCGGATTTCGGCGCGGTCGCCGGTCTGGGAAAAACGGAGGAGCGAGGTGAAGCGTTCATCGCCCGTCGCGCTCACCTGAACGCCCTTCGCGCCGGGCGTCACGAGGATCGTCACATCGCCGATGACGTTGTCCACCAGAAGCCTGGAGCCGTCGAGATCCCGCTGGACCTGACCGGCCGCAGCGGTGCCGGCGAGGACGAGAAGGGCGGTGGTGGCGAGAAGGGCACGGCGCATGGAACGTCTCCTGACGATGTGCCGGAGACGCTAGGCGCGTTGCGCCGGCGGCTCTGTAACGGCGGTCACGACGCCGTGAAGCGTGATCATTCGGTGGGCTTGAAGAAGATATGCCGGCCGATGGTGACGGTTTCCTCGAACCCCTCGCTTTCCCAGTCGGGGTTCACATCGATGGTGTGGAACCGCAGCGCGCCCTTGGTGGTATCGGCGGCGAGCACCGCGTCGGGGTCGGCAAGCAGGACGCCTGCAAGTTCCCAGGTCTGCTTCCAGAGCCATTTGCTGCGCGGGCGCACCCGCGCCCCGTCGCAGGCGAACGAGAACTGGCAGCCATAGCCCGGCGACCCGTGATAGATCACCTTGCAGACGGTCTTGGGAAAGCCGGGTGTCCGCTGCCTGCGGAAGACCACTTCGGCGACCGCCCGCATACCATCCTCGCCCTCGCTGCCCGCTTCGAAATAGAGGCCTTCGGTCAGACACTTCCGCTCGGCGAAGGCCAGCGCCTCGGCCTTCGGATCGGGCTTTTTGCCTTTGGCTTCAGCCGGCGCTGCGAGGACGCACAGTCCGATCTGGACGGCGAGGGCGGCTTGACGGAATCTGACGCGCATAAGGACATCACATCACGGGGGAAGCGCCATGTCAGGCGGCACGAAAGCGATCTTCATCACCGGCGCCGGCAGCGGCATGGGCCGCGAAGGCGTCAAGCTGTTCCACGCCAAAGGCTGGCGTGTCGCCGCCGTGGACCGCAACGACGCCGGACTGCGGACGCTGGAGCAGGAACTGGGCAAGGATCGGCTGTTCGCCCGGACGGTCGATGTGACGGACAAGGCCGCGCTGGAAAAGGCGCTGGCCGATTTCTGCGCCGACAACCCGGATGGCGGCCTGGACATGATGTGGAACAACGCCGGCATCGGCGCGTCCGGCTGGTTCGAGGACGTACCGTATGAAGAGGCCATGCGCGTCGTGGACATCAACTTCAAGGCAGTGCTGACCGGCGCGTATGCGTCTTTGCCCTATCTGAAGAAGAGGCCGAATAGCCTGATGTTCTCCACCTCGTCGTCTTCGGCCACCTATGGCATCCCGCGCATCGCGGTCTATGCCGCGACCAAACACGCGGTCAAAGGGCTGACGGAGGCCCTGAGCATCGAGTGGGAGCGGCACAATGTCCGCGTCGCCGACGTGCTGCCGGGGCTGATCGATACGGCGATCCTGGTGGAGACCAGGAACCATTCGAAGGATGCGCCACAGCCCGCGAGCAGCGACGACATCCGCACCCGCGCGCCTAAAAAGGGCATGTTCCGTCTGCTGCCGGCCTCAAGCATCGCCGAGACGGCGTATGCCGCTTATGGCTCGAAGCAGCTGCACTGGTATGTGCCGAACAGCCTGCGCTGGATCGACCGGATCAAGGCGTGGAGCCCGGAGATGATGCGGCGACGCATCGGAAAATCCCTGCCGATCGGGCAGGCGGAGAAAAAATAGCGATACAGCACAACAATCCCTGACGGTCGCGCGGCCTGAGCCTGTATCGGGTAGGGCGTGTACAGATAAGAGAAGGGCGCGGGGATGTTCCGCGCCCTTCTGGTTGTGTTGGAAGGCGCTTCAGAACCCGAAGCGGAGCGCGGCTTTGCCGCCCCACGCATCGTAGTCGCCGCCGCCGATGCCGTCATAGAAGAGGGAGGCGCCGAGGGAGATGCCTTCGGGGCTTTCATAGGCGAGGCCGGCCTCGATACGGCCCCTGACGCCGGTGTCGTCGAGGCCGGGGGCGTTGGTGAAGGCGGTAGCGGTGTTGTCCTGCTGGAAGGTCCAGATCAGATCGAGGCCGATGCTGGGGACGAGCATCGCGCCGCTCGCCTGCTTGATCGACCATTCGAAGGTGGGGCCGAAGGTGACCTCGCCGGTTCTGATCTCGACCGAAGGGATGGCGACCGACAGGCTGTCGACATAGGCGTCTGTGGTTTCCTTGTACCACGACACGCGCGCTTCCGGACGGACGGAGAGATTGCCGCCGAAGCTGAACTCGCCGATCAGCGCCGCCGTGTAGAGCGCGCGATCCGAGTCCACCTGATCGGTATAGGTGCCGAAGGGCGAGACATCGAACGTGGCGCCGCCCCAGGCCGCGCGGGCGTCGAGATAAAGGCCGTCGGCGATGCGCGCCGTGAGATACGGACCGGCGAGCCAGCCCGAACTGTCGAGCGAGCCGGTGGACGTATCCATATTCAGCCAGTCGCCTTGGATGCCGACGCCGATAAGCAGGTTCGGCGTCACCAGATAATCCGCACCGGCGTGGATGATGGCGAAATCGCCATCGCTGTTCGCCGCCGCATCGAAGCGGGCGATCAGGCCCTCGACCCAGACGTCGAAACGCGGGCCGGAGCCGTCGCCCATCGCCGCCGCACCGACCGCCGTGGCTGCGAGGCCGGAGGCGGGCGCCGCACTGGCCGCGAGCGAGGCGGGGACACCGTTCTCGTTCGCGGTGGCATGGAAGCGGTGATCGGCATTGCCCGCCGCGCGCAGGCCCGAGAGGCTCATCGAGAAGCGCGCGGTGTCCATGCCGATCTCTGTTGAGAAGGGCAGGTTCGACGCGAGCGTCTTGCCGAAGGCCGAGGCCGAACCCATGCCACCGCTGCCGCCGCCGTTCAGGCGATCCAGACGGCGCGAGAGGGTGGGCGCGTTCGACAGGATGAGCCGCGACTGAACGTCCAGCGCCGCGCCGATCGCTTCCACCGTCGCCCGGCGCGAGGGCAGGGCTTCGATCGTGCAGACCGTCGTCACGTTGGAGGCGATGACGAGGCTGGCGGTGCGGGCGCTGGTGTTCACCGAACTGGTGGTCGGTGCGCACGAGGCCGAGGCAAAGCCGGTGCCGGCGGGCGTGGTGAAGCTGACGGCGTAGCTTCCCGGCGCGAGCGGGATGTTCGCGCTGGAGCCGGTGCCGCCGGAGGTGGCGACGGTGAAGTTCAGCGCGGCGGTCGGCGAGGTGAAGACGTAACTGCCGTCATCGGGATTGTTGATGACGAAGCGGACCGCGCCGGGGGCCTGATAGGTATAGCCGTTGGTCGCCGTCGCGGTGCCGCCGGGTGTGGTCACGGCGACATTGACGGCGCCTGCCGCGTGAGCGGGCGTCGTGGCGGTGATGGAGGTGGCGGAGTTGACGGTGAAGCTCGCCGCCGTGCCGCCGAAGGTGACGGCGCTGGCGCCGGTGAGGTTCGTGCCGGTGATCGTCACCACCGTGCCGCCGGCGGTCGGGCCGAATGTCGGCGTGAGCGAGGCGATCGTCGGCAAGGCCTGCTGGATGAAGATCGTGTAGCTCCGCTGGCCGGTATTGCCGACGCCGTCGGTCGCGGTGACGGTGACGCCGTAATTGCCCTGCGCCGTCGGCGTGCCGGAGAGCAGGCCTGCCGAGGTCAGCGTCAGACCGGGCGGGAGCGAGGGGGCGAAGGTGAAGCTATAGGGCCCGCCATCGCCGCCGGTGGCGGCGAGCTGCTGGCTGTAGGGGATACCGACCTGGCCGCCAGGGACGGTGGTCTGGGTGATCTGGACGGCCGTGTCGTCGTTGTTGATCGTCGCAACGCCCTGATTGTCGGTGATGGTGGCGTTGGTGGGGCCGGAGAGATTGAGGAAGAAGGTCTCGTTGGCCTCGACGAGATAGTCGCCATTGACGAGGACGGTGATCGTCTTGCTCGTCTCGCCGGGGGCGAAGGTGAGGGTGCCGGAGACGGCGGCATAGTCGGAGCCGGCGGTGGCCGTGCCGTCGGCGGTGGCGTAGTTGACGGTCGCGGTTTGGGCGGTGGCGCCGGTGAGGGAGACGGTGAAGGTGAAGGCGGTGGTGCCGCTGTTCCCTTCCGCAGCGCTCACGTCGTTGATCGAGAGCGTGGGGACCGCGTCGTCGTCGGTGATGGTGGCGACGCCCTGCGCGTCGCTCAGGGTCGCGCCGTTGGTGGGGCCGGAGAGGTTGAGCGCGAACTGTTCGGTAGCCTCGTTGGTGGCGTCGTTATTGAGCGGCACCACGATGGTGAGTGTTTGCGAAGTCGCGGTGCTGGGATTGAAGGTGAGCGTGCCGGAGGTCGCCGAGTAGTCGCCCGGCGAGACGGCGGTGCCGTCGGCGGTCACGTAGTTGACGGCGATCGGGAGCGCGGTCGCGCCCGTCAGGGTGACGGTGAAGATCGCATTGCCTGCGCCTTCGCTGACCGAGACGTCGTTGACGGCGAGAGTCGGGGCGGGGTCGTTGTCGGTAATCGTGCCGATGCCCTGGCTGTCGCTGAAAGACGCCTGGAACGGGTTCGACAGATTGACCACGAACTGTTCGGCGGCCTCATAGACGTTGTCGTCGGTGAGAGCGACCGTGAAGGTCTGCGTCGATGTCGCCGCGAGGCTGGCCGGGAAAGTGAGCGTGCCCGACGTCGCCGTGTAGTCGCCGGGCGAAACGGCGGTGCCATTGGCCGTGGCGTATTTGACGGTGGAGTAGAGTTCGGTCGCGCCGGTGCGGGTGACCGTAAAGGTCATGGTGCCGGCGGCTTCGCTGGCCGTCACATCGTTGATGGCGAGCGGCGGGGATCCATCATTGTTCAGGATGGTGCCGACGCCCTGCCCGTCGGCGATGGTGGCGTTGGTGGCGCCGCTGAGATTGACGAAGAAATCCTGGGTGTTCTCGTAAATCGTGTCGCCGGTGACGAGGACGGTGATCGTCTTGGATGTCTCGCCGGGCGCAAAGGTGAGGGTGCCGGACGCCGCCGTGTAGTCGCTGCCGGCCATGGCCGTGTTGTTCGCCGTGGCGTAGTTGACCGTCACCGCGCCGGTGCTGGGACCGCTGAGCGATACCGTGAAAACGAACGGGGTCGTGCCGCTATCGCCTTCGGGGGCGCTGACGTCGTTGATCGAGATCGTCGGCTCATCGTTGAGCTGGAGCGAATAGGCCTGGCTTTTCGAGAACGGCGCGCCGGTGCCGGCGGTGGAATCCGTCGCACTGATCGTGAAATTATATGTGCCGGCCGCGCTGGTGGGCGTGCCGGAGAGAAGCCCGGTGGTGGGGCTCAGCGACAGGCCGGCCGGCAGCGTGCCGCTGGTCACGCCATAGGTGTACGGCGCATTGGCATTGCCGCCCGAGAACAGCCGGGAATAAGGGATGTTGCGCGTCGCTGCGGCGAGGGTGCCAGCAGCTGGCGACAGCGCAATATCGGGCGGCGTAATCGTCGCGGTGATTTCGGCGTAACCAACGGCGTTGTCGCTGACGCGCGTCAACTGGATGGAGAAGTCGAACACACCAACTTGGGTCGGGGTGCCTGAGTAGTAGCAAAGCGTCCCGAGCGTCTGATCGGGCGACGAATTTATGACGAGGCCCGGCGGCGGGTTGCCAGCGAACGCGCAGGTCACAAGGTGATATTCGCCGGCCGCCCACGCAGCGGCCTGATAGACGGCCTGGCCCGCCTGGTAGGAGAACGGGTAGCCTGCCTGCGCCTGGGGCTGACCCACCTGGCCAGCGAACATCGTGGGTGCCGCGTGGGCGAGGCCCGTGAACACGATAAGCGACGCCAGCGCGACACGCGCGCGCGACCACAAACCAGCAAACATGGTGATTCCCCAAATTCCCTTAGGGCATCGGTAATCCGTTGGCGATCTTGGCAAAAGACGGAATTTGCACGCGCAGGACGCAGCGCCCGCGACATCGCGTCGTTATGCGCGCTATACGTGTGTGGATGGCATCCGCACGCATGAGAAAGGGCGCGGTATGACCCGCGCCCTTCGTCGTTCAAGCCGCGAATGGTCCACCTTCGCGGACATAACGGTGCGCGCCTTACGAGGCCGGGTTGGCCTTGTGGAGCTGGGCTTCGTAGCTGCCGCCGGGCTGACGGTAGAAGATGTGCGTGCCGATCTTCGCGGTGCGGATGAAGCGGCGGGCCCAGGGCGGGTTTACGTTGATCGT
>JAPUEF010000274.1 GCA_027492655.1 Alphaproteobacteria bacterium | reverse complement strand
TTGGTGGCCATGCCGACCGCGATGCCGCCCGCGCCGTTGACCAGCAGGTTCGGGAAGCGCGCCGGAAGCACCACCGGCTCCTGCCGCTCGCCGTCATAGTTCGGCTGGAAATCGACCGTATCCTCGTCGATGTCGTCCAGAAGCAGCATCGCCGCTTTGGCCAGCCGGCTTTCGGTGTAGCGCATCGCCGCCGCGCTATCGCCGTCCATCGAGCCGAAATTGCCCTGACCGTCGATCAGCGGCACGCGCATGGAGAAATCCTGCGCCATGCGCACCAGCGCGTCATAGATCGCGCTGTCGCCGTGCGGGTGATAGCGGCCCATCACTTCGCCGACCGTATTGGCCGACTTGCGATAGCGCTTGTCGGGCGTGTTGCCCGCCTCGTTCATGCCGAACAGGATGCGCCGGTGCACCGGCTTCAGGCCGTCGCGCACATCGGGCAGCGCGCGGCTGACGATCACGCTCATCGCATAGTCCAGATACGAGCGTTTCAGCTCGTCTTCGATGGCGATGGCGCGCACGTCGCCGCCCGGCTGCGGCGTCTCGCCGGGCCGTTCGGGCAGGCCGTCTTCGGTGTCGTCAGAGCTCACTTCAGCCGGCGTCCTTCAGGCGGAAAAAGCGCGCCGCCGGTATGGCCGGGGCGCGCCGGAATCGAAGCCTGATTTATAGCTGAAGGATCGCCGTCAAACCAAGGAATTAGAACGGGATTTCGTCGTCCAGATCGGCCGAGAAATCGCTCCGGCCGCCGCCGCCCGATCGACCGCCGCCCGCGCTGCGTTCCCCGCCGCCATAGCCGCCCGAACCACCGCCCGCCGCCGCGCCGCCGCCATCGCCCCGGCCGCCCAGCATCGTCAGCTCGCCGCGGAATTTCTGCAGCACGATCTCGGTCGAGTATTTTTCAGCGCCGCTCTGGTCGGTCCATTTCCGGGTCTGGAGCTGGCCTTCCACATAGACCGTCGAGCCTTTGCGCAGATACTGCTCGGCCACTTTCGCCAGCTGCTCGTTGAAGATCACCACCCGGTGCCACTCGGTCTTCTCCTTGCGCTCGCCCGTCGCCTTGTCGCGCCAGGTCTCCGACGTCGCGATGCGCAGATTGACGACCTTATCGCCCGAATTCATCGACCGCACCTCCGGGTCCGCGCCCAGATTGCCGATGAGAATGACCTTGTTGACGCTGCCCGCCATAGTGCCCACTTTCCGTAATGCGTCCGAAGACCGACGCCGTTAAACCACACCCAGCGCCGCCGTCCACGTCGAAAGCCGGTTGTCCACAGGCTTCGATTGTTCTTATTATGTTCTAAACGCAGATTCGGTCAACCCGTGCAGAAAAACCTGAGCGTCCGCGGCGCCCGCGAGCACAACCTCAAAAACGTCGATGTCGATCTGCCGCGCGACAGTCTGGTGGTCATCACCGGCCTCTCGGGTTCCGGCAAGTCGTCCCTCGCCTTCGACACGATCTACGCCGAGGGTCAGCGCCGCTACGTCGAAAGCCTCTCGGCCTATGCCCGCCAGTTCCTCGAACTGATGCAGAAGCCGGACGTCGATCACATCGACGGCCTCTCGCCCGCCATCTCCATCGAGCAGAAGACCACCTCGCGCAATCCGCGCTCCACGGTCGGCACGGTGACGGAGATCTACGACTATCTCCGCCTGCTGTTCGCGCGCGTCGGCGTGCCCTATTCGCCGGCCACGGGCCTGCCCATCGAAAGCCAGACCGTCAGCCAGATGGTCGACCGCCTCATGGAGCTGAAGGAAGGCACCCGCCTGTTCCTGCTCGCCCCGTTCGTGCGCGGCCGCAAGGGCGAATACAAAAAGGAACTGGCCGACTTCCAGAAGCGCGGCTTCCAGCGCGTGAAGGTCGATGGCGCCTTCTACGAGATCGACGCCGTCCCGCCGCTCGACAAGAAGAAGAAACACGACATCGAAGTCGTCGTGGACCGGGTCGCCATTCGCGCCGGCCTGTCCCAGCGCCTGGCCGACTCCATGGAGACCGGCCTCGGCCTCGCCGACGGCGTGATGATCGCCGAATACGCCGACGAAAAGGACGACAAGGGCGAGCCGAAGCGCATCACTTTCTCCTCGCGCTTCGCCTGCCCCGTCTCCGGCTTCACCATCGAGGAGATCGAGCCGCGCCTCTTCTCCTTCAACGCCCCGCAAGGCGCCTGCCCGGCCTGCGACGGTCTCGGCACGCAGGTCTTCTTCGACCCCGACCTCGTCATCCCCGACGACAAGCTCAGCCTGCGCGAGGGCGTCATCGCGCCCTGGTCGCGCACGCAGACGCCCTCGCCCTATTACATGCAGACGCTGGAGGCCATCGCCCGCCACTACAAGGCGAACATGGGAACGCCCTGGAAGGATCTCCCCGCCAGGGTGCGCGACGCCGTCCTCAACGGCACCGGCGGCGAGGCGATCAGCTTCGTCTATGACGATGGCCTGCGCCGCTACGAGACGAAAAAGCCTTTCGAGGGCGTCATCCCCAATCTCGACCGCCGCTGGAAAGACACCGACAGCGCCTGGGTCCGCGAGGAGCTTGAGCGCTACCAGAACAACGCGCCCTGCCCGGCCTGCGGCGGCTACCGCCTCAAGCCCGAGGCGCTTTCGGTCAGGATCGCCGGCCTCCATGTCGGTCAGGTCTGCGAGATGTCGATCCGCAAGTCGGATGCCTGGTTCGCCGAGCTGGAGCCCAAGCTCAACGCGAAACAACGCGAGATCGCCGTCCGCATCCTCAAGGAAATCCGCGAGCGCCTGCGCTTCCTCAACGATGTCGGCCTTGAATATCTCACCCTCGCCCGCAACTCCGGCACGCTGTCCGGCGGCGAGAGCCAGCGCATCCGCCTCGCCTCGCAGATCGGCTCCGGCCTCACCGGCGTGCTCTACGTGCTGGACGAGCCGTCCATCGGCCTGCACCAGCGCGACAATGCCCGCCTGCTTGAAACGCTGAAGCGCCTCCGCGATCTCGGCAACACGGTGATCGTGGTCGAACACGACGAGGACGCCATCCGCCTCGCCGACTATGTGGTGGACATGGGACCGGGCGCGGGCGTCCATGGCGGCACGGTCGTCGCCGAAGGCCCGCTCGAGCGCATCCTGCAGAACCCGAAAAGCCTCACCGGCCAGTATCTCACCGGCTTCCGGCAGGTGCCCGTCCCCGCCGTCCGCCGCAAGGTCGATCTGAAACGCGCCCTCCGCGTCGTGAAGGCCAGCGGCAACAATCTCCGCGACGTGACCGCCGAGTTTCCGCTCGGCACCCTCACCTGCATCACCGGCGTCTCCGGCGGCGGCAAGTCCACGCTGGTCATCGAAACGCTTTACAAGGCCGCCGCCCGCAAGCTGAACGGCGCGCGCGAAACCCCCGGCCCGCACGCGAAGATCGAGGGGCTTGAGCACCTCGACAAGGTCATCGACATCGACCAGTCGCCGATCGGCCGCACGCCGCGCTCCAACCCCGCGACCTATACCGGCGCCTTCACGCCGATCCGCGACTGGTTCGCCGGCCTGCCGGAGGCCAAGGCGCGCGGCTACCAGCCCGGCCGCTTCTCCTTCAACGTCAAGGGCGGGCGCTGCGAGGCCTGCCAGGGCGACGGCGTCATCAAGATCGAGATGCACTTCCTGCCCGACGTCTATGTCCAGTGCGACGTCTGCAAGGGCCAGCGCTACAACCGCGAAACGCTGGAGGTGAAGTTCAAGGACAAGTCCATCGCCGACATTCTCGACATGACGGTCGAGGACGCCGCCCAGTTCTTCAAGGCGGTGCCCAGCGTCCGCGACAAGATGGAGACGCTGGAGCGCGTCGGCCTCGGCTACATCAAGGTCGGCCAGCAGGCGACGACCCTGTCGGGCGGCGAGGCCCAGCGCATCAAACTGTCCAAGGAGCTGTCACGCCGCGCCACCGGCCGCACGCTCTATATCCTCGACGAGCCGACCACCGGCCTCCATTTCGAGGACGTGCGCAAGCTGCTGGAAGTCCTCCACGAGCTGGCCGATCAGGGCAACACGGTCATCGTCATCGAGCACAATCTGGAAGTCATCAAGACCGCCGACTGGATCATCGATCTCGGCCCCGAAGGCGGCGACGGCGGCGGTGAAATCGTCGCCGCAGGCACGCCCGAAGATGTCGCTGCCGAGCCCCGCTCCTACACCGGCCAGTTCCTCAAGCCGCTACTGAAGCGAAAGAGCGGCGCGGTCGCCGCCACGCCCCCGCCGAAGAAAAAAGCGGCGAGGCGCTGACGCCTCACCTCGCCCCGTCATCGCCCGATGCGCTACCGCGTCCGCGCATCGGTTACGTCGATCCCCGTGACAAATCGGGAATCTCGGTCGGCGGTTCGCAACACGCCGCAGCGCGCCCTGTCCAGGCTCAGGAAATCGCCCTGCCGGCTCGCGAGATACGCAATGACGCACCCCTTGCGCGCTGCCTCAGGCCGCTTCCCGCTCCTCGACGGGCAGGCGGATGAGATAATCGAAAGCCGACAGCGCCGCCTTCGAGCCTTCGCCCATCGCGATGACGATCTGCTTGTACGGCGTCGTCGTCGCATCGCCCGCCGCGAACACGCCCTTCACCGAGGTTTCGCCGCGCTGATCGACCTCGATCTCCCCGCGCGGGCTCAGCGCCAGCGTGCCCTTCAGCCACTCGGTATTCGGCACCAGACCGATCTGGACGAAAATGCCTTCCAGCTCGACCAGGCGCAGCTCACCTGAATTGCGGTCCTTGTAGGTCAGGCCCGAAACCTTCTGGCCATCGCCATGAACCTCGGTCGTCTGCGCCGAGACGATCACCTTCACGTTCGGCAACGAGGCCAGCTTCTTCTGCAGCACCGCGTCGGCGCGCAGCTGGCTGTCGAACTCGATCAGCGTGACATGCGAAACGATGCCCGCCAGGTCGATCGCCGCCTCGACGCCCGAATTGCCGCCGCCGATCACCGCCACGCGCTTGCCTTTGAACAGCGGCCCGTCGCAATGCGGGCAGTACGCCACGCCCTTGTTGCGGTACTCGTTCTCGCCCGGCACGTTCATCTGCCGCCAGCGCGCGCCGGTGGCGATCACCACCGTCTTCGATTTCAGCACCGCGCCATTCGCCATGTGAATCTCGGTCAGGCCGCCCGCCATCTGCGCCGGCGCCAGCTTGGCGGCCGTCTGCAGATTCATGATGTCGACGTCATAGTCCTTCACATGCGTTTCCAGCGCAGCGGCCAGCTTCGGGCCTTCGGTATGACTGACCGAAATGAAGTTCTCGATCCCCATCGTATCCAGCACCTGGCCGCCGAAGCGCTCGGCCGCGACGCCCGTGCGGATGCCCTTGCGCGCGGCGTAGATCGCGGCCGCCGCGCCGGCCGGGCCGCCGCCGACCACCAGAACGTCGAACGGCTTGCGGGCGTTGATCTTTTCGGCATCCCGCGCCGATGCGCCGCTGTCCAGCTTCGCGACGATCTCCGCGATGCCCATGCGCCCCTGCGCGAAAGGCTGGCCGTTCAGGAAGGTCGAAGGCACCGCCATGACCTTGCGCTCGTCCACCTCGCGCTGGAACAGCGCGCCGTCGATGGCGGTATGCGTGATGCGCGGGTTCAGCACGCTCATCAGGTTCAGCGCCTGCACCACGTCCGGACAGTTCTGGCAGGTGAGCGAGAAATAGGTCTCGAAGTGATAGTCGCCCTCCAGCGCCTGCACCTGCTCGATCAGATCCTGCGCCTCCTTCGAGGGGTGTCCGCCGACCTGCAGCAGCGCCAGCACCAGCGAATTGAATTCATGCCCCATCGGCAGGCCGGCGAAGCGGACGTGAACATCCGTTCCGCCGCGGCGGATCTCGAAAGACGGGCGGCGCGCATCGTCGTCGCGGCGCGCATAGGTGATCTTGTCGCTGAGGCCCGCGATCTCTTCCAGCAGCTCCGCCAGCTCGCGCGACTTCGCGCCATCGTCCAGCGAGGCGATGAGTTCGATCGGCTGCGTTACGCGCTCGAGATAGGCCTTCAGCTGCGCCTTCAGATTGGCGTCCAACATGGCGTGTCTCCTGGAATTCGAGAAAAGCGGGGAGCGCACCCCGGAACGATGCGGCGTTCCGGGGCGGCTCGTATCGAAAGATCGACGGCTTAGATCTTGCCGACGAGGTCCAGCGACGGGGCTAGGGTCTTCTCGCCCTCTTCCCACTTCGCGGGGCACACTTCGCCCGGATGCGCGGCGACATACTGCGCAGCCTTCACCTTGCGCAGCAGTTCGGCGGCGTTGCGGCCGATGCCTTCGGCGGTGATTTCCATGAACTGGATCACACCCTGCGGATCGATCAGGAACGTGCCGCGGTCGGCCAGACCCTGGCCTTCGCGCATCACGCCGAAATTGTTCGTCACGACGCCGGCCGGATCGCCGATCATCGTGTACTTGATCTTGCCGATGGCCGGCGAGGTGTCGGCCCAGGCCTTGTGCGAGAAATGCGTGTCGGTCGAAACCGAGTAGA